>NZ_QRGP01000003.1 GCF_003367235.1 Sphingorhabdus pulchriflava
GTGCTCCAACCACCCGTGCAGCAGCCTCCGGTCGTGCAGCCCATGCTGCAGCCTCCGCTGCCGCAACCACAGGTCCCGCAGCAAGTGCCAGTGCTCCAACCGCCGGCGCAGCAGCCGCCGTTAGTCCGGCCATTGGAAAGTCCGACTTTCAGTGTTCCTGGAGGTGGCAGACCTCCTGTTATCGCGGAACCAGGCGTTACAATCGCGTTCCAGACGGTTGGTGGCACTATGATGCCGCCAACGATCCATCGACCACGGCCGTTCGACAAGCCAAAGCCGCCACTTGCGCAAATTGATATTACGCCCAGCGATGCGGTGAAACCGGTCATCATTTTGCGGCCTGTAACCGATCCGGGTTTTGTTACTCCCGGTGGGGGCCAGAAGCCGGTTGTTCAGCCACCCGTTACATCCACCGAATATCAGCAGACTACAAACGGGCAGCCCCAGTTGCCACAAAGACCGGGGATCAATCCGTTCAATCCCAGCCATTTTGTGGCGACAAATTCGGGTCGTCATCCCACACATGACCTACCCTCGTTCGATACACCGCAGGGCGCAGCGCAATGCCTGTTTAGCGGCTATGGCCGTCGATACTGGATTGATGAAAAGGGTAAGCGGCATGAAACAGGCATGCCCGCTTCGCTGCGCGGCTTCGGCCCGATCATGCGCGACGTTCCGGCTTTCACCCACCATACAGCAGGCTGTGTGCTGCTCATCTATCGCCGTGAGGACTGGCGCGAAAAGGATTAGTCGAAAGAAAGGCAAGGAAATGGGATTCTATCGCAACGCCAAACTGATGCTGATGACTTTGTCGTTGGCATCCGCGCTTTCGGTTCCGCTGGCTGCTCAGGATATCCCGCAAAAAGTCCAAATCGGCGAATGGGGTGTCGATACTGAAGGCATGTCCAAGACTGTCCGCCCAGGGGATGATTTCTACCGCTATGTGAATGAGCGTTGGCTCAACACCGCGAAGATCCCCACCGGAATGTCTTCCAATGATAGTTTTGTCGAAGTTTTTCTTTCGACGGAACGGCGGGTCGCAGACATCATCACCGAAGCGCGCGAAGGCAATGATGCGCCCGGCTCGCCAGAGCAGTTGATCGCTGATTTTCACAGGTCTTATTCAGACATGGCGAAGCGCAATGCTGTTGGTCTTGTGCCCATTGCGAGTACATTGGGGACAATAAGTGGCCTTAAAACCCGCGAGGACCTTGCAAGGGCAATGGCTTTGCGAACCGTCGGTGGCTTGTTCGGTAACGGGGTCACAAGCGACTCAAATGACCCGGCGCGGCAGATAGCCGTTGTTGGTGCCGATGGCATGACTATGCCGTCGCGCGATTATTATCTGAATGAGGGTGAGCCTTACGCCAGATACCGCGAGGCATTGAAGGCCTATATGGCCGATACTTTCCTGCGCGCAGGCTTTCCCGACGCTGAAGCGCGTGCGCTGCGGATTTTTGCGCTGGAAACCGAAGTGGCCAAACGCCAGTGGAGCCCGCTAGAAATGCGCGATGTGGTGCGCATGAACAATGTCATGACCCCCGAAGAACTAAAGGCGTATGCGCCCGGCTTTCCGTGGGACGTCTATCTGGCAGAAGCCGGCTATTCGAACGAGAAACGGCTGAAGGTCATAACGGATACAGCCACCCGTGATGTCGCAAAGCTTTTCGCCGAAACCCCGATTGATGACATTCGTTCCTACATGATTTTCAGATTGCTCGACTTCTGGTCGCCTTATCTGTCCGAACGGTGGGTGCAGGCGCATTTCGATTTTCACAAGACCACATTACAGGGCACGGCCCAGCGCCGGACCGCCGATCTGGAAGCAGTGGCAGCTGTCAACGAGGTCTTGAGCGAAGAAATCGGGCGCATATATGTGGCCGAGTATTTCGGCTCTGCCGACCGCGCGAAGGTAGCCGAAATGGTCGACTATTTGCGGTCAACCTATCGCGAGCGGATCGAGAAGCTCGAATGGATGGACGAACCCACCCGCAACGAAGCGCTCTCGAAACTCGAAAAGATCAGCAGCTTTATCGGCTTCCCGGATAAATGGCATGATCGATCATCGGTACGGATCGCGCCCGACGATCTGGTCGGCAATGTGAACCGCCTGATTGAATGGGAGCATGCAGACAGCCTGAAACGCCTTGCAGAGGGCACACGCAAATGGGAGTTCGCCTATCCGCCGCAGGAGATTAACGCAGGCTATAGTTCGGCGCGCAACTCGATCACATTCCCCGCTGGTATATTGCAGCCGCCCTTCTTCGATCCCAAGGCCGATCCCGCGGTCAATTTTGGTTCAATCGCGGCCGTCATCGGGCATGAAATCGGGCATGGTTTCGATGACCAGGGCAGCAGGTCCGACGGCGATGGCAAGTTACGCGATTGGTGGACGGCCGCATCGCGAGCAGAGTTCGAAAAGCGCACAGCAGGCTTGGTCGATCAGTTCAACCAATATGAGCCGCTGCCCGGCCTCAAGATAAACGGCAAACAGAATTTGGGCGAAAATATCGGCGATCTTGGCGGCCTTTCGGTTGCATATGCCGCCTATCGGAAGTTTGTTGCAGAAAAGCAGGGTGGCAAAGCGCCGAAAATCGGTCAATTCACCGGAGACCAACGCTTCTTTCTGGCATGGGCGCAGGTCTGGCGCGAACTGGTGGTTGATGCGGAACAGCGCCGCCGCATATTGTCCGATCCGCACAGCCCCGGCGAATTCCGCGCGAACGGCATCGTACGAAACATCGACGCCTGGTACGACGCTTTCGGTGTGAAACCCAGCGACAAGCTTTACCTGCCGCCGGAGCAAAGGGTGCGGATCTGGTAAAAAAGGTCAGAGCCTTTCACATTGCCCGTTGACGTAGCCATTCAATCCGACGCCTCACAATGGGAGCACTGCTGATCTGACACTAGCCGAACCTGTTAATATAATTGCTATGCATTTATGGTGCACTGACAAACGTCTACTTTTGCACCAGCCCGGCCTCTTTCGCAAAACGCTCAATGTCCACAACCGGCCAAAGAACGACACTTGCTTAATCAACATAATAATGAATAGCGACGCCAGGACTTTAGAAAGCTTCGCAACGGTTACTGGCTACTCGACAATCTCCTTCATCTACGCTTTGTTACGTCTGAACTCCTCAAGAGCTTTCCCTTCGCGCGATGCACCTTCGGCATAAGATCGATTCTGCAGTTTCCGCTTATACTTCTTAGGCAATGAGTCATTGAGCAGATCGAATATCTTTTGCTCAAAATGCCATTCGTCCAGCCAGAAGGCCTTTCGCTTTGGATCGCGAGCTTTGCGATACTTGTCTGCAAAGAAGTTCACCTCGGCTTGCGCGTTATCCATACGTTCAAACCTCTCGTCCCAAAATGCCTTTTGCCTTTCATCCACCGGGCCTTCGATTTCTACCGTGCCTCGGCGTAGGTCGAGAAATATATCGTCGGGCTGGGGAACAGGATCGGGTGCCGTAATCGCTAAACGCTGCCGCCGCTCCAACTCGGCGGTCCATTTTCTGCTTATACTCGATCATGGTCTCAAGCAGCTGCAACTGCTCTGTGTGACGTTTTTCCTCTACAGACCGAACGATGTCGGAAAGCTGCTTTTGGGATAAGCGGCTTCCCTTCATTGCCGCGATGGCCAGGGCCCTCACCGAGGCCTGGATGGCAGGCAGCTCAATCGTCTTGTCACCTTCGCGGATTGTGACGGGTCGATACGCCTCTTCAAGGATCAGGCTGTCGGTAGGGCGCAGTATCGGATCGAACTCCTTCTTCTTTACCTTCGGTCTCTTGGGCCTACCATTTGGATTGCCAGACCTGCCTTTCTGGAACCTGTGCTCAGAAGGTAGCCTGCCATAGCCTATGGAGTAGGGAACGAGCTCGGTCTGCTGTTTGTCGTTCTCTCCATCGCTCATTGGGCCGCCTCCATATCGAGGCTGATGCCGAGGCGCGCTTCGCTGATGTCGTCGAACGATGTGTTGGTACCGGCGAGCAAGGCTTGCTTACCGCTATAGGCCTGCCAGCGCCTGACGATCGTATCACAATAAAGGGGATCATATTCGATGAGCCGGGCACAGCGCCCGGTCTTCTCGGCAGCGATCAGGGTAGAGCCTGAACCACCGAAGCCATCGAGGATAACCTCCCCACGCTTCGAACAGTCGCGTATCGATCGGCAATGAGCGCAACTGGCTTGACCGTCGGATGCATGGCAAGCTCTTCCGAACGGTTGGCGCCGATACTGCTGATCCCTGCATAGTCCCAAACATTGGTTCGATAGCGTCCGGTCTCGCCCAAGCCAAAGCTGTTGGTATGGGGTGCTGTCCCTTGCTTGAACACGAAGATGAGCTCGTGCTTCGAACGGTAGAAGGCACCTATACCGCCATTGGTCTTGTTCCAGACAACAAGGTTCTTGAGTTCGGTGAAGCTATGATGCCCCGCTGTCAGCAGTTCGCCCATATGGCGCCAGTCCATACAAACAAAAGCAATCGCCCCGTCACGCATCACGCCAGCCATGGCGCCAAGACTGTCCTTCAGGAACTGGGTGAACTGGCTCTCGCTCATCTCGCCTGAGGCAAAGGCGAACTCGCGGTGCCTGACCGAGCCGAGGCCGCAGACATTGCCATCAATGGCGACATTATAAGGCGGATCGGTAAAGACCATGTCGACCCGCTCGTTGCCGAGCAGCCGTGCATAATCCTCCTTGCTTCGCGCATCGCCGCAGATGAGCTTATGCCGTCCCAGGACCCCCACATCACCCATGCGCGTGACGGCAGGCCCTGCCACCGCTGGCATGGCATCCTCTACCGCATCAACCGCATCGGGATCAGCCTCACCCGCCTCGTCAAGGACAAGGTCGATCTCTGCCAGACTGAAGCCTGTCAGTTCGACCTCGAAGTCGAGTTCCACCAAACCCTGAAGTTCGATCGCCAATATCTCGCGGTCCCAGCCAGCGTTTAACGCAAGCTTGTTGTCCGCGAGCACATAGGCCCGCTTCTCGGTCTCGCTCAGATGGGAAAGGGCAAGTGTCGGAACGGTCCCAAGACCCAGCTACTTTGCAGCCTCGACCCTGCCATGGCCTGCGATGATCGTACCATCATCGCCTATGAGCACCGGGTTCACAAACCCGAAGCGCTCTATACTCGAAGCAATCTGCTTTATCTGCTTCTTCGAATGTGTCCGCGCGTTGCGCGCATAAGATTTAAGCGATCCAATATCCCGCTCGATAACTTGTGTAATAAATTTGGTCATTCAACATCCCCCATTTAAACATGACAAAGCGGCTCCTTTCTTGTTTTGCTCCAGTCTTAAGCATGGGAATGAATGGCGAATAGATCAAGAACAGAATGGCAACATTCATCGCGCGTAGAGAACCCCCTGCCGCAAGAATGTGGAAGACATTGTGGAAGCTTGGCAGAGATGATGGTGTATGTGCCCGCAACAAAACCGGCGCGATCCAATCCCTGATATGCAACTATCCATTCGCTGTTCTACGCAGCGGCTTTCGCTGTTCGGGCGATTTGTTTTCCCTGTTATTGCGAGATGAATTCCCTGTTCTGTGCGCAGGGAAAATGCTGCTTTAACCTCGCAATTCTGCGGGTTTTGCGGGTCTGACGCCGCAAACTCGCCCCCCCAAAAAAATTGTGAAATTCCCTGTTAATTCCCTGCATAACAGGGAATTTCAGCGCAGAGACTGGTTGCGGGTGACTGCGCGCACCTCCACATGTCATTCACTCACAAACAAAAATCTAATTTTGCCCAAACACAAGGGAATGGACCATTTTTGGCCCGAGACAAGACGAATCTCTCATTGCTGACCAGAAATTCTCGCGCTGAAATGGCGACGGCGGTTTGGAAACTTGCCGCCGCTACTGCGCCAACCAGGGCAAAGCTCGGCGAACCTTGGCGGATCTACCAGCGGGCGAGTTTGATGAAGAGCGCTGTGCCGAGTCCCATCGGAATCATTGCAACAGCCGAGAGCAGGAACACTGACCACATTGGCGCATTCATCTCGAGCAACGCCAAGCCGCCGATCAGAACGACTGCCAGTCGCAGCGCTTGAGCGGCGATCGCTCCGCCCACACGGCCTGCACCTTGAGAAGCAAAGTAAAGACAAAGCCCCAGCCCGAAAAATGCATAGCTAAACCCGGCAATACTCAAATAGCTATACGCTGCATGTCGTACAGCCGGATTGTTGGTAAACATGTCCACCCATAGTTCGGGAAAAGACACAACCAAGACACCAAGCACGCCAAGAGCAGAAGCAGCAAGCGCTCCGGCTGTCCACGCGATACGCCGGGCTCTCGGTACATCGCCTCCGCCTATGGCTGTGCCGACCATTGGTACGCACGCGACCCCGACCGAAAAAGCGATTGGGATGAGCAGAAATTCAAGCCGCACACCGATGCCGTACCCGGCCAATGCCTCCGGGCCATAGCGCGCGACCATCGCGGTCAGCACTAGAACGGTCGTTACCGACAACAACGGTGAGAGCATGGCCACGGCACCGAACCGCAATATCTGGGCAAATCGAGTTATGCTCAGCAGGCTTGGATCAAGCCGCAATTGAAGGCGAGCACGGGTGGATCGAAGGTACAGAAACAGTGTTACTGCAGCGCAAGAAAATGCCACAAGTTGACCCAACGCCACACCAGCCATACCAAGTCGGGGAAGCGGCCCAATGCCAAGCCCAAATGCCCCACCGACAACGATCTGCACCACGCCTGCTGCCAACTGAGTCGTTGCCGGTATTGCCATGTTACCCGACCCGCGCGCAATCGACGCTAACATGTTGGTCACCCAGATCGCGACAATACCGAGCGCCGCCACGTTTGAATAAATGATGGCCTGTTGCAGCACTTCGCCCGATCCGCCGAGCTGACTGTAAGCGAGTGGGCCAACAGTCAGGACAGCCACGGTCAGAGCCAACCCAAGGACTAAACCGATAGCAAGCGAGCATAAGGCAAGCGCTTGAGCACCATCGTAGTCTCCGCCGCCAAGCGCCCGGCTGATGGCACCCGATACGGTGCCGCCCATCGCTCCAGCAGATAGCATTTGCATCAACATGAAAATTGGAAAGACCAGCGCGATCCCGCCCAGCGCAGCAACGCCTAATGAACCCACATAGGCAGTCTCGGCAATTGAAACGACGGTTGCCGAGCAGAGCGCGACAAGGTTGGGCAAACTCAGGCGTACAAGTGTCGACAGGATCGGGCCTTCACGCAATAATGTCGCGCGTGCGGCTGCGGCCGTTGCGGAAGCTTCGGCTGTACTGCGGTTGCCTGCGATGACGTTTGCGCTCATGCTGCCATCACCAACAGAGTGGAGGTTGCCGAAGCCAGAAGCCTCCCTTCATCATCGGTAAGTGTGGCATCTGCGTAGGCCACACGGCGCCCCATGCTTTTGATGATCGCTTCTGCCCGCACTGGCCCGGTATGTTCGGTCATTGCCTTGTGATAGGCAACCTTGAGCTCAAGCGTGGTGAACGATTCCCCTGCTGCCAATCGGCTTGCCGTGGCGATCCCGCATGCAGAATCCAGCAACGTCGCCGCATATCCGCCGTGAACCACACCCAAAGGATTATAGGCATGTCGGCCGGGTACACCTTCAAACACCGCGCGCCCAAGTTCGACCTCGACCAAGGCAAAGCCCAGCGTTTCGCCGATCGGGGGCTTGCCACCCGCCGCCAGCAACGCCCGAACCCTGGCAAGCCCGTCCATTGAGGCATCGTCGGTTCTGGTTTCACCTGTCATATATCCAGCCTCTTAGTTAGCGATGCGAGGGTGTCGTGCAGAATAGCATCGGACTGCGCCCCTTCGCCGACGGCGCGTGCCAAAGCAACTGCGCCGACCATCTGTGAGACAGCAGCCCGAGCTTCTCCGGAAGGATCATCATTGTCGATGCGGATAAGTACCGCTTCAATTCGGGACGTGAGTTTTGCCAAGCCAGCAGCGAAGCGTACGCGAGCGGTATCAGAGTTGCGTGCCAAATCTGACGCCAATGCTGGAAGAGGACAGCCCCGTTCCGGTCGATCACGATGCTCTGGCGAAATATAGGCTTCGAGAAATGTGCGCAACGCGGGTCGCGGATCGGCCAGTTCGCTTGCCAGAGCTCCATCGAAAGCAGGAGAGCGATGCTGCATGTCGGTAAACATAACGTCGATGGCTTCCGCAATCAGCGCCTCTTTCGATGCGAAATGCGCATAGAAACCACCATGCGTCAGTCCAGCGCTTCCCATAACGTCCGCTACTGAAACCTTTTCGGGGCCCCTCAGTCGAATCTCGCGTGCTGCGGACTTCACGACGCGCGCGCGCGTCTCCGCTTTGTGTTCGCTGCCATAACGCATGCGCGACCTCCTTTATATGACAATTGTAATATAAAGGAGGTGCCGTTGCAACTCTACAACAGGCAGAGAGCGGCTTGGTATTGTACCGGTTTGGCAAAGGGCGACCTTCGCAAGGTTGTAGTATATGGGAAAACGGCGGGGATTGCCGATCTTGTCGCGGTAACTATGTGCGGCGTAAAATAGACCTCGTCATTGCCGATCGCCTGGGTGATCAGGTCCGGTTGCGATGACGCGACGTGCCTGATTGCTATGTCAGCTTCGCGACGCAGCAAGTCCGTAGCGGCATTTGAAGCGACCATTTCAACTGAAATACCTGCATATTCCTGACGAAGTTTTCCGACAATTGGTGGAAGCAGAAATACGCTATATGCTTCGCTAGCAGCTATGCAACTGGACCCCTCAATCGATTGAGACCGCCCCGACGCCACACGTGAGACGCGCGATGCCGTCTCCTCCATTCCGCGCACATGCGCCAACAATTCGAGCCCGTTCGGGGTCAGTAACAGCCCCTGCCCGCCCGCTCGAACAACACCAGGCTCAGCTCGTCTTCTAAAGCGTCCACTTGCCGGCTGAGTGTCGGCTGCGACAATCCCAACGCACGCGCCGCAGCAGAAAGAAACCCTTCCTCAGCGGTCACGAGAAACGCTCGCGCCCTGTTTCAATCAAAATTTACCGAACGCCAATCCATGCATATTTGCATAGATGAAATAGAAAATGCCGCAATTTCTATTTCACATTGGCATGGCTAGATCAAACATCACGCTTCTGTAAGGAACAGCAATGCAAGCAAAATAGGCCTGGCAAGCCTGTACAGCCCCAGCCTTGCAAACCTTTCCGCAGATTGACCAGACCACTACCCATCTGGCTCTGGTCACCAGCGATCGCCCTATCTTACTCAACTGAGCAAGAGGGCTGTCGCTGGTCCGGGTGAAGGCCGAACTTTGCTCTTCTCCCCCAAACACCCCGGCGCGCAAAGATCGGTCTTCCCCGGAAATACGCCATATCAACAACTCTGCCCAAGCCAGCCACCAGCTCGTTGTTATTTCAGTCTACCGGTTGTTGGACAGAAATATCCAGGAACCTCAAAATGCCCAAAACAATGTTAAATCCCCTGATCGTGGGCTTGACCCTATCTGTTTCAGCATCCGTTGCACAGGCGCAAGAAAATCAAGACGGTCAGAACGATAACCATATCGCTGTCGGCGTAGGCTTTGTTGATCAGTACGGACCTTTCAACTCGGCGTGATCGCAGAAAACTCTCTGTCGATGCCGGGCTGCGCATCTCTTTTGACACCAAAATAGGCCAGCTGAGCGGCGAACTTCGCCACGACGTGAAGGACAAATTCAATGGTTCGGAAATCATCCCCGCTATAGTTACCCGATTTCGACGGGACGATTTACGATCACTCCAGCTGTAAATGCGAGCTGGCTCGACCGAAAGGCCACCCATTATATGGACGGCGTGACTGCTGCACAGCGCGCGCGCAGGATATGAAAAGAGCGGCGGGTTATTCTTCCCGATGCTCCGAGTACAGACGAAGTGCTGAATCTGGGTGGGGCATCTCAATCGCCGTAAAACTCAATGAACGGCTGATGCTCATCGCTGCTGAGGGTGCCATCTATCTCGACAAATCCATCTATAGAAGTGCCGCTATCGACCAAAAATGGGAGGCTCAAGGCACGTTGGGTCTGACATACAGATTTTAGGGGCGGGTAGAGGCAGTGCGTCGCACGTGCCGCCATGAAGTTTGTAAAAGGTTCGAGTCACCTGTTCCAAAGACATATCTATCCGGGCGAACCAGAACGGCCTCTACAGCCTGCTCGTCGAACCAGATTTCGAGTTTGTTCGCAAACGGCGCGAGTTTGCGGCTGCTCAAATCCTGCCGGGTGATAAGCCAATGGTTAGTGCCAAGAACTTCATCCAGCCGATTACCATCGACCGAAACCGGCTGCGGGAAATAGCTTCCTGCCCCAACGCTATCCTTCAGAATCGCACCAGTGGAAATAGGTGGATAGTCCGGTGGTCCTCCGGGTAGCTTTCCAAGCACACGACCCAGTTTGAACTTCAAATCGCGCAGGAAGGCGGACCATCTGTTGGTGATGCACACTGTGCGACCCATCATAATTGCCATGTCGATCGTAGCGCGGACATTTGGCTCGCGTTCGGGCTGGTAAGTGTCGAGTAGCCTGTGGTCGGCCTCTCCCTTGACAACGGCTGCAAGTTTCCATGCCAGATTTGCGGCGTCACGCAGGCCCGAACACATGCCCTGCCCGGCAAAGGGCGGGGTCTGGTGCGCAGCGTCGCCGGCCAGCAGGACTCGGCCTTTGCGCCATTGACTGGCGATACGGGCGCGGAAAGTGTACACTGCCTTGCGTTCCATCCGCACCGCGCCTTTCACATTCCAAGGCTCAAGCAGTGTCTCGATGAAGGCATCGTCGCTCACCTGCTCTGCGGTTTCGCCGGGCTTGATCATGAATTCCCAGCGATGTCGCCCCTCGCCCATCAACACGCAGGTCGTCGGCCGTTCGGGATTGCAGATTTGCAGGTTGTCGCTGGGCAGTCGCGAATAGTCGTCGACCAATACATCTACAACCAGCCAAGGCTCTTCAAAATTGAGGTCGTCGAATATAATCCCCGAATCCTCGCGCACCGGTGAACGCGCACCATCTGCGCCAACAAGGTAGCGTGCACGGATCGTCCGCTCGCCATCTGGGGTTTCAATTTGTGCAGTCACCCCATCGCCATCATCCGCGAAGGATTGCAGTTCCCACTTGCTGTGCAGTTTTGCATTGGCAAAGGCCGCAAGCGACCGGCGCAGCGACGCCTCGACCGAAGGCTGGTGGATCATGTTCGCCACCGGCCAGCCGCCAGACCCGATCTGCTCCGCCCCCCCGAAACGCAGCAGGACTTCGCCCTTGGCATTGCGGAAGTCGTACCGCGACGCGCGTCGACTGCCGCCCATAACCTCATCGGCAACGCCTGCCTCTTGCAGGATGCGCATGCATTCATGGTCAATATGCGCCGCGCGCGGCAGCGGGTAAATGTCTGCTTCCTTTTCCGCGACAATTACCTTCACTCCACGACGTGCGAGCAGCACCGCAAGCGTGACCCCCGTGGGACCGCCGCCGGCGATCAGCACATCGCAATCAGAATCTGTCATCCGATCCCTCCCCCGGATTTGGCGAACCCACGCGCATCAAAGCACCAAAATCAATCCGTCCTTCGCCACCGTCAGCTTGCCCTGGTAATGCTGCCCCATCCCCTCGGTGTACATCTGACGGACGACGAAACTATCCGGATAGGGAATGAGGTGGGTGAGCAGCAGGTGCTTCACCCCGGCCTCCTGCGCCTGCTTCGCCAGCGCGATATTGTCGGCATGATAGGGGATGGTGCGCTCGGCCACCGTCGCCTCGAAGTCCATCCCCAGCTTCTTCATCTGCGGAATTGCGCGGCGGACCATATGCGCGGCATAGGATTCATGGACGGCAAGATCGGCATCGCGCATCGCATCCATATTCACCGGACTCACTTCGGTATCGCCGCTGACGAAGACCTTCTTGCCCTTATATTTGAGGACATAGCCAAGAGCGGGTTTCACCGGATCATGCGCAACAAGCGTAGCGTCGATTGTCACCCCATCCTTGTCATACACCCGCAGCGAGCGCTGCTCTTCGGCAAAGGCAATCTCGAGCGGAACGCCAAATGCAACCATGCGGTTCTTGGCCAGATGCGGCATATTGGCACTGCGATAGCCTTCATCGAGCGCATAGGCCTGGGCGAAACCGTCCAGCACCTGTTTAGTTCCGACCGGCCCTTGGACCTCCAGCGGGGCCTTGCGACCCCAGATCCAGCCGGCGTTGATCAATGCAGCAAGGTCGTTGAAATGATCGGAATGGAAATGTGTGATGAACACGCGCTCCAGCTCATTCACCTGGATTTTCGAATGGGCTAGCGAGCGCACCGCGCCATCGCCAACATCGAACAGGAACATCTTGCCGCCCGCCGATACCAGCGTGCAGGCTTGCGCCTTGGCTGAGCTGACCTCGGGCGAACCTGTGCCGCAGACCAGCACCCGCACATGTTCCTTATCCTCAAGGAAGTTGCGGTCAGGTTCTTGTTGCAACCTGGCCTGGATAGCCCGGTCAACCAGCGCATCGCGATTGACCCACGCCAGCACCAGCGCGCCGACGGTTAGTGCCAAGACAGCGTAAATGATTTTGCGGATCATTTGGCTCAGCCTTCCGCGACCATCTTGCCTTCGATGTGTCCCAACCCGTCAATCTCGCAGCGCACCACATCGCCCGGCTGTAGAAACTGGCGCGGGTCCATCGCCGCGCCGACCCCGCCAGGGGTGCCGGTGAACAGGCAATCGCCCGGCTCCAGCGTCATACCTGTCGAGAGATGTTCGACCTGCTGCCAGATATTGAAGACCAGATGCTTGCTGTTCGAATCCTGCCGCTTCTCGCCATTGACGAAACAGCGCAGGCCTAGATTGTGCGGATCACCCACTTCGTCGGCTGTTACGATCCACGGCCCCATAGGCGCATGGGTATCAAAGCTCTTGCCCAAGGACCATTGCGGCCCGGCATGCTGCCACATGCGCTCGGTCACATCATTGCCGACGCAGTATCCGAAAATTGCTGCCGGGGCATCTTCAATGCCGAGATGTTTGCCGCCCTTACCGATCACTGCCACCAGTTCGACCTCATAATCATTGGTCACCGTGCCGGTCGCGATTTCAATGTCGTCGTAAGGCGCGTTGACGCTGGTCTGGGCCTTGGTGAACCAAACCTGCCGTTGCGGCGTTTCCATTTTCGATTCCTCGATATGGTCGGCATAATTGAGGCCAATCGCAAAAATTTTGCCCGGGCGCTGCACCGGCGCCTCCAGCTTCACCGAAGCCAGCGGAACCCCGCCGCCTGCCGCAGCCTTGGCCTCAAGACCAGATTTGAGAGTATCCCATTCGCGGATCAGGTCGATCATCGTGCCATCGACGCCGCTGTCGATGATGGTATCGCCAACGACAATGCCGGTGCGGGTCTGGCCATTGGCCGTATAGGTTGCAAGTTTCATGCGGGACGTCCTTTGGGCTGGCGGCTGAACAGCCGTTTGATGCGGATATTGAGAGCGGTGAAGAAAGCGACCAGCCCCGGCGGCGGCGGCATTTTGCCCGCAAACATCGGATGCGGGCTGCCCCATTGCACGGCGAGCAAGGCGCTCATCGGCTGTTTCTGCGGCGGGTCGGTGGCGGTGAAAAGGTCGCCATCGGTCCAGTGCTCCAGTTCGTTGCCGAACGGGTCTTTCCAATAGTCGAACACCTGGCTGCCCATGATGTGGCGTCCAACACCCCAGGCCGCTTCGCGCTTTTTCGTCTTCAGATGCTGGTGCCCGAGCATCAGGTCGTCGAGATTGGCAACCTCGAAGGCAGCGTGGAGTAGCCCAAGCGGCCCCGGCAATTGCGCGAGGAACAATGTGTGATGGTCGGTCGGTTTGTCTCCGCGATCACAGCGCATGAAGGCGCCGAGCGGGACATCCTTGGCCGCCTCAACCTCATCAGAGGTAAGAAAGCCGAAGCGGTCCTTGTACCATTTCTCCGAAACGCGAAAATCGCGCACTTTCAAAACAGCGTGGCCGATGCGATGGACATGGGCAGGAGCGGCTTCGAGCCGGACGTTTGCACGAAAGCGGACTTTGGCAGCGGCGGAGTTGCGCGGCGCATCGGGAAAAGGCACCGATGCTTCACCCATTGTCTGGCCAGCAACGACATCGACGCCATAGCCATCTGGATCGACCAGGCGAATGATCTTGCCACCACCGGGCTCATTCAAATCCTCAACCGCGAGACCTTCAGCCGCAGCCAGCGTTTCCAGATCGGCAATCGTTTCCGCACGAAAGCCGACTGCGAGAAATTTGGCATCGCCCGGCTCGGTAACATGGACGAAGGGTTGCCCGTCGCTGCCTTTACCGTAAAGTCGGCCGCTCTCTTCAAAGCAGTGCATCCCGAAATCTTCGAGAAAGGACCGCATTGTCGAAAGGTCAGGTGCCGCGAAACGCACATGCGCAATGTCTTCGATCTTGATGATCGGCATCGCATTTCCTCCCCGAGTCGCTATTGACTATTTAGTCAAATAGATTGCAATTGACCATTTGGTCAAGTAAGAATTGTGCATGGTCAGTCAGACTGCACTTTCACCCCGCTCCGCCCGCACCCGTGCCGCCCTGATAGCGGCAGGCTTCGAGCTGCTGGTTGAGCGCCCGATTGATGCTATTCCGATTGATGATGTTGTGGCCAAAGCTGGCGTCGCAAAAGGAAGCTTCTTCAACCATTTCGTTGACAAACAAGCCTTTGCAAATGCCATCGCCACTGAAGTGCGGCTAGAAGTCGAGGCATTGGTAACACGAGCCAATGAAGGGATAGAAGATCCCGTTGAAAGAATTGCTGGCGGTATGCGCGTCGCTGCCAAATTCGCGCTCACCCAGCCCAAGCGGACTGCCGTCCTTTTGCGCAGTCAGGGTTCATCGACGGCGCGCAGGCATCCACTGAACAGCGGACTCCGCGTTGATATCGAGGCGGCGGTGGAGAAGGGCTTGCTTCGCCATGAAGCCAGAGAGAGCGGGTTGCTCTATTGGCTTGGCTTGTGCCAGGCGGTTATGACCAACATCATCGAAGTAAAGCCGAGCAAAGAGGCATTTCGTAACCGATTGGCGGAAATACTAATATTAGGCCTGACCGGCCTTGGTGTTCCGGAAGCACGGGCAGCCCAAATTGCCAACGACATGGCACCGGAAAAATTGCCTTAAGTTCTAACCGACCAAAAAGCGCTAGATTTCAAAGAAACATGACCACAAAGAACAAGGCTGACAGGAAGCTGACAACGGTGGCGCTCAGTACCGGTATTGTTGCGCGCCATCCCATATCGAGCAACAGGTCCATCCGGCTTCGCATCGCGGTGGCGGTGACTGCGAGCAGAAGCAGTCCCTTAGAGGCCGACAGTGCGAACGCTGCATATTCTGCCGGAATGGGAACGAGCGAGTTCAATGCAACGGTTGCGAGGAATGCCGTTATGAACCAGGGCAAAGCCAGGCGACGCCACTTGGCTTGTCCCGCAGGTGCGCCAGCCGCTCCGATCGCCAGAGTGACCAGCGCGACAATCGGCGCGAGCAGCGCGACGCGTGCGAGCTTGACGATCGTTGCATAGCTGCCCGCAGCGTCGGAAAAGGCATAGCCGCCGCCAATGGCCTGCGCGACATCATGAATCGAAGCACCGATCAGGAAGCCCGCCTGCTGGTCGCTCAAGTTAAAGTAAGAGGCGAGGATGGGATACACCGACATGGCCAGCGCGCTCGCCAGTGAAATACCAACCAGCGTCAGAGCGAACTGCGCCTGTGACAGCCGGTCCTTGCCGATTACGCCATAAAGCGCTAGCGCTGCACTTGCTCCGCAAATCGCCGTTGCCCCGCCCGCAAGCAAACCTGCATAGCTTGTTTGACCAAACAGGTGTGCGCTTACGATGCCTGCTAACAAGGTGAGACCCATCACGACGACCAGTGCCAGAAAGGGCGTCACGCCCAATGCACCGATCTGCATGAAGGTGACCTGAAAGCCGAGGATCACAATGCCCCAGCGCAGGCAAGTGCGCGAAGCGAAATCCAGTCCTTTATGCGTCCGCATGTCACGGGCGATGAAGCTCAACGATAGGCCGACCAAAAGCCCAAGCAGGATGATGGGAAAATGGTAATGCTCGGAGAGCCAGGCAGCCGCTGCCGAGGCGACTCCGCAAATGGCAAGTCCGGGAAAGAGCGAATCCTTTACCGGTGGCTCACCCGAGGGTTGGCTGTATTCGGCAAGATGCATTTCGCCGAAAAGGTCACCGCCATAGGGAATCGCATCCCAATTGGGCCGGGGTTTGGATGCGCTGAGATTGTCGAGCGGGTTGGGTTCGGTCATTATCTGCCCATGTTCAGCTGCGCCGGATTTCCGGAAGCAACATATGGAGCCATGCCAGCGCCAGCAAATAGGACATGGCGGCGAAGATGAACAGCGGCATGAAACCCAGCCCGGCGGTCAAAACTGCGCCCGTTATCGGCTGGATCAACGCGCCGCCGATATTACCCATGAAAGCACCAAAGGCAGTCACCCGCCCGACCTTGGTGCGCGGAACGACGTCGGTGATGGTTGAGAAGATCGACAATGAAAAACCCTGATGCCCTGCCATCACGACGCCCATCATGATTGCAACCGGCCAGAAACTGTTGAGCTGCAATACGAAGGGTAGCGGCGTGACAATCAATGCGGACACCAGCATGACCGTTTTGCGAACCCGGTTGACGCTCCAGCCGCTTTCAAGCAACCGGGTCGAAATCCAGCCGGCAAACAACGCGCCAGCACCCGAGCCGAGAAAAGCGATTGCAAGCGGCACTGCGAGTTCTTCCGTGGAGAGATTGAAGGTCTTCCGATAGAAATCGGCCAGCCAGAATCCCATCAGCCACCAGGTCGAATCGGAAATCGCCTTGGCAATCACGATCGCCCAGGTGCGACGCTCCTTCAGAATGGGTCCATAAGGCGCACCGTCGTCCGAAAAGTCGCGCTGACCATCTTCCGCGCCATCATCGAAACGGATACCGCGGGCAAACCCCAACCACAAAGCTAGAGTGGCAAACCCTGCCACCCCGCCAAATACCAATGCCCCACGCCAGCCCACTTCGGCTGCAAGTATCGGTATGAAAAAGGGCAGGCTGATCGTACCCAATCCAGCGATCGCGGTACCGACGCCGAAGGCGAAACTGCGCTTGTCAGGCGGGAAGAGTGTCGCGACGGTCTTGATCGTCAGCGGCGTCTGCACCGCCTCGGTTGCCCCCAGGCCGATACGCGCGCCAACGACCTGCCACGCAGCCATCGCCCAGCCATGCGCCATTGCGGCGAAACTCCAGGTTGTGACGCCGGCAATCATCGAACGCCAGACTCCGAGTTTATCGACCAGCCAGCCGGTGAAAAGAAAAGAGAATGCCGCCGCCATCTGGGTGACGAAGGCGAGGTTGCCGAAATCTTCGTCGGTCCAGCCGAAATCGGCGGACATGTCCGGCTTCAAAATCGCGATGATCGGCCGGTCCATGGCATTGAAGATGCCTGCGACACAGAGCAACCCGAACAGGGTCCAGCGCAGTTGCGGCGTGATGACTTTCATGCGCGTGTCTCCCCCTCGTCCGGTATAATCATCTACAGCAGTTTATTGGCTGTGAAAGCAATAAGGGCCGGGAATTGCTGCCCGGCCCTTTGTTTGGTTGCGACCCGATCGGGCTCAGTTTGCGCCGAAATTGAAGCGGGCGTTGATCCCGAAATAACGGTCGGCCTCACGCGGGATGATGTAACGATAGCTGCTGCTTCCGGTGTTGCCGGCCGACAGCGGCCCGCCATCGCTGATCGCGGCGGCAAAGCTGGTATCGAACACATTCTTGGCAAGGAAGGAGACGCGGAAACGATCATCCTTTCCGACAAGCGCGATCGAAAGGTCGAGCAGGCCATAATCCTTGATCGTGCCATTCTGGCGGATCAACGGGCTGGCGACCAGCAAGGCGAGCTGCGAGCTTTGATATGATCCCTGTGCCCCCAGTTCGACATCGGCAAAACCGCCGGTGCGGATGGTGTAGCTGCTGCCCAAGGATGCCTTCCATTTGGGTGAGAAGGGCAGCTGTGTGCCATTGGGGATCTGATCGGTGATCGGTGCACCCGGCGGCAAGCGGAACTGGTCCACCTTGGCATCGGTATAGGCCACACCACCTGAAAGGCTGAAATCGTCCGACGGGCGATACAGCATGTCGATTTCAAAGCCGCGGGTCGAAACCGTGCCGGCATTGGTGAAACGCGTTACGCGCTGGCCGAGCACGAAATCCGGATTGTTCGCCTGGAAATTCTTATATTTGGCATAGAAGCCGGCGATGTTCAGCGTCATCTGGCCATCTAGCAACGTGGTCTTGAGACCGCCTTCAAAACTATCCGCTGTCTCGGGCGCAAGCGGCGGGGTGCCGTTTGAGTTCAGGTTGAAAAAGACGTTCAGGCCTGGCCCCTTATATCCGCGTGAATAGGTGGCATAGGCCATCATATCTTCGGAAATATCATATTGAAGACCGGCTTTACCTGACCAATTGTTGTTAGTCACTTTCTGCCGGAATGGTTGGCCATTCGAAGCCAGCACCGCAGCCGCCTGTGCAGCAGCCGGTGTTGCGCCGAGATTAATCTGGCGGATATATTCATTATAGACGCCCTGATCGAAATTGGCATTGGCGGCACCAGCAACCGGGTTGGTGCGGCTGTGGAAGCCATTGAGTTGGTCATGCGTGTAGCGGATTCCAACGATGCCGCGGAAATTATCGCTGAAATTCAACGTCGCCTGTCCGAAGCCCGCCATATTCTTGAAGGTGGTGCCGAAGGTGGCCGTCCCCAGCGGGAAGGTCAAAGTCGACGCGCCGGCGGTTGTCGAACAGGGGGTAAGTACGCCCTGGGCGGGCAGGGTTGATGCCGAGCAGGCGATGTTCGAGCGGGTGAATGTACGCTCCTGCTCTGCCTGATAATAATAGAGGCCTGCTACATATTCGAAGAAGCCACCGGTCGGAGAAGTCAGCCGCAGTTCCTGGGTGAAAGTGGTGCCAGTTTGCGGACCGAAATCGTGGCTCTGGACAATGCCTATATAGGGAGTCGACAGGAAGTCGCCGTCGCGGATTTCGTTGCTGTCATAACCGCGATAGGACGTGATCGACGTGATGGTCGGACCATTCAGTTCGACATCCGCCTGGAACGAAATGCCCCAAGCCTTTTCCAGCGCCTGTGTGAGCAGGTTCTGGCGGACGCGACGGGTGCGATCGCCGAGCAATGGGGGGAGTCCGGTTGCGGCGCGGGTATTGAATGTCGCATATACCGTGCCGTCGGCGTTGCGGGCAGGCGCGCCGATGACTTCTGCGCAGCAATCGTCGTTCGATTTGCGCCAGTCGCCGATCAGGGTAAGCGTAACAGTATCGCTCGGGCGCGCTTCCACGACGCCGCGAATGCCATAGCGTTCATAGCCATTGACCCGCCGTCCAAGCGTTTCATTGACGATATTGCCGTCCCATTTCGAATAGAAACCGGTGATGCGCGAACCGAGCTTTTCAGACAGCGGCAGGTTCACGCCGCCGCGAACCCGATATTCCTCGCCATTGCCAAAGAAGAAACCACCCTCGGCATAGCCGCCAAAGTCGGGGCCTGGACGCTTGCTGACGATGTTGATCACGCCCGCACTGGCATTTTTGCCAAACAGCGTACCCTGCGGGCCACGCAACACTTCGATGCGTTCGATATCAACGAGGTCGCTGAATGCTTCGCCCGAGCGGGCCAATACGACGCCATCGAGGACCGTGCCGACCGAAGGCTCGCCTCCAATCGAAAAGGTCGTCGTGCCAACGCCACGCAGATAGAGCGACTGGTTAAGCGCAGTACCCGATTTGCGGAAGTTCAGGCTGGGTACCAGATATTGGGCGTTTTCAATGTTGATACCGCCTTGCTGTTCCAGCGCATCGCCAGAGATTACAGAGACGGCAACCGGCACGTCCTGCACATTTTCTGCACGCTTTTGGGCGGTAACGATGATTTCGGCGCCAACGGCACCTTCATCTTCTGCTTCCTGCGCAAAAGCCGGGCTGGC
Organism: Sphingorhabdus pulchriflava; assembly: GCF_003367235.1. GTDB lineage: Bacteria > Pseudomonadota > Alphaproteobacteria > Sphingomonadales > Sphingomonadaceae > Sphingorhabdus_B > Sphingorhabdus_B pulchriflava. Next base: position 20,018 of record NZ_QRGP01000003.1, read on the forward strand.
CGTCGCGATCAGCGCCATTGCGCTTGATGCCAAAAGAAACTGTTTCATGCTCACGTCCTCCTTGTCACCCTGTCGCCGGGCGTATCGTCAAAATTCAAATTCACTCATTTCCACGACGCGTTTTTCGCGGGCGCTGATTTCGGCGGCGGTCCCGATGGCAACCGCCATCAGTCCGTCGTGTGCCGACACCTCTACAGCGCCGTCCCCTCTGATTGCGCCCAAGAATTTCTGGTGCTCGTAATAGGTTGAGCCATGGTGGCTACCTGCTTTGAGTGCGGTTTCATCGACTTCGATGACTGTCCGCTCAACCGCTTTTGGCTGGCGGAAGCCGACGCGTGGTGAATAGACAAGGCTGCCTTCCGGGATCAGACAGTCGAGCCGGGCCTTGTCGCCTACGGCCGTAATCTCTTCCTGATTTTCAGCGCCGTCGGCAAACATCGACAGGTCGAGCATTGCGCGTACGCCATTGGCGAAATCGACTGTGGTATAGCTGTTGTCGATAATGTCAGGGCGGCGGCCGTCATAGCTTTCGTCGAGATGGTTCACGTCCATCGCGCCCGAACAATAGACACGCACCGCTTCCGACTGGGTGATCAGCCGCATCAGATCGAAGAAATGGCAGCATTTCTCGACCATCGTACCGCCGGTGTTTTCCGCAAAACGGTTCCAGTCACCCACCTTTGGCAGGAAGGGGAAACGGTGTTCGCGGATTGAAAGCATCTGCAGCTTGCCGGTGCGGCCACCATGCACCTGCCGGATAAACTCTGCGGCAGGCGGCATATAGCGATATTCCATCGCGGTCCAGAAGATGCCCGGCGATTGTGCTGCACGCTCTACAATCCAGCGCGCATCTTCGATCTTGGTGGCGAGCGGCTTTTCGCACAAAATGTGCAAGCCAGCATCGAACAGCGGCACGAGGACATCGCGGTGGGTGTAATTGGGGCTGGCGACAATCACGGCGTCGCACAGGCCCGAAGCGGCGAGTTCGGCAGAGCTGGAGAAGCTTTGCACGCCGTCAGCCGCATCGCCCAGCGCCTTTTTCGCCCAGCCCAGCGAGCTTTCGGTGGGGTCGGCCAAAGCCGTGACCACAGCTCCCGGCGTGATCGCCAGGTTCTGGATATGCTCCACGCCCATCATGCCTGAGCCGACAAGGCCGTAGCGAACCGCGTTCGTCAATATTCCTCTCCCGTCTGACAACGGTGTCTATGACAGCCTTGTCACAAAATATCGACAGCTTGGCAAGAGGGCAGATTCGACGCTTGCAGATTTTCGCCTGACTGTTACCCAAATGCCATGCGCGTAACGATCAAGGATGTTTCCCGAATAGCGGGTGTGTCGATCAAAACGGTGTCGCGCGTCCTCAACAAGGAAAAATATGTCAGCGATGAAACCCGCCGCAAGGTGGAAGAGGCAGTCGCTGCGCTCAACTTCAGCCCCAGCCTCGCGGCGCGCACATTGGCCGGTTCGCGCTCTTTCCAGATCGCGCTGATTTACGACAATCATAGCCCCTATTACATCCATGCTGTGCAAGAGGGTGTGTGGAACCGCTGTCGTGAGGAAGGCGTGCGTATGCTCGCGCAGCCGGTCGACGTCGACTCGCCTACGCTGGCGCTCGAGATTGGTGGGTTGATCGATGAAACCCATGTCGACGGGGTGATTTTATCGTCGCCGGTGACCGATGCGCCGGCTGCGCTGGCCGAACTGGAACGACGCGGAATTCGCTTCGTCCGCATCTCGCCGGGAACCAATCATGCGCTGACAAGCTCGGTTTTCATGGACGATGTGCAGGCGGCGGACGATATGACGACGCACCTGATCAACCAGGGGCATAGGCGCATCGGCTTCGTAATCGGGCACCCCAATCATATGGCGAGCGACCAGCGCCATTTTGGCTACCGGCGGGCGCTCGACAGGGCGGGAATTGCGTATGAGCCGGAACTGGCGCGTCCCGGAACCTTCGATTTCGGAAGCGGCATGGCCGCGGCGGAAGCCCTTCTGAAACTCACCAACAAGCCGACCGCCATTTTTGCGAGCAACGATGACATGGCGGCGGGCGTGCTGTCTTATGCGCACCGCGTTGGCCTTGATGTGCCGCAGGATTTGTCGGTCGCCGGATTCGACGATACACCGCTCGCCCAGTTGGTCTGGCCGCCTTTGACGACGGTACGCCAACCCGTGCTGGAACTGGCTTATGCGGCCACGAACCAGCTGTTTTGTCCCGATCCGGCCATCGTCCACCAGCGGCTACAACACGAAGTGATGGTTCGCGGGTCAACCGCGCCGTTACGCAAATCCTGATTTTACCGGCTTGACGATAGGGCGCTTCCGGGTTCAATAAGACACCGTTGTCATACCGGGGAGACAGAGCGTCTATGAACGCAAACCAGACATTGCCGGCGCCCGCAAAGATGCGGCGTTTAGGGAACAGCGAGATTGAAGTCAGTGGTATCGCCTGGGGCATGTGGCGCCTTGCGGAAAATGGTCGCACCGCCGCCGATGCGGCCAAACTGGTCCATAGCGCGCTCGATGCGGGGATAAATTTCCTCGATACGGCAGATATTTACGGTTTCAATGGTGAGAGCGGGTTCGGCGACGCCGAGGCGCTTCTGGGCGAAGTGTTGGCCGCCGAACCTGCGCTTCGGGCACGCATGGTGCTCGCCAGCAAGGGCGGGATCATACCGCCTTTGCCTTATGACCAGAGCGCCGCTTATCTTTCCTCCGCGCTCGATGCCTCGCTCAAGCGGCTCCAGGCCGAGACAATAGATCTATACCAGATCCACCGCCCTGATATTCTCGCACATCCCCAAGAGGTCGCCAAGACTCTCGACGATGCGGTTAAAGCGGGCAAGATCCGGACTATCGGCGTTTCGAACTTCACGATCCACCAGATCGCCGCACTCAACCAATTTCTAGGCCACAAATTGGTGGCGACGCAGCCGGAAATCAGCCCACTGCGCATCACCTGCTTTGAAAATGGCGAGCTCGATCAAGCGATGATGATGGGGCTCACCCCGCTCGCATGGTCACCCTTGGGCGGCGGGCGTCTGGCCAATCCCGACAGCGAACGCGACAACGCCGTCGCCGCCGAATTGGATCGGGTTGCTGGTGAGCAGGGCGTGTCCCGCAGCGTCGCCGCCTATAGCTGGCTGATGGCACATCCTGCAGGCATCATCCCGATTGTCGGTTCGCAGCAGCCGGAACGTATCGCCGAAGCTGTCGAAGCTTATAAGGTCCGCTGGTCAAGGCAGGACTGGTATGCCGTGCTCGTCGCGGCAAGAGGAGAAAGGCTGCCTTAAGGCGCCGAATGTCGCGGCCCAGCCTTGAGCGCGGGTCCATGGAAACTGCAAGCCGGGCGCTTCGAAAGGCAGCCCTGCAAAGGAGAGACGGATATGAGCGGCCAACAATGCGAAATCGCCTGGTTTTCGGCGCTGTGCGACGACGATTACGAGTTTCTGGGCGTGCCCGATCCCTTTCTGCAATCGAGCTGGGAGCATTGCCGCAACATCGTGCTGCGCGCCGAAGAAGGCGGATTCGACAATATCCTCCTCCCCTCGGGATATCAGCTCGGCCTAGACACCACCGCCTTTGCAGCTGCCGTTGCCACGCAGGTCAAACGCATGAAGCTGCTTTGGGCGACGCGTATGGGTGAAGACTGGCCGCCGCAGCTTGCGCGCCGCATCGCCACGCTTGACCGCATCCTTGGCCCTAATGTTGCCGGAACCGGCGGACGGCTCAACGTCAACATCATCTCGTCCGACATGCCCGGAGAAAAGATCGAAAGCGGCCCGCGCTACCGCCGCGCAACCGAGATCATGAAAATCGTCCGCACGCTGCTCAATGGCGAGTATCTCGATTTCCAGGGCGAGTTCTACAACCTCCAGCTCGATCCGGCGCGTATCACCACCCTGTCGGGTACATGCCCGGCCTTCTATTTCGGCGGCCTCAGCCACGAAGCGCGCGAGTGCGCGGCAGAGGGCTGTGACGTCTATCTGATGTGGCCCGATACGATGGACAAGGTGCGCGAAACCATTACCGACATGAAGCAGCGCGCCGCCGCGAAGGGCCGCAGTCTGAAGTTCGGCTACCGCGTCCATGTCGTCGTGCGCGAAACCGAAGATGAAGCGCGCGCCTATGCCGACCGGTTGCTGTCCAAGCTCGATGAGGATGCGGGCAAGGCCATCCGCGAAAAGTCGCTCGATGCCAAAAATTACGGCGTGCAGCGTCAGCAGGAATTGCGCGGCGCCGCGGGCGGTGACGGCTTCGTTGAAGACAATCTGTGGACCGGGATAGGGCGTGCGCGTTCCGGCTGTGGTGCAGCCATCGTCGGCACCCCCGATCAGGTGCTCGCCAAATTGCGCGCTTATCAGGCGGAAGGCATTGAGGCCTTCATCCTCTCCGGCTATCCGCATATGCAGGAAGCGGACATGTTCGCGCGCTACGTCCTGCCGCATATCCAGCACGGACCGCTGGTGCTGTAGCACCGCCTAGATAGGGAGCAGTGATGGAGATTTACGATGTCGCGGTCATTGGCGGTGGGGTCAATGGATGCGGCATCGCGCGCGATGCGGCCGGACGGGGCGCGCATGTGCTGCTGCTGGAGGCCAAGGATCTGGCGAGCGGCACCTCTTCTGCATCGAGCAAGCTGATCCATGGCGGTCTGCGCTATCTCGAACATTATGAATTCGCCCTCGTTCGCGAATCACTGACTGAGCGCGAGGTTTTATGGGCGATTGCCCCGCATATCATCTGGCCGATGCGTTTTGTATTGCCGCATGTGAAAGGGCTGCGGCCGCGCTGGCTACTGCGGCTAGGCCTGTTTCTTTACGACCATTTGGGTGCCCGCAAACGCCTGCCTGCTACCCAAAGTATCAACCTAGCCCAGCATCCCGCGGGCGGACCATTGAAGCCTGAATTCACCAATGGTTTCGTCTATTCGGATTGCTGGGTCGACGACGCCCGGCTGGTCGTTCTCAACGCCCGCGACGCTGCCATTCGTGGCGCGGATATAGAGACGCGTTGCCCTGTCACGCGTCTCGAGCGCAAGGATGGCGTCTGGCATATCGAAGCGGGCAGGCGCTCTTTCCAGGCGCGCGCGATCGTCAATGCTGCCGGTCCTTCGGTGTTGCAGGTACTGAGTCACAGCCCGGACAAGGCGGAATATGCCATGCGGCTGGTGCGCGGGTCGCATATTGTCGTGCCCAAATTGTACGACCATCCCTATCCCTATTTCTTCCAGCTTCCCGATGGCCGGATTTTCTTTGCGATCCCTTATGAGCATGATTTCACGCTGATCGGCACCACTGATGCCGATCATAAGAGCGGCCTGGACCATATCGAAGCCAGCCGTGAAGAAATCGCCTATCTGTGCGAAGGGGCGAGCCACTTTTTCCGCAAGCCGGTCCGGCCCGAAGATGTCGTCTGGTCCTATTCGGGCGTGCGGCCGCTGGTCGACGACGGTTCGGGCAAACCCGAGGCGGCAACGCGTGGCTATCGGCTGGATTTGAGCGTTGCCGAAGACGGCGCACCCATTCTCAACATTTTCGGAGGCAAGATCACAACCTACCGCCATTTGGCCGAGGAAGCGGTCGATCTGCTCGCCACACGATTACCGCTGCCGCAGAACAGGCATTGGACCGGATCCGAAGCGTTGCCAGGGGGTGATTTTGATGTCGACGCGACGGCAGAAGAGAGGCAGAAGCTCGAGCAACGCTATCCCTTCCTCGAACCCGATTGGGCGGACCGTCTGTTCAAAAGCTATGGCCTGGACAGCTATACCATCCTCGGCGACGCAAAATTCCTCTCCGATTGCGGTCAGCATTTCGGCCATGGCCTGACCGAACGCGAAGTTGAGCATTTGATTAGCAAAGAGTGGGCGCGCACGGCCGTAGACATATTGTGGCGGCGCACAAAGCTGGGCCTCCGCATGACGCACGAAGAGCAACTGCAGCTCGAAAACCATTTACGAAAGGTGGTGGCCGCATGAGCCCCAAAATTGTCGCGATCGGCGGAACGATCAACCCCGGCAGCTCGACCGAAATGGCACTGTGCACTGCATTGGCTGTTGCTGAAGCACAGGGGGCCGAGGTCAAATTGTTCGGCGGCGAGTATCTCGCAGCCCTCCCCCACTATCGGAGCACCGCGCACAGCGCCACAGACGGCGCGGAAATGGTCGAAGCGGTCCGCATAGCCGATGGCGTGATCATCGCCGCCCCTGGCTATCACGGTACAATTTCGGGGCTGGTCAAGAACGCGCTCGACTATCTTGAAGACCTCTCAAAAGATGACCGGCCGTATCTTGATGGCCGCGCTGTCGGCCTGATAGCCACCGCCTTTGGGGACCAAGCCAGCATGAGCACGATGCAGACCTTGCGCAGTATCGTCCACGCTCTGCGGGGTTGGCCCACGCCAATGGGCGCGACTGTTCGCACCTATCCGAACTTGTTTTCACCCGACGGTGAATGTCTTGACGACCGGATTTCTATGCAGCTTGATATTGTCGGCAAGCAGGTGGTGCAGGGTGCGCGCAGTTTTGCCGCTACCGCCGGAGACGCCGCATGAGCAATCTGGACGCGGCCATCGAAGCCTTCAGCAAGGGTGAAATCATCGTCATCACCGGCGACCGGTTCCGCCGGGGTGACATTGATTTCGCGGTTGCAGCCAAGCATATCACAGCCGATGCGATCAACTTCATGGCGCGCCATGGCCGCGGCCTTATCTGCCTATCGTTGACGCCCGCAAGGGCCGTCAAACTGGGCATCAGCCTAATCAATCCCGGCAGCGAGCGCCAGTCAGGCCGTCCCTTCGGTCGATCGATTGAGGCGCGCGCCGATGTGACGACAGGCATTTCTGCAGCAGATCGGGCGAAGACAGTCGAAGTTGCAGTGGCCGATGGTGCGAATAGCGACGATCTGGTCTCCCCCGGGCATGTCTTCCCGCTGATCGCAGCCGATGGCGGCACAGCCGAGCGACCGGCAGCCGCTGAAGCCTCGATCGATCTGTGTCGCCTTGCCGGGTGCGGAGATACGGCAGTCATTTGCTCGATCATGCGCGATGATGGCGAGATGGCGAGGCTCAACGATATAAGCGATCTGATTGCGCGCTTTGATCTGAAAGTTGCCGACATCGATGATCTGCTGGCGCAAATGGACAATCTGCACCCTGCAGATTGAGGGCAACAAAGGCTCGGTCAAACTGCTGAAATCGGCCTCAGGCCGGTGCCGGGCAATATTTTTTCAGATAGTCGCCATGGCTGGGCATATGCTGGACGACATAACGGATCGATTGCTCGATCGCGTCGAGCTCTTGCCTGGTTGAGGGCTGATTGAGGCAATCGGCCATCGGATTGTGGCCGTTCATCATGATGCCTTGTCCCATCATTACCGCGGCCCAGCTGGTCTCGGTGAACAGTTCATCGTCCTCGCGGAAAATCTGGCCGTTAAGGCGAAAAAGATCAGTCTTTTCAGTCAGGCTTTCGGGTACCGCCATAGTGCGGCAATAGTTCCAGAACGCGCTGTCGTTTCTTGCGGTCGTGTTGTAATGGAGGATCAGAAAGTCGCGAATGCGCGCATATTCCTTGCCGGTCAGGCGATTGAAGGCATCTTCCTGCGTCTGGGTAATCCCGTCGAGTGACAATAGCGCAATTAGTTTGTTGATGCCCGTATTGATGAGGTGGATTGATGTCGATTCAAGCGGCTCCATAAAGCCCGCCGAAAGACCAAGTGCCACGACATTTTTGTTCCAGAATTTCTTGCGCCGTCCGGTGGTGAAGCGGAGGAAGTTGGGGTCCGCACCTGGCTTTCCGGCAATGTTGTTCACCAATATGTCCAGCGCCTCGTCATCCGACATGAATTGGCTGCAATAGACATGGCCGTTGCCGTTGCGGTGCTGCAGCGGGACCTGCCATTGCCAGCCCGCCTTGTGTGCGGTGGCACGGGTATAAGGCAGGGGGCCGCTGCCATCTTCGCGCTCACAGGGAAGGGCGACCGCGCGGTCGCAGGGCAGATAGTTGGTCCAATCCTCATAACCGGTCTTCAGTGCCTGTTCGATCAGGAGACCGCGAAAGCCCGAGCAATCGATGAAGAGATCGCCTGCGATTTGCGTACCGTCTTCCAGTGTGATCGAGGTAACGAAACCGCTTTCGCCATCAATCGCGACATCATTGACCTTGCCTTCCAGGCGGACAACGCCGCGCTTCTCGGCATAGCCGCGCAGGAAGCGGGCATAGCGGCCAGCATCAAGATGATAGGCATAGTTGACCGGAGGCAGATCTTCGCGCGCATAATCTTCGGTGCGGGCAAAGCGACCGAAATAGGCGGCCATGGTTTCGAGGTTAAAGACCTGGATTGGTCGCTTGTCTCCCGTCGCCTTGAATTTGTGCCAGGTGTGGTGGAAGGACATGCCCCCCATTTGATAGCCATAATTGCCGAAGGGGTGGATATAGCTGTCGCCAATCTTGCCCCAGTTGACGAACTGGATGCCCAGTTTGAAACTGCCCTGCACGGCGGACAGCATTTCGCGTTCGTCCACCTCGAGCAGCTTGTTGAAATCGAGGAAAGGCGGAATGGTGGCTTCACCGACGCCGACGGTGCCGATCATCTCCGATTCGACAAGCGTGATTGCGACATCGCGTCCAGCGCGGAGGCGGGAAAGTGCGGCGGCCGCCATCCAGCCTGCGGTTCCGCCGCCGACAATCACGATTTTATCTATGGCCATGGCGCCTTTTCCTCCCAGAAACTGTATAGACATATAACGCAGCTGCGCCAATTGTGAACGTTCATTTTGTGTCTTGTGAACGCTCTCAATTGGCATTATGTGTCAAAATGACGGAGGGACTCATACCCCCGCAGGAGGATTTAGGGAGGTTTGCTTGGCTACCATGTCAAAATTCGTGCGCACCAGCCGTTTTGCGGCGCTTTCGACGGCTTCAGGCCTCGCGCTGTGTGCGCTTGCGACCCAACCAGCTTTCGCACAATCAGCAGTAGAAGCGGATGCGAGCACTGCCGCCGAAGATACGGAAAATGAAATTGTTGTCAGCGGCTTTCGCAAATCACTCGAAAATGCACAGGGTATAAAGAAGGAAGCAGACACTTTCGTAGACGTCATTACGGCGGAAGACATCGGTGCTCTGCCTGACCGTTCGGTTGCGGAAGCGCTTCAGCGCGTTCCGGGCGTTAACATCGGGCGCTTTGAAAAGACGACTGACCCGGATCGTTTCTCGGTCGAGGGTACTGGCGTCATTATCCGTGGCCTGCCTTTTGTCCGTTCGGAATTGAACGGGCGCGACATCTTTTCCGCGACCGGTGGTACGGTATTGTCTTTCAATGACGTGTCGCCCGAACTGCTGGGACGTGTCGAAGTCTTCAAAAACGTAACACCCGACATGATTGATGGGGGCATTGCCGGTACCGTCAATCTCGTCACGCGCAAGCCTCTCGACAATCCCGGATTCAAGGTCGCCGGCACGATTGAGGGCAATTATGGCGATCTCGCCAAAGAATGGTCGCCCGGCTTCTCCGGTATCATTTCCAACACCTGGGAAACCAGCGGAGGAAGCAAGTTCGGCTTGCAGCTTGGATATGCTAAATCCGAACTCATCAGTCGCACCGACGCTTCGCAGCTCACCGACCCTTGCTACCGTGCCAACACGCTGACATCTACCTGTCTGCGTGTACGGGATGTAGGCTCAGGCGGCTTTGGCAACAGCACAAGTTTCAATGAGACCAACTTCCCGCCCGCCGGTACAGTCATCGTCCCCAAGGGTGCGGGCGTGCGCACCACTACGCTGGAACGCGATCGCGAGGCGTTTTCAGCCGTTGCACAATTTGAAAGCGGCGACGGTCGACTGGTTGCAACTGCCGAATTCCTGCGCTCGAACACCAAATTCTTCACAGACGAATATGCCATATTGGCATTGGTGAATAATGATGCTGGCTTCCCGGTGCAGGCCGCTGGCAGCACTTGGACCTTTGACGATAACAATGTGTTCCAGACCGGTACCCTGACCCAGACCGGTGGCGATTCCGGTTTCTCGCCCTGGGGTGGTTTGCCGACAGAGTTGTTGCGCTTTCAGCGCAAGACCAAAGCTACGACTGAGGATTTCTCTTTCGATGCCAAGTTCGAAGCGACCGATCGCTTGCGTTTCAACTTTGAGCTGCAGCATATCGGGTCAGAGCTGAGCCAGGATGCGATTATCGGCACGATGGCGACATTCTCCGATGTCCGCATCGATAATAGCGGCAATGTCCCGAAGGTTGAGTTCATACTGCCGCAAGGCGCGCCGCAAGGAATCTATGGCAGCCCCGAATATACCTATTTCTGGTTCTTGCTCGATAGCCAGGCGCGCAACGAAGGCGATCTCAACAGTGTTCGTTTTGACGCCGAGTATGACATTAGCGATGAAGGCTTCTTCAAGAGCGCCCGTTTCGGAACGCGATGGGCAGAGCGTGACCGGATTACGCGCGATACAAACTTTGGCAACTGGGGTACGCTTGGCGCGCCCTGGACAGGTCGCGACGGATCCTGGAACAGGCCTGGTCCAAGCGGACCGTTGCCCGGTGCACGCCCCTATGGCGGCGGCGGCGGTGCTTACCCGATCGATTTCCCCGATGCATCTTCCTTCCGGAATCCGTTTGCCGATGGCTTCCAGCGCGGCAATGCCCCGGTTCCGATCGCCAATGGCGGCGGGTATTTCTATGGCGGTGACGATTTCATCGGCGAATATCTGAACGGTACGACTGCCGCGCAGGGCGCCGCGATCACCCGTTGGTCATTCCCGGACCGCTTGGGCGAAGCATGGGAACCAATCACAGATCGTACCAATTCTGACGGATCAGCCTGTACCCCGTTCTGCACAGGCGATATTTCGGATGTCACCGAATATACCAAGGCGGGCTATGCACGCGTCGATTTCGGCACTGATTTCGGTAATGGCTGGAATGTCGTGGGCAATTTCGGTGTCCGCTATGTCCACACCACAGTCAAAAGCGGTGGTAGAATTACATTGCCGAACCCCAACCGGTTCGACGCCTTGGCAGCCGGTGGCAATGGCGACGGCGTGGTGCAGGTGTCTGAAATCCAGACAGCATGTAGCAATGTCGTGGTTGGCCAACAGGCACCCGGATTCTGTTCCTTGTCGGCCACCAGACAGGCCGAATTTGCGGCGGCACATACCGGGCAGGTCATCGTCGACGATCGCGACATAACATTTGATCACTGGCTACCCAGTTTCAACGCGAAGCTCGACGTCGGTGGTGGCCTGTTGTTCCGCTTTGCAGTTTCAAAGGGTATTTCGCGCCCCGACCTGGCACTGTTCCGCGCTGGCGGTGTCATTGCTGACAACACCGCGGATCTTTTGGCCGACGGCACGTTGGCAACCGGCCCGCTGTTCCAGCTCTCGACTGGTAACCGGAACGTTCAAGCGACCCAATCGTGGAACTACGATCTTTCGGCTGAGTGGTATTTCGACACAGTTGGTTCGATTTCGGTTTCTGCGTTCCTCAAGGACATTAAGGGGATCGTCAGCAGCGGTTCCAACGTCGTCGATTATCCGTCCGCCAATGGCGACATCGCTGTTGAGGTCAATGGCCCGAGCAACGAACTGGGTGGAACCCTCAAGGGTGTCGAACTCAGCTATCAGCAGACCTACGATTTCCTTCCGGGGTTGCTGAGCGGGCTCGGTACACAATTGACCTACACCTATGTCGATGCGGGCGATTTCTCCAACGCTGACCTCATCGGGAACCGCGGCACCTTTGCTTCGCTCCAGCCGCTCCAGGGCGTTTCGAAACACACGGTGAACGCGACGGTCTTCTATGAGAAAGGTCCGCTGGCATTGCGTGCGGCCTATAACTGGCGGTCGGATTTCCTGATCACCCCGCGCGATGACATTTTCCCGTTCTCGCCGATTTGGCAGGAATCTACCGGCCAACTCGACGCGTCGATATTCTATTCGGTTACGGATAATATCAAACTTGGGGTTCAGGGTGTGAACCTGCTCGATGCGGTCACACGAACCTCGCAGGTGGTCGATTTCGATGGAACACGCTTGACCCGTTCGGCGTTCCGCAACGACCGCCGCTTCACCTTTATGGCGCGCTTCGACTTTTAACAGTCGGGCAAATGTGAATATAAAACGGGCTCTGGTCTCAAGACCTGGGCCCGTTTTGCATCTAGACGAATCCCGCCTATTGCAACCTGAGAAGGAGGGGAAAGATGACCTTTGAGCAAGCGGTACTGCCAATTCTGGCCGGACTGGCGGTCGGCAATGTATCCGCCAGCCACGTCATTTCGAACCCGAATGAATGGGAGTTGGTTTGGTCAGACGAGTTTGACGGGATCCAGCTTGATCGCAGCAAATGGATACCGGAAATTTCCTGCTGGGGTGGCGGTAACAACGAACGCCAATGCTATACCGACCGGACGAAAAACATCCGCGTCTCAAACGGCTATTTGCGCCTGATTGCCTATAAGGAAAAATTCCACGGTCCGGACCGCCCGCCCGAAATTGCGGCAAACCCCAATCCCAAAAAGGCGCAACCTTATACATCGGGAAAGATCCGCACGCTGGGTCTTTCCAGCTGGAAATATGGCAAGGTCGAATTCCGCGCAAAGCCGCCCAAGGGGCAGGGAACATGGCCTGCCGTATGGATGATGCCGTCTGAAAACTTCTATGGGCGATGGCCGCTTTCAGGCGAGATCGATATATTGGAAGGCGTCAATCTTGGTACGACTTGCCCGCAATGCGATGGAAATGTCGGCGAAAACCGGATGATCAGCGCGCTGCATTTTGGAGATTATCCACCCAAGAACTTAGTTCGCGACACAAGGGTAGCGCTGCCTTCTCACGCGCTGCCCTCTGACGATTTTCATGTCTGGACGCTCGAATGGGGCGAAGGGCTGATGCACTTCTACCTTGATGGCCGGAAATATTGGGAACTAACCGAGAAAGACTGGAGCAGTGCCTCTCCCAAGGCCAAAGGAAATCCCGTTGCGCCATTTGACCAGCGCTTTTACATCATGGCCAATCTGGCGATTGGTGGAAAGCTCTCGGAAGACAATAATGACAAAGGGGTCGCCAAAAATGTTGTGCCAGCCGAATTCGCCATCGACTGGATTCGCATCTATCAATGTCGCGGTGACAGGGAAAAGGGCCTGGCGTGCATGAAGGGCGTCGAAGGGGACAAATAGGTATGGCGAGACGCCGCCAAGCAGTCACGATCAAACACGTTGCCGCCGATGCAGGAGTTTCCCTGCAAACGGTTAGTCGTGTCATCAATAATGAACCCAATGTCCGGCCTGCCATGAAGGCCAAGGTACAGGCCTCGATCGACAAGCTTGGCTATGTCCCCTCGATTGCGGCGCAACGCATGAGCGGCTCGCGTTCCTACCTGATATTGGCAATCAATGATCGCGATCGCACGATTGCCGATTGGCGCACACGGCAGGGCAGCGACTGGGTCGACCAGATGCTGTTAGGGGGGATGCTGAAATCCGCTGAATATGGCTATCGGATGATTTTCGAACTGGTCGATACGCACAGCGACCATGTCGAAAGGGAGTTGGGGGCGACTATCGCCGCGCTGCAGCCCGATGGCGTGATCCTGACACCGCCCCACTCCGAGAATCCACTTATTACGGGTCTGCTTGTAGAGCGGCGCATAGCTTTCGCTCGCATTGGTTCGATTGAGCCAGGCCCCGGCATTGCCATGACAATGGGCGACGAGGGCTCGGCACGGCTCGCTACAGAACATTTGATCGGCCTGGGGCATAGCTGTATCGGCTTCATAGCTGGATCCGATGAATATAGCCTCTCGAGCTGGCGCGTTGACGGGTGGCGCAACGCAATGGCGGCTGCTGGACTGCCGCATGCAGGACTGTGTGCGCAGGGGGACTTCGGCTATGACAGTGGCGCAGCAGCGGCCCGCACGCTGCTCGAGCAAAACCCGCGGCCCACAGCTATTATTGCCAGCAGTGACCAGATGGCGCTTGCCGCGCTAGATACCGCGATTGAAAGAAGATTAAGAGTACCCGAAGACCTATCGCTAGTGAGTTTTGACAACACGCCGGTGACGCGGTTCACCGTTCCGCAACTCACGGCGATAGATCAGCCCATCGCGGCAACTTTCGCAAAAGCGGTAGAGTTGCTGATTACCAAAGGCAATGCGCCGGATCAGGCACAACCAGTTGTTACCGAAAGCTGTCTTGTACAGCGCGGAAGTACGGCTCCTCCGGGTGGAAATGCACCGCGCTGAAACCCCTACAAGCGGGGGTCAGTCCACGCTTTTTCTGTATCTCTATGCGCTCGCCATATCAGGCGGTTCGATCGCCTACATCCCCTTCCTGACCATATTGCTGCCGTTGCAGGCTTCGGCGTTTGCGGGCACCAATGCGTTAAACCTTTTGGCCCATGTCGCTTTCGCCGGGGCCATTGCGGCAAGCCTGGCCAATATCGGCTTTGGCTGGGCAAGCGACATCAGCGGCACAAGGCGCCCCTGGATCGCGGCTGGGCTGGTTCTGTCCTCAGCACTGCTGCTTGCTATGCCACTGGCTACCACCGCATCGATGTTGATCGCGATGATCGTCGGTTGGCAGTTCTGCCTCAACATGATGCTTGCGCCGCTTGCGGCCTGGGCGGGGGATACGGTTCCGGACTCACAAAAAGGGATGCTTGGGGGCTTGCAGGCGCTTGCCCCGGCTTTGGGCGCATTGTCGGGTATGCTGGTCACATTGCATGGATTTGCCGGCTCTGGTGAGCGGTTGTTCTGGATTGTCGGACTGGTCGCTATACTGGTGGCTCCGTTGCTTCTGTTCGGTCGACCGATACCAATGCCGCAATTGATTCACATTGATATACATCCGAAACCAAGAGTGAGCAGAACAGGGCTCACTGACATCGCCGTTACCCATATGTGGTTGGCACGTTTGCTGGTTCAAATTGCCGAGGCGTCGTTGTTCGCCTTTCTGCTGCTTTGGTTCCGCAGTGTTGAACCAGGATTTGGTGAGAACCGTGCCGCTGCCATTTTCACATTTGTTTTGGGTGCGGCCGTGCTTTTTGCTCTCAATATCGGCCGCTGGTCAGATCGCACGGACCGACCCATTCTCCCGCTTGTCCTTTGCTCGGCAATCGCTGCTGTCGGCTTGCTTCTCATGTCTGTTGCGTCTGATCTCGTCTTGGCGATCAGCGGCTATGTTGTCTTCGGACTGGCCAGCAGCATTTTTTTGGCGCTGCATTCCAGTCAGACGCTTCGCGTTCTGCCTGCCCCAAAGACTCGTGGGCGTGATCTTGGACTGTTCAACCTGACAAACACAGTCCCGTCTTTGATCATGCCTTGGCTGACACTGGCACTGGTGCCGCTGTACGGGTTCGACGCGCTGTTCCTTTTACTTGCAGGTCTGGCGGCGCTCGCCTGCCTGCTGCTGCTCAGAATTCCGCGCTAGGTCGTTTAGCCCGGGCAAGGGATACTGGCGCTTGCCTTCTCAATCTGAACGTTGCGGATGGTCGCGACAAAACCGCCGGTTGCTTCCATTCTGAATGGCGATCCGACTGCGCCAAGATTTGCGCCTACTGCGCTGAAGCAGCGAAGCGGAATGCGTGTTTGTGTGGCTTTCCCGGCCTGCTGCGTGCGCAGCAGCTTCTGAACGTCGATCGCTGCACCACCAAAAGAGATCGTGACCGCTCCGGTCGACGGTTGGTCGATGCGCCAGTCCAAAAGCAACGCATAGCCTTCATCGGCCTGCTGGGTCAAATTTACCGCTGCTCCTTCAATTGCCAACGTACCTTTGCTGTTCCACGAAAACTGCCGTGCATCTTCCTGTGCTGAAATGTCCACGGCACGGGCGCTGACCGAGCCATCGAGCGTAATCCGCCATGGGGCGGGTGCCTTGCCCCGGATCATATAGAGATTCGATGGATTCATTGCAGACAGGTCGACACGTGGGTCTTCGTTCACTGGTGCCAGGGTGCCGCGATGTGCGTAGTCAATGCCGTAGCCGACCGGGAATAATGGCTCGGTCAGCGGTGCGCGGGCATCGGCTGGCCATGCAAAGGGTAGCCGCCCGGTAAAGTCGCGCAGCGTTTTGCCATTAGCACCCGCCACCAGAACATCGGCTATGCCGCGCCCCTGAGTGCCGGGCAGCCATGCCGCTACAAAGGCATCGGCTTGATTGAGAAGCTTGCCGGTAAACATCGGGCGGCCTGATAGAAATATGACAACGACCTTCATGCCATGTGCTTTCAGTCGCGCGATCAGTTCCTCCTCACCGGACTTCGGTTGAAAAGCCAGATTGGGTATATCGCCTTCGAATTCGGCATAGGGTTTTTCGCCTATGACGACGATGGCGAGGTCGGGTTTGGTCTCAAACTGTCCATCCACCGCTATCGTCGCTTGTCCGCCGTTCGAGCGTACGGCGTCGAAAATGGCACGACCGATGGTTTGGCCGTTTGCAAAGTCCTTTGCTGCAGTGTCGGTGCCTTGCCAGGTGATCGTCCAGCCGCCGGCCTGCATCGCCATATCATCCGCTCCGGGCCCGGCAATCAGAACGCGCGCACCCTTGCGGATCGGGAGGGTCGCTTGGTCGTTTTTCAGCAGCACCAACGACTTGGAAACTGCCTCGCGCGCCAATTCCAAATGCTCTGGCGCGCCAACCAGTGCGGTGTTTCCGCGATCTACCCGGGCGTCGCCCATCAATCCCAGCTTGAATTTGACGCGCAAAATGCGGCGGACCGCATCGTCAATTCGCGACGCCGGGATCACTCCTTTTTTGGCAGCGGTAAGCGTCGTTGCATAAAGCTGTTTCCAGCTTTCCGGAGCCATATACATGTCGAGCCCGGCACTGATTGCAGCGGGACAATTGGTAGCCGAGCAACCCGCAACCTGGCCGTGACCATTCCAGTCACCAACGACCAAGCCAGCAAAACCCATGCGGCCTTTCAGCACATCAGTAAGAAGTGTTGCGTTGCCGTGGTGCTTTACACCGTTCCAGCTCGAAAAGCTGGCCATAACGGTCAGCGCTCCGGCATTGATGGAGGCCGGATATCCTAGCGCATGCTTTGCGATCAGTTCGGCTTCACTGATGCGTGCGTCGCCCTGATCGCGTCCATCCAATGTACCACCATCGGCCAGAAAATGCTTTGCCGTAGCGGCGACCTGACTAGTTCCCAACGGAACCCCTGCAACTAGCGGCCCTTGTAAGCCAAGCGTCATTGCGCGGGCATAGTCGGCAACAACGGCTGGATCGGATGAATAGCCTTCATAGGCCCGGCCCCACCTCAAATCCTGCGGCACAGCCAAGGTGGGTGCGAATGTCCATTCGATACCGCTGCCGGCAATCTCCGCAGCGGTTGCTGCACCGATGCGCTGGATCAGGTTCGTGTCGCGTGCGGCACCAAGGCCGATATTGTGCGGGAAAATCGTTGCTTCAGGCAGGTTGGAATGGCCGTGTACCGCATCTACGCCAAAAAGGATCGGGATAGCGGCGCCCGATTTTCTGGAAACGGTGCGAAATTCGCTAACCAATTTGGCCCATTTGGCAGCACTCGCCCGTTCGTCGCCATAGGGGCCGGAATTGCCGCCCGCCAGAATCGAACCCAGCGGATAGCGCTTCAAATCCGCAGGTGTAATCGCACTGATATCCGCCTGGATCAGCTGTCCCACCTTTTGCGTTAGCGTCATTTTTGCCAACAGGGCATCAATCTGCTTTTCTGTCTTTGCATCGGTAATGGCTGCTGGGCTGCTCGCCTCGGGCCACAGCGCAGGATTTGCCCGGGCTTCCGGCGGGATTGCCTCTCCCGGCTTGGCTAGACTCAAAGACGGCGCAAACCCCAGCAAAGTAAAGGCAAGCGCGACGGTCGATTTCTTGGCTAGCATCTATCCTCATCCGTCGTATTTGTGAACGTTCTCATAGCTTGGTTCGCATGGACGGATGGTAAAATCAAGGGGTATCGTGGAGCGATAGATCACGGCTTAAACATTGCCAAATGGCTTGATGGCAGATCATTTGGATAAAGCGAAGCATCAGGGCCGCTAATCAAAACCCCCGTTATCGGGAATTTGCGGCGTCGATGAATTTTCTGAAAATTCACCAATCCGAAAAAATGAACTGAATAAATGAAAATCAACCCCGTACACTGTAGAATCTGACGGGGTTCTGGGAGGGTGTTGCGCCCCCTTGGGTGGCTGATTCGCAATGTTTCAGCACCAGTCACGAATAGCAGCGACCGAAGAAATCAATCAAGGCGATTCGAAGATGATTTGGATTTTTCCATAATGGAAAAATTTCTAGAAATTCATATGAAAAATATATGATTGATCTATATTATAATAAACGATGAATTTTCTGCTGATTTTTCCAGTACGGAAAGCCAATTTAATATTACTTTGAATTTGAATTTTTCAGCAAACATATTTGCTTGACCATTTTCTCGCGATGAATAGTTATTTCCATATGAAAGAAATTAGACTTCCATCCTATGAAGAATCGATCGACATCCTTCTCGATGAGGAAGGTCGATTACCTATCCACGAATTGGCCGAGATCGCTTATTTCGACCGGCGGAGTAGCAGCGGTTGCGAGCTGGCTAAGCAAGAGGCCATAAGCGAGATGCTCGCGGAGCGCGGCGTGATGCCGAGATTTCCGAACACACATTTCGATGAGGCGATAAGTCAGTATCAAAGCTTCGACCCCAAAGATGCAGCAGAAAGCATTTTGGTCATACAGATGATGACGGTCCACAAACATGCGATGGACCTGTTTCGAGCCGCGGCCAACAGTTCAATTTGCGCTGACGAATCGATAAAGCTTTACAATCAAGGCAACCGCTTGATGAAAACATATTCCCAACAAATGGCAGCGCTCGGTAAGCACCGCGTTTTCCGAATGAAAAAAATGTTGCTTCAAGAGCACTTGGCGGCCTTGGAAAACGAAAAATCCAAATCGATCAAAGTGTCGTCCGGTGCGATCGATGAGTTTGTTTCCCCCGCTTCCGATCAATTGAAGCAGATCACAAAATCGTGAGCGGAGACCATCCCCGCAATATCGATGGCATGCGGCTAGCCCGGCGCTGCGGGGCCAAGACAAGGAATGGCGGCTTCTGTGCTACGCCTGCAGTGAAGGGTCGTGCGCGATGCCGCATGCATGGCGGTGCAGTTGGGTCCGGCGCTCCAATGGACAATCAGAATGCGCTGAAGAAGGGGTTGTATACCGCCAAGGCAATTGCCGAGCGACGCGAAATCGCCGCGCTCATTCGCGAATCCCAAGCATTCCTCAAAAGCCTGCGCGAGAAGCAGTGAAGCGAAACCAATGATCGAAAGCGCCTGGCGCGTTTGAAATCTAAGTAGTGCAGATCATTTTGGTGCGTGAATGCGAATACCAGGCGCATCATCGGGCGAGCCGATAAACTCGATGCCGGCGGCTTCGAGTGCAGCTTGGATTTTATGAAGTGTATTTGCGTTTGCGTTGGGGATGCCTCGCGATGTTTCAAGTCTAAGGACGGTTCGTGTTGCAACGCCCGCATAGTCAGCGAGTTGTGAAGTAGTCCAACCTAGCGCAGTTCGCGCAGCTCGAATTTGAGCTGAAATTATCATTGACGCTCCATTATTGTCACTTTAAGTGACAATAATGGCACCTAAAGATCACCCTTCTAATTTGTATGATTGGCGCAAGGAATTCAAGCGCCTTGAAGGTGCTTACGCTCCAGCGACAATCAAGGCCTACTACACCGATCTTTCCGACTTCGAGAATTGGTGCGTGGTCCATGCCCTGCAGGCCTTTCCCGCAACGCCACTGACAACGAGTATGTATCTGGAGAGCATGATGCCGAGCCATTCGGTCTCTACAATCCAGAGGCGTATGTATGCTATCAGCCGAAGCCACAAACTTTTGCGCTTGCCAGACCCGACCCGCGACGAAGATGTGCACCTTGCGATGCGAAGGATCATGCGCAGTAAGCGTTGTCGTCCGAAGCAGGCGAAAGGGCTTACCAAAGAGTATCTCGAGAAGTTCCTTGAGGTGCAGCCCGATAACCCTTGGGGCATCCGCAACCGAGCAATCATATCATTGGGGTACGACATCCTCGCTCGCCGTTCAGAACTGGTAGCGTTGATGTCGGATGACATAGAAGAGCGGCGTGACGGCACTCTTCGGCTGATAATCAGGCGCGGCAAAACGGATCCATTCGGGATGGGCCGTCTTGCGTTCACATCGAAAAGGACCGCGCAGCTGGTTGCAGATTGGCTCGAGTGGCGTGGAGCATGGATAGAGCCACTATTCTGTGGTATATATCAAGGCCGTGCTATCAACCGTGCGCTCGGCCCCGACACCATCAAACTGATAGTCAAGAACACAGCCCGAGACTGTGGCCTAGCGAAAATCGAAACCGATGCATTCAGCGCGCACTCATTGCGCGTTGGGGCTGCTCAAGATCTGCTGCGCAATGGCCATGATACTGCTGCCATCATGCGCGCCGGAGGATGGAAGTCTGTCGATGTCATGGCTCGCTATCTTGAGTTCGCTGAGCATAATGTGTGGGCTTAGAAGGAACTATCTGAAATTCGAAACCGGGTGACCGAGCAGCACCCGCATCGAAGTGCTGCAACAACTTGCAAATATGAAAGTCGTTTTTGCGTCGCGAAACGGCGTTGCCACTGCCGCGCGTAACCGCTATCGCGCGCTGCGATGCCTTGGTTGTTCGCTCAAAGATTTGCCAAATTGCTTCTCGAATTGCCGAGAGTTCAAAAGCGAACCATCGCAATTTCCGTCGACATATTGCTGTGCCTGTTCACGGTTGCACTAGCATATCGGTTGCGGCTGGATGCGTGGATTTACCCCATCGGGAACCAATGGCTGTCTTATGTGACGGCGGTTGTATTGGCGATCCCGATATTCGTCAGGTTCGGATTGTATCGAGCTATCTTTCGCTATGTTGGTTGGTATGCCTTAAGTGCCGTGACATTGGCATGCCTCCTGTACGGAGCCGTTTACGCCCTGATATTTTCCGTTATTGGCGTAACACTTGTACCACGGACTACTGGCTTTCTGCAGCCCATCCTGCTCTTTATCGCTATCGGCGCATCACGTGCAGCAGCCCGTTTCTTGCTCGGAGGAGGTTACGCCGCGATCCTTGGCAACTCAACGCGGCGTCGTGTCCTGATTTATGGAGCGGGATCTGCGGGACGCCAATTGGCAGGCGGCTTGGCGAACAGTCAGGAAATGCAGGTTGTGGCGTTTGTGGATGATGACGTCTCGCTCCATGGCAACCATTTGAATGGCAAACCCATATTTGCGCCGGACAAGCTAGAGACGGTCATAGAGGACCTGGCCATCAATGATGTGCTTTTGGCCATCCCATCCGCAACGCGGCAGCGTAGAACCGAAATTGTAGATGGTCTTAGAGGGCATGATGTTACCGTTCGCACTTTACCGGGCATCTTCGAGCTCGCCGATGGCAAGGTAACAATAAGTGATTTGAGGCCACTACAAATCGAAGATTTGCTAGGTAGAGATCCTGTTCCGCCAGAGCCGTCGTTGATGGCAAAGTGCATAGCAGGAAAACGGGTTCTTGTTACCGGTGCCGGCGGCTCGATCGGGAGTGAGCTGTGCCGACAAATTCTTTTACAAAATCCGTCCCATTTGGCCCTGATCGATAATAGCGAGTTTAATCTTTATACGATCGAACAAGATTTGGCAGCTTTTAAGCCTGCGAATAACGAAACCGTCATTGTGCCCGTCTTGGCATCGGTGACGGATCGCTCTCGCATGGAAGAGGTAATTCGGCGCCACTCGCCCGCTACTGTTTACCATGCCGCAGCATATAAACATGTACCATTGGTCGAAACTAATCCTAACGAAGGCGTCCACAACAATATTTTTGGAACACGCACAGTCGCGGAACTCGCCGTAAAATATGGTGTGGAAGACTTCGTACTCATTAGCACGGACAAGGCCGTTCGCCCACCCAACATCATGGGCGCTACCAAGCGTATCGCTGAGATGGTGCTGCAGGTGATGGCAGAAAAATCGTCAACAACCCGCTTCTCGATGGTGCGTTTTGGCAATGTGCTCGGGTCTAGCGGATCAGTCGTGCCATTGTTCAAAAAGCAGATCGCGGTGGGTGGCCCCGTGACAGTAACGCACCCCGAAGTGACTCGCTACTTCATGACGATCCCTGAGGCAGCACAGCTTGTCATCCAGGCGGGAGCGATGGCAACGAGTGGTGATGTGTTCGTTCTCGACATGGGCGAACCCGTAAAGATCATCGACCTTGCAAGACGAATGATCGAACTATCCGGCCTGCAAGTGAAAGAGGGGGAGAAGGATGACGGGATAGAAATAAGGATCACCGGTCTAAGGTCGGCCGAAAAGTTGTACGAGGAACTTTTGATCGGCGAAGAACCGATGGAGACGCATCATCCGCGCATAATGCGCGCACGTGAGCCAGTTCCCAATCCCTCAGAATTTGCAGCATTCATTTCGGAATTGAATGCAGGATTTTTTTCGCTCGAGCATATCGAACTGAAGCAGTTAATTGGAAAGTTGGTACCTACGGTTAAAAATCCCGAGTAATAAGCTTAAGCAGTGGCTTCTTCCAAAACAGCTTGGATTGTTTCGCAATACAGTGACAGTTGTTCGTCGGTGATCGTAGGATGTGTTAGAAACATCAGGCTGGTTTCGCCCAACCCTTTCGCTACCGGCAAACGTTCTTCTGGGCGCCACAGCGTCCCTTCGAATGCTTTCTCCAGATACACTTCCGAACAACTACCTTGATACACAGGCGCACCGGCAGCAACGCAAGCCTCTACAATTCGGTCCCGCGACCAGCCACTTTTGAGCTTAGTGGGTTCGACATAAGCATATAGCCGATAGAATGCATGCGTATGTTCAGGTTCCGGCAACGGCACTCTTATTCCGCCGGGAAACTCCACCAAAACGCGAGCTATTGCATTCGCAATCTCCGTTCGGCGGTTGTGCCATTCTTCCATACGGCGCAATTG
This sequence comes from Sphingorhabdus pulchriflava, assembly GCF_003367235.1. Taxonomy (GTDB): domain Bacteria; phylum Pseudomonadota; class Alphaproteobacteria; order Sphingomonadales; family Sphingomonadaceae; genus Sphingorhabdus_B; species Sphingorhabdus_B pulchriflava. Next base: position 43,003 of record NZ_QRGP01000003.1, read on the forward strand.
AATCCGGCCGATCACCGCCTGTATTTCCAGCATGCGCCAATTCGTTCCGATACTTTCATGTAACCAGCGAAAACCGGGTTGGTGCTGGCGATTGTAAACGGCATCCCAGCTTTTACCATGATCCTTAAAGGACCACATGCGAGACCACAGCGCCTCGTCATTACAAGTAACCATCCCGCCTTCTCCGCCGGTAGTTATTATCTTGTCCTGGCAGAAAGACCATGCTCCTACATCACCCATCGAACCAACGGGTTGACCGCGAAAACTAGCGCCATGCGCTTGGGCGCAGTCTTCAATGACCTTCAGATTGCGGTCTTTTGCCAAACGCATGATCGCATCCATGTCGCAAGGCCAGCCGGCAAGGTGGACAGGTATTATTGCACGCGTGTTTTCGGTAAGTACAGATTCAATGGTCTCAGAAGTTATTAAGCCACTGTTACTGTTAACGTCAGCAAATACCGGACGAGCGCCAGCATTCACAACACAACTTATCGAAGCTATGAAGGTACGCGGCGTAACGACGACTTCATCGGTCGGTTTGCCGCCATATGCCGAGCCTATACCAAGACCCTGCAACGCAAGATCAAGCGCGAGTGTCCCATTTGCCAATGCAATTGCGTAATCCGTTCGCGACCACGCAGCAAACTCACGTTCAAATTGACGGCCCTCTTGGCCGGTCCAATAGTTAACCCGGTTTGATCGCAGCACAGAGGTGACTGCTTCAGCCTCCTCTTCGGAAAAGCTCGGCCATGGGGCGAGGCTTGTATTGAGCATTCCTTTACTTCTCCAAAATCCGGGCGGGGTTACCCACCACGGTCACGCCGGGTGGAACATCTTTTGTTACCACAGCCCCCATACCGATTGTGGCACCCTCTCCTATTGTGAGTGGTTTGTCCGGCGAGCCTTGCCTTAGCACCGCACCGGTACCGATATATGCATGGTCAGCAATGTGCACATTGCCATTGCACATCACGCCAGGCGCAAAAGTGACGAAGTCACCAATTCTACAGTCGTGCGCAACATAAGAATAAATGTTGGCGTGAAAACAACGACCAATGACAATATTCGATGTTAATGTTACAAAAGGCTGCAGTATGCAGCCTTCTCCGATTTGGATATCATCGCCGGTAAAAATATTGGAAGCAGTTACATCAAACATCGGAATACCAGCTTCCCGACAGCGGTCGGCAAGCAGTAAGCGGACACGCGCATCTGCTATTGCGATTACTACGGATTTTTCCGATGAGTTCAAAGCAAGAAATTCAAGCCATTGATAAACTGGGTGACCATTTATTGGTCCGGCAATTGAGGCGCTGTCATCAACAAATACTATTTGAGCGCCTGCTGCTTTCGAACTTGATCTGATGACAGGAACCACTTCCCGACCGAAACCGCTTGCGCCATACACTCCGATTACTTTGTTCATGGCTTGCTGCCCTCAAATCTTGACATCGTGGCTTCTCCCGCGCCGCTGATACCTTCGCGCTTCACTACTTTCCCGATCGTCAGCAGCAGAATCCGCATGTCGAGCCAAAAACTTTGGTGATCAACATACCACACATCCAGCGCAAATTTATCTTCCCAACTCAATGCATTGCGTCCGTTGACTTGTGCCCATCCAGTAACACCCGGCCGCACTTCATGACGACGCATCTGCTCGGGGGAGTAGAGCGGTAAGTACTCCATCAGCAACGGCCGAGGGCCAACCAAGCTCATTTCGCCCGTAAAAACATTCCACAGTTCAGGCAATTCATCTAAACTAGTCGAGCGAAAAAACTTGCCTAGTTTGGTGAGACGCTCCCCGTCCGAGAGTATTTGTCCATCAGGCCCATAAGCATCACGCATAGTTCTAAATTTAAGCATCATAAAGCTTTTCCCATCCATACCCGGACGCAGCTGCTTAAAAAGAACAGGCGCGCCCATGTTCAGACGGATCAAAATGGCGACTAAACAGAAGAAGGGCGCAAGTAGGACAATTGCCACAACTGCAATCACTATATCAAAAGACCTTTTTAGCATTACTGTGTCCGCGGAATGACCGACCGGAAAACTTTTTCAAACAGGCTGATGCCCTTTGCGATCGAAAGGGTACTTCGATAAAAATCACTAGCATTTTGGCCCATTGTTGCTGTCGCTTCAACAGGAAGAGAAGCCAGTTCCATTATTGCATCTGCCAACGCTGGCGGATTTTCGGGATCGACGACTAACCCACACTTCGCGCTTTTTACGAGTTCAGCTGCATCCCCTGAAACGGCCATAATGATAGGTTTCCCAGCCGCCATATAAGCCTGCGTTTTCGAAGGGATCGTGATGTCGAACAAAGGATCATTGCGCAAATGCACAAGCATACAATCGGCATGAGCCAGATATGGGCCGACTTCGCTCATGGGAACATGTGGAAGGAAACTCACGTTGCCCAGCTTCTTGTCAGCCACTTGTTTTTTCAGAGTGGCAACCTCCAGACCTCCTCCCAAAAGACAGAATTCTATGTCCTTTCTTTTACGACCGACAATTTCCGCTGCCTCAATAAGATTTGAAAGCGCTTGCGCTCGACCCATATTGCCTGCGAACAGTAGCCTGAATTTGTTGTCTTGCGTTTCCGGAAACGGATCAGCCAATTTCTCGCTTACAATCGAAGCTTCATCGGCCCAATTGTAAATCACACTCACCTTGTCGGCGGGAACGCCGCGGTGTTCCAAAAGTCTTTTGAAGCCCGGCGATAGCACAACTATATGGTTAACCTGTCTATAGAGCCAATTACATGCAGTGCCAACGAGCCTGACAGCGTTTTCATTCCCGATCATGCCTGTCGCACGTAGCGTATCCGGCCACATGTCCTGGATATCAACAACTGTTGGCGTTCGTCTGAAAATTTTAGCCACTGCTGCGGCAAGTCCCACGGTCAACGGGGGATGATAAACATATAGAATATCTGCTCGTTTGGCGAAAAACGTCAGATAGAGTGCGGCAGACAGGAAAAAACTTACATAATTGGCCGTTCTACCAATTGCGTTGCGATCATGACTGGGGAAGATAGGCAGACGTGTAATGGCGATTGAATCGATTACTTCCCTTTGTATAGGACGGATTTTATATCCATCATACAGTTTTCCGCCGGGATAGTTGGGGAACCCTGTTACAACTTCGACATTAAAGCCTTGTTGGCGCAGTTCGCGCGCGAAAAGCAGCCCTTTGAACGTCGGCTCAGGATCAAACCATTGTGTGAGCAAAATTAATCGGGGAGGGTGTCGTTTCGACGGCATCTCGTTGTGACTCTTTTGCTTCCATTTTGGCGCTCGGAACATTGTTTGAGCCACCTCAACGCCGCCAACCCGCTTCCTTGATGGCCGAGAGCTCTAGCGATTCTCTATGGAATTTGCAATATTTGCTGCACTGGCTTGGTGGATGCGAATAGGAAGCAAGTTGCATTATAGCAATTGGCGCACCTGCGGCTTCTGTCGTCCAGCGGCAAAGCCAGATCAGCAATCAGCACTTGGCACAGCGTAGATCGGTGGCTATCGGGAAGCCCGAAGTCGCTCCCGAAACTCATCTTCGAATATTGGTGAAAAACGCGGTGAAGCTTACACATAACCTGCCCGCAAGGAAAGATAGAGCTACCCTGTGAGACTTCTACTTTATGCTGCGGTTCCCAACCCCGAGATGCTATGCCAAGGTTTCTACGCGGCAGAGGTCGATGGGCTTCGTCAGCAACCTGATATTGTATATGTTGATGTAACCAACCGGCTGGGCGATGTATGGAACCTCGAGTATGACGGCCTGATCAGCTATTTTTATTCTTACACGGCATTCGCTGCCTTGATTGCTCGAATAAGAGGAAAACGCGTAATTGCTACTGGTGGCGGCGAACAACTGTTTCGTTCAATGGCACCTAGTTTTCGCGTTTACATGATCCGTTTGGTTCTATTCTGGCTTTCGTTATTTTGCGCAAATCGAATTCTGGCAACCTCATCGACAGACTATGAGCGCATGCGCAAAGTCGGATGGTTTCGTCGCTCGGCAATCACCCTCAGCTTTCATGGCGCACGCGCCGTAGATCTGTTCCATCGATGCAATTTTTCGTCTGACCGCAATCCTAGTTCAATGATTACGATTTGTGGGATGGACACTGAGGAGAATATCCGACGTAAAGGTCTATTGCGGGCGATTGATTTATTGGGATATGTGCGCGAATGTGATCCAAAGGCGTCTCTTGTGGTGATTGGACGTACTACCTGCGCGCACGTTGTCCGCAACTATGCCGCAACTCGCTTATGCGCCGACGCAGTAAAATTTGTTGGCTATGTTTCGGAGGAAGAAAAGCTTCTTCTGCTCAAGAATTCTCGCTACTATATCCAATTGTCAGAGTATGAAGGCTTTGGAATCGGTGCGCTAGAAGCGATGGCGATGGGTTGCCAAGTCATTCATAGTAATGTCGGCGGCCTAAAAGATACCGTTGCCCAATATGGGATCATTCTGCCGCTGGACAGCGCCCCGGAAGTTGATGTTAGTCAGCCATATAATATCGATGACTGGCCTGAATTTGAGAGTCACATGGCCCAATTTACAGTCAATCGGAGGGCGAGTGCGATCCTTGATGCGCTGAAGTTTTTATGATGCGTGAACGCAGCCTTCGTTCCAATTCGGTGTCGAGTCTACTTGCAAGTGCTGGCGTATTCGCCATCACCTTAGCAGTTTCGGCGCTTTTGGCGCGGACAATTTCAGCGCAGGATTTTCAGACCTATGCCACCGCGGTAGCATTTCTTCCGCTCGCCTTGCTAGTGTCTCAGTCTATTCGAAATTGCGCTGGTAGCGCCTTAATTGTTGCTGTGCAGAAAGCGGACGGGATCGAGGTGGCGCAAGCCTACCAACGCCTGGTTCTGTTTGCCGTGTTTCTCGTTCTAGCTTGCGGTGCAATAATCATTGAATTGCTAAATTTCCTCTCTTTAGTACCCGAAATTGATCAAGGGCTGCTTAGGTTCGGGCTTTACTGCGTTTTGATCAATGTATCTGGGTTGGGTCTAGCAATTCTCGTAACCGGGCCGGCATCAGCTGGGCAGAATTTCGTTCCAGAAAACTTACTGAAGCTCATGCCCCAGGCGCTCATGCTAATCTTCTTCATTGCCATTTTTGTTATAAAACCGAGAGAGACGCTCTGGTGGATTTTCATTGCAGTGGCAGTCTGTCCTTGGCCCCTTACGGTGTGTCTTTTGATGCGATACCATCGCGTGGTGGAGGCATGGTTTGGAAAGCGTCTCTCGAGATCAAAGCCGGCGTCGGTTCTTGTCGATCAGGGCGCAGTGTTCCGGTTCTTATTTTTTTCCACCGTCTCCGTCGGATGGTGGAATGTTACGGCATACTTTGCCACCACTGTCACTGTTGCCATTGTCGCATTAGCCTTGCCGCAGTATGTGGTCGGCTTCGGCATGGCATTTAGCCTTATTGGAATCCTATCCGGGGGTTTAGTCGCCGTTTCTGCGCCGCTTGCCTCACGTGTAGCTTTGATCGCGCCAGCAGATACAGCCGCGCGTGTCTCGGCTTTCCGGCAATATAATCGCTACTCTATGTATTACATTGCTGCTGTTTCGGCGGTCGTCTTGCTTCTGCCCAAGACCGTGTTTGAGCTCTGGGTCGGTCCGCAATATGCCGGTGATGTACAAATGATTACATTGTGCCTTATCCCGGCAACGATGTTGCGATTACAAACAACGTGTTTCACTCTGTTCGTGATGAGCATCGGGCGGCAAGCCACTTTATGGCTCAGTCCATTGATGGAAGGGATAATCGCTACTCTAGCAAGTTGCGTGCTTGTGACGGTTCTCGGTTTTGAAGGAATTACGTTGGCATTGACGATGTCTGCGGCGCTACGGCTCGCAATCACGCTTGGGCATGATATCAAGTTGAATCAGGATCTTTTTCCCATTGGATGGAAAGATCTACTAATACCAAAACTGGCGCAGGCGTGAAAATGACCGAGTTTATATATACTAGGCCTGAAACCTGTACCGCTTGCGGGGCGGGGTTGCATTTGTGGAGGCAGAATGTCCGCGATGGCGTTTACGGCGTTGACGGCATTTGGAATTTGCATCGCTGCAACAATAGCGAATGTGCGGCGAGCTATCTCGATGCTCGGCTGTCTGCGTCGCAGCTAGCTGGTTTCTATGAGACTTATAGCACACACCACGACCCAGTATTTGCAGCTAACGGAACAAAATTGATATTTCGACAAGCGCTCGAATGGCTTTTCCACAGGCGCTTGGGGTATCGTCGTCCTAAAACCTCAACATTATTGGCAACGCTGGCGCGTTTTTTCGAGCTAGTACCTCTTCTCCGCGAAATGGCACTGTCGAGGGTTTTTTGGCTTCCATATGTTGCCGGTGGAAAGCTGGTCGAAATCGGTTTCGGCAATGCTCAGACACTTTTACAAATGCGCGAGCTTGGTTGGGAGGTGGAAGGGGTCGAGTTCGATGAAATGTGCATTCGCAAAGCCAGAGCGCTCGGCTTTAATGTCAAACAAGGGGATTTTGAATCCCAAGATTATCCCGACGGTAGCATGAATGCCGTTGTTGGGAGCCATGTGATCGAACATGTTCCTGATCCAGGGAAATTGATGGCAACGATTTACAACAAACTACAACCTGGAGGCCGGATGGTGCTCGTGACGCCTAACGGTGCGTCATGGGGGTGTCGTCTTATGGGTGCTTATTGGCGCGGACTGGAAGTGCCGAGGCACCTGACAATCCAGACGCCTAGCTCGCTAATTCGGCATGCACGGCGTGCGGGGTTTAAAAAAATAGAGCTGTCCGGTACACCGTTAGGTGGAGGCATATTACAGCAGAGCTTACGACTTCGACTGGGCAAGCCAATTAATGGATCTGGTAGACTTCCTCAATTGTTTTGGGCCAGTCTTGCGAGCATGATACATTTGTTGCGCCCTCAGGCATCCGATGAAATTGTAATGATTTGCGAGAAGTAGGGTTGGAACACCATGATGGATAACTAGGCTATGATGCGGTTGATTTTTATGACGCAGGCCGTTCTGTATCTGCTCCTGATGCCCACGCTTCACGATTATATGAACCCGATGTATCGCCCGCCCCTAATCTATGCTTATGTGGCGGTTGGAGCACTTATTGCCGGTTTCTTTTTTTCCAACCGCGTGAATCAAAGGTCGGCTCCTGCAGTGCCGCAACAGAGAGAAATCAACCTATCCGAACTTGAACCGCGAAGCTTCGTCGTTGTCGGATTTGCTGTTTTAGCGGTCATGTATGCCTACGTTTCTTGGACCAATGGACTCTTGAACAGGCGGCAAGGGTCTGAAATGATGGCCGAAATATATGGCAGTCTGCCTTTACAAGAACTGATTATCCTTCGCGTCTATGAAATCGCTTTCATTCCGGTTGCCATCATCTTTTTTTTCGGACGCGCTCGGGCGGCCGTCAGGCTGTTTGTTGCATTCGTTCTTTTGGTATCCTTACCGTTTATGGGAATCGAAGATAGTAGGGCACGTTTGCTGGTAATGGCTATTTTTGTCCTGTGCTTTGTAAATATAAAGGACTTCATTAAGTTTTTTTATAAAAACGCAAAGATATACATCGCCATTTTTGTAGCAGCCGGTGTTTTCGTCTATGTTAGCCTGCAAAGATTGAGTAGTTATGCGCGTTTCGAAGATTTTTTATTTTATGAGATAGTGCGTCGGCTCGATGGAATGAATATACTCACCGAACTTCACGATTATGGATACATAAAGTATCTAGGAACGTTTGACGCAGGAATGTTCGGACCGTTGGTGTCGCGCATTCCATTTTTAGAAGCTGGCCGCCTTGCTAAGTTAGAAGGCATAACTTCAACAAAACAGTACTTTCTAAATACAATATTAAATAGCAATAGAATTGATGATAGCAACTCTTTGATACTAGATCCACTTTATTTTGCTGGTATTCCCGGCTTAATAATTTCTTTTTTCGCACTTGGTTATTATATTTCTCGATTTGATTCATATGTAATAGAAAAAAAGATATTCTCTAGCCACATTAAATTAACTATAGTCCTAGCGTTTGTAACAAGCTTTGCAATATTTGAAGTGGATTATTTTGGTGCAATCACGACGTTCATTCAGAATTTTTTGATCATTTGGATTTTAACTTTAATTGTATTAAATCGACCTAGCCGCTATATTTATAATTCGAAACAACCTGTTATTCAGCCGATTCATTAGACTACAAATGCAGTTCCTGACACTATGGGCGGCGAACAAGCGCCGCAAACCTCCTCAGGTCTCCATCAATAACAGCTTTCGCAAGAAACTTGAGTCTTAGAAGCGCCATCGCAAGGCGAGGTTGTGAATGATGCTTGCGCAGCCATAGTTTTTGCGAGCTATAATGCCATAAATATCGTTGAACCGGGATTCCTGTGGAACTCGTCCCTGCGCTATGCACTACCACCGCATTATCAGCGATAGCGATGCGATATCCGGCGGACCGAATGCGCATTGAGAGGTCGGCATCCTCCCAATACATAAAAAAATTCTCATCAAACAGACCTACTTGGGCCAATGCCTCTGTACGGATCAGGACTGAAGCTGCGGTAACCCAGCTATAACGATGGCTAGCGAGGTCGCTAACAGTGCATACTGAGCCACAACTCATCAACCAGGGTCGCATCCAGCTCCCCGAATGGTCTTGGCCGGGGTGGTTCGGATCTGTAAGCCAAGAGCCGACCATGCCCATTGCAGGATCGCCAGCCGCCGCCGCAACTAAGGCTGCGAGGCAATCAGAGGCCGGGCGAGCATCGTTGTTAAGAAGCCAAACGAAATCGCACCCATCTTTTAGAGCTTCAGCCAAGGCACGGTTGCATCCGCCCCCGAAGCCGAGGTTGTCAGCATTCGCAAGCAACATAACATTGTCTTGACCCGAAAGCGCGGCCTCCATCTGCTCTAGCGAACCGTCGCCACTGCCGTTGTCCACAACATAGATGCGGGAAGGTGCGAGACTTTGCCCGCTCAGACTGCTGACTGCAGCCACTGTTTCGGCAGATGCACGCCAATTTACGATGATAACCGAGATGCGAACGTCCAGCCGCCTGTTTCCAAACTGCGCATCAGACATAGTCGTGCATGCGGATGCCATCCCACTTGTTCGACAGTCGCGCAGTCCCAAGAATTAGCTTTACAACTCGATCGCTTGTGTTTGCGATTTGATAATCCGAAGGAGTAACTAGACGCTTCCCAGCGGAAACACGCTCTGAATGGATAGCCAACGCTGCAGCCATTGATTCCAAAATCGTGTGCTCATCAAGGCCTGTCACTATGATGTTGCCGGTATCCATCGCCTCGGGCCGTTCGATTGCGTCACGTGGAGTGATTGCAGGAAAGTCGAGTATCGAACTTTCTTCGGCGATTGTCCCGCTGTCCGAGATGGCGCAGTGCGCGTGCATTTGGAGGTGATTGTAGTCGTGGAAGCCAAAAGGCTTCATATATTGGACGCGTGGGTCGAGAACAGCATCTTCTAGTGCGTCGAGGCGGTTGCGGGTGCGTGGATGGGTCGAGACTATGACAGGCTGGTCATAGGTCTCTGCGATTGAATTAAGCGTACTGACAAGTGCTCTAAGGCGATCCTTGCTGTCGACATTCTCTTCACGATGCATCGAGACGATAAAATAGCCGCCACGCATTAGGCCGAGGCGTGAAAGAATGTCCGAGGCTTCGATCTGTGGGAGGTAATAATCGAGCACTTCCCTCATCGGCGAGCCAGTGAGATAGATACGACGGTGTGGAATTCCCTCACTCAACAGATGTCGACGCGCATGCTCTGTATAGACAAGATTGAAATCCGATATGTGATCGACCAGCCGCCGGTTAGTTTCCTCAGGTACATTTCGATCAAAACTGCGATTGCCTGCCTCCATGTGGTAGATTGGTATCTTCATACGGCGCGCCATAATCGCTGAAATTGCGCTATTCGTATCCCCAAGTACCAAGATTGCATCGGGGCGATTGGCCCTTAATTCCCTCTCGGTTTCAACAAGGATGCCGCCTAAAACGCTCCCCAAGCTAGAAGTGTCAACGCCTAGGAAGTTATCGGGTTTGCGCACTCCCAAATCGTTGAAGAAAACCTCGTTCAACTCGAAGTCCCAGTTTTGACCGGTATGAACGAGGCGATGCTCAGTGAGCTTATCCAGCTGCGCAATGACACGCGACAGGCGTATTATCTCGGGTCGCGTTCCCAGAATCGTGGTGACTTTAAGTTTACTCACGGGTTACTTTGCTCCACTAAAACTGGATCTGCAAAAGTGTCAGGATTGGACGGATCAAATAGCCGATGGGACCAAAAAAAGGTCACAACGTCCTTCTTACTGTCATTGACGATGTGGTGCGTATGCAAGGGCGGCATGTCTATTGCTACAGGGTTATCGCCCGATACATGAAAACTATACACTTCGTTTGTCAGCACTTTGCGAATGCGAATAGTCGCTTCGCCTGACACAACAAGGAACCGCTCAACGAGATCTATGTGAAAATGATCGCCTCGGCTTCGGCCTGGCAGTGTAGTCGACAAGAAGGTTTGGGATCCGGCCGATGCTTTGGCAGATTCAAACAGCATCCCGCGGTTGTCGCTATTGATGGCCAGCTTAATTGGATAATAATTTGGATATCCGCCCGTTCGATAACTGTTAAATAACGCTAGATCAAAATCGTCGGTAAGATCAGGAAATATATTTGCTTGATATGCCTGATGGAACCCAGCCAACTTCTCAAAAAGCGATACAATCGACATTGGCCGCCCGATGGGTGCCACGGTACAATTCTCCGAATTCAATCCTTTGGCGATAGCAAGATTTGCAGCTTCACCAGCATGGAGTAGGTTCACTTGCCCCTCCACATTTATTGTGGGCTCAACGCCTGACCAGAGCTGGTCGATTAAAGTTGCTGTCACATTGTTATAATAAGGTTTCGCACATTCGCCAAAAATGTGTGGGAGAAGCATATTGGTAACGCTTGGTGCGCAGGCTTGCAGAATGTCAGCGGCCCGCTTTTTTGACCTGCCATAAGGCGTATCGAAATCCGCGTGCGTGCTGTTCGCGTAAACCACATGCGGTCTTGCGCCAGTCTGCCTTAAACTGAGCGCTATTCGCTCAGCCAACGCAGGATTTACTGCCTCAATTTCTGAGGGATCGCCTCGGTTCATACCCGCAAAATGCATTATGACATCTGATGTCGCCACAGCAGCATCCAACATATGGTCATTATTGAAGGTATCGCGCGTTAAAAGGACTAGTTCAAACTTGGCTACATCGCCACGATAACGCGCCGCACAATTCGCAGCATGAAGACGCGCCGCAGTTTGCCAGCCTAGCAGTCCGCTAGCGCCAGTCACAACGATTTTGCGCGGCTTCAATTCCGCCATGTTTGAAGCTCACTTCTAATTTCTTCCAAAGAAAGCAGCAATTGTTTGACGCCCTCGCGATCCAATCGTTCCGCATTGTGGGAGTGGAAATCTTCCTGCACAGGCATCCGGTCGCCTTCGCTGAAATATGCCGAGTAATTAAGATCCCGACCATCCAGCTGAATTCGCCAATAATCGCCCAAGTCCTCAGCCGTTGAGAGTTCTTGTGCACTGGCTAACGTTTCAGCAAGCTTTTCGGCATGACGCCACCCAATGATTTCTACCGGGTGATCCGGGACTTCAAACAGATCCTTTAGCGCCAGCACCAAGTCCGAAATTGTTGCGGCAGGAGCCTTGCGGATAAACAAATCACCTTGACGGGCATGTGTGAATGCAAAGCGAACAAGTGCCACACTATCTCTGAGCGGCATTAAAAAACGCGTCATGTCAGGCTCGGTCACTGTGATTGGTTGCCCAGCCTTAATCTGCTTGATGAACAACGGAATTACTGAACCGCGGGAGTACATTACATTACCGTAGCGCACACAGCTAACAGTAGTGGGCGCAGAGGGTCCGATTTCGCGAGCTGCTGCATGCGCCAATTTTTCCATCATTGCTTTGGAAATTCCCATCGCGTTGATTGGATGCACAGCTTTGTCAGTCGACAAGCATACAAGACTTGCGACTTTATGTTCGATTGACGAGCGGATTACGTTTTCAGAACCCAGAATGTTTGTACGTACTGCCTCGAGTGGGAAGAACTCGCACGATGGTACTTGCTTCAGGGCGGCAGCATGAAAAACAGCCCCTGCACCCTTGACCGCGCGATCTACGCTTCCTCGATCGCGAACATCGCCTATAAAAAAACGAACACGCGGGTTACGCAATTGGTTGCGAAGCGCGTCTTGTTTCTCCTCGTCTCGGCTCAACACCCGAAGCTCTCTGTCGGTGGATTGGAGTAATTGAAGTAGTATTGTCTTGCCGAAGGAGCCAGTACCTCCGGTGATCAGAATGGGGCTATTTTCGTCGGGCAATGATGTTACTCCCTAAGACTATTTTTAATGCTGCTCGGAGAGTGCCAGTATGTATTGGCCATACTTCGTTTTCGACATAGACGCCCCACATTTGCGTAGTTGATCAGCATCGATGAACCCTTGGCGGAAAGCAATCTCTTCTAGGCAGGCAATCATATGGCCGGTCCGGTTTTGGATGACGCGAACAAATTCGGAAGCCTCAACCAAACTGTCGTGCGTGCCCGTATCAAGCCATGCATATCCACGTCCCATACGCTCAACGTAAAGCTCGCCCATTTCCATATATAATCGATTGAGGTCGGTTATTTCCAGCTCTCCACGTGCCGATGGCTTAATCTCTTTTGCCAAATCTATGACCCGATTGTCATAAAAATACAGTCCTGTAACGGCAAAGTTGGATTTGGGTTCAGAAGGCTTTTCTTCGATGCTTAGCGCTCGACCATCATTGTCTAACTCAATCACCCCATACGAGCGCGCATCAGATACCTCATATGCGAATACTGTGGCGCCGGCGGGACGTTGGCTCGCGGCCGATAAGAGTGTCTGGAAACCCGAGCCATAAAAAATATTGTCGCCCAAAACTAAGGCGGCTGACTGATCACCGATGAAATCGGAGCCTATATGAAATGCTTGCGCCAAACCCTCCGGTTTTGGCTGTATGGCGTAATCCAATTTGATACCAAGGTCGCTGCCATCTCCGAAGAGGCAGCGATAATTATCGAGAAATTCAGGTGACGAGATAATCAAAATCTCTCTTATCCCCGCCAACATAAGCGTCGATAAGGGGTAATATATCATTGGCTTATCATAAACAGGCAGCAACTGCTTGTTTATGGCCAGTGTAGCAGGATGCAATCGCGTTCCACTCCCCCCTGCCAAAATTATGCCGCGCATGTGCTACAGTATCCTTGTTTAAGAAAAGCGTTGTTGCAAGACATCGCTAACAGCTTCCTGCCAAGTTCTCGGCGCCGAAGAGAAATCTTTTTCAAATTTTGCCGTCGACAGTTGTGAATTCGCGGGACGCCGGGCGGGCGTTGGGTACTCCTGATGCGTAATAGCTCTTAACTGCGGTGTGGCCAAATGTCTTCGACTTGCTTCAGCAAAGATGAATGCTGCCAGTTCATACCAACTAGCGGAGCCCTGGTTCACGAAGTGCCAAGTTCCAGCGCGGTCGCGTAAATTTTGGGTCACTGTTAGCAGCGCATGCGCAATATCGTCAGCGGCGGTCGGGCATCCAAATTGATCGGCGACTACTGATACTTCGGCCCGTTCGGCGCCGAGTCTCAACATCGTATTGAGAAAGTTGGCTCCACTTGCACTCAAAACCCATGCAGTACGAATTATGGCATGATTGGGTTGGGTAGCTTGTATCGCTGCTTCGCCGGCCTGCTTGGTTTTGCCGTAAACATTGATCGGATTTACAAAGTCGCTTTCAATATATGGATCCGATTTCTCTCCATCAAATACATAGTCTGTTGAAACGTGGATAAGCGGTATGCCTCGGCGCCTTGTTTCCGCGGCCAAAATTGCGGGAGCTTCTGCGTTAATTTGGGCCGCAAGTTCCGGTTCACTCTCGGCCTTGTCTACGGCTGTATAAGCAGCGCAGTTGATGACGGCAGACAATGCATTTTCTGACATTGCTCTTTTGATGGATGATGCCGATGTCAAATCAAGATCCGCTCGGGTTGGGGCCCATATGTTGAGGCCGCGTTGTTGAGCTTGGCGAAAGACGGCACCGCCGACTTGACCAGTCACACCGGTAACTAAAATGGGCGCACAGGGCATGATTAGACTGCCTTCAGGCCCAATCGGTCACCCCGATAAGCTCCCGATAAAATCGCCTCCCACCAATCACGGTTGTCCAAATACCAGCGAATGGTTTTGGCGATGCCGCTCTCAAAATTCTCCTTCGGCCTCCATCCCAATTCATTTTCCAATTTGGACGCGTCGATCGCGTAACGAAAATCATGGCCTGGCCTGTCCGCGACAAATTCTATCTGGGCGCGGTAAGAAATGCCATCGGTGCGGGGGTGAATTTCATCAAGTGTGTCGCAGATTGCATGGACCACTTGCAGATTGGTGCGCTCTGACTTTCCTCCAATCATGTAGCTTTCTCCCACTCGGCCGCGCTCAAAAACCAACTGCAATGCCCGCACATGATCGTCGACAAAGAGCCAGTCACGAACATTGTCGCCTGTCCCGTAGACAGGCAAAGGCTCACCCGACTGACATTTAATAATCATAAGGGGTATAAGCTTTTCAGGGAAATGATAAGGTCCGTAGTTGTTAGAACAGTTTGTCACCAGCACGGGGAGCCCGTAAGTGTGGCCCCACGCACTCACCAAATGATCCGCCCCTGCTTTTGATGCAGAATAAGGAGAGCGTGGATCATAAGCAGTCTTTTCGGTAAAGAAACCGTCGGGACCAAGAGTGCCAAAAACTTCGTCTGTAGATATATGGTGGAACCTGAATTTGGCTTGTTGCGTGGTAGATAAACCCCGCCAGTATTGAAGAGCGGCAGAGAGCATTGAAAAAGTCCCTACAACATTTGTTTGGATAAACGTCGCTGGGCCATCGATTGAGCGATCGACATGTGATTCAGCTGCCAAGTGCGTTACAATGTCAGGCTTAAAATCAGTAATGAGAGCCAACATTTTTTCGGTGTCGCATATGTCAGCTTTTTCAAATCGATAACGCTCGTTTCCTTTAACTGGCTCGAGCGATGAAAGATTGCCCGCATAAGTTAAGGCGTCGACATTTAGTACTTGGTGCCCTGTGTTTGCTATCAAATGCCGTACCAACGCAGAACCGATAAACCCAGCCCCACCTGTTACTAATACCTTCAAAGAAGTGTCTTCCATTTACAATCCTTTCAGGGGTAGCAGCGGGCACCCATTATACTCGAAATTCGTCTCAACTTCGCTGAAGTTGGGAAGAGTGGCGTCTTTGTCCGATAACACCGGTACTAAACCGTTCAAAGGCCAGTTGATGGCGAGAACCGGATCGTCCCAAGCAATGCCGGCATCTGCTTCTGGCGAGTAATAAGCATCGACTTTATAAGCTATTTCACATTCGGCTTCGAGAGTTAGAAAACCATGCGCATAGCCCGGGGGTATAAATAACTGATTTCCCAAATCAGCCGATAGTTCGATACCTGCCCATTCACCAAAGGTCGGCGATCCGGGTCGCAGATCGACCGCAACGTCAAAAATCCTACCCTTTAGACATCGCACCAGCTTGGCTTGCGCATGAGGTGGTCTCTGGAAATGCAAGCCCCTAATCGTTCCTGCGTTTGTTGAGTAAGAATGATTGTCTTGAACAAACTCTGTCGTCACGCCTTGTTCTTCAAAGCGTAGCTTGTTCCAAGACTCAACAAACCACCCGCGCCGATCAATGAAGCGCTTTGGATGAATAACAATCAATGTCATGATGCGGCAACCTGCAAGACATTATGCGGAAGAGTGCTATTAGCTTTCGGTGGATCCATAGCCATAGCCATAGCCATAGCCATAGCCATAGCCTGCCTGCTTGTGACGCAACTTGGTCAGCACGACGCCAAGCACATGTGCGTGAACAGATTGGAGGCGTCCCAGCGAAGCCTTAATACCTCGAACGGCGACACCCTCTGCTTCAGCTACAAACACACAGCCCTCAACAGCACGTGCAAGCAACGGTGCATCGGCAAGACCCAAGATTGGCGGGGAGTCGATCACCACATGATCAAAATGCTCGACCAGTTGGCGGACGAGCATCAGCATGCGATCACTACTCAAAAGCTCCGCTGCGCTAGGCGGGGTGGGGCCGGCCGGCATTAGAAACAGGCCCTTCACATCAGTATCAATGACGAATTGTCGCCAGTCATTTTCACCAGCTAAGAAATTGCTTAGACCCATCCTGTTCGGCTGCCCAATGAACTGGTGCATTGAAGGCGAGCGCATGTCTGCGTCGAGCAGCAGCACTTTCTTGCCTGTTCGTCCTAGCACGGTTGCTATTGCAAGGCTGGAGGTACTCTTGCCCTCCGCCGGCCTTGTGCTGGTGACCATTAGCGACCGGGGAACGCCATGATCAGTAGAGAAGGCAAGGTTCGAGCGGATACTGAGATAGGCTTCAGACAAAGCCGACTTCGGATCTCGGAGCAATTGCAGTGCATCTTCTTCTTCGGCATTGGGAACACTGCCGAGCAATGGCACTTGTAGCAGTCGATTTACTTGGGTCGGATCGCGCAAGCCTTCGTCAACCTGATCAAGCGCAAATGTCGCCACAGCAGCCAAGCCGACACCAGTCAGGAGTGCAAGGGCGAGGTTCAGCAGTAAATTGGGTGATGACGGCTTTTCTGGCACCTTTGCTGTATCAACGATTGCGATGTTATTGGCGCCAACACCAGCAACGCCGATCTCTTTATAGCGCTGGAGCAGGCCATCATAGAGTTCGCGGTTAGTGTCTGCCTCGCGTTGATAGATGTTGTATTGGATGCTATCCTTTTGCTGCCGGTTCATGCGAGCCTTTAACTCGTCAACCGCACTTTTGAGTTCGACTTCGCGCTGAACTGCCTCGCGATATTCGGAGGAGCGACTGTTGAGGACACGACCTTCTTCACGGGCAATGCTGATATCAAGTGCCTTGAGCTGTTCGGACAAAGCAACCGCAGCCGGATAACCAGGTTCGAATTGCGCCATCATTTTTGCATATTCCGCGGCAACTTCTGCGCGCTTCTGCCGTAACTGGCCGATAGCGACATTATTCAGTGCTTCTGCATTGGCGCCGCCGTTACGCTGGCGGGCCTTGCTTTCGGCGGCAATGCGATCGGCGGTTGCAGCTGCAAGGGCGCTATTCAGCGCCTCCAAATCGCTCGACACCAATGTCCTCTCAACCTCGGTGCGACCGTCGATACTCTTACTTTTGCCAAGAGCCACAATGCCCTTGGCCTCGGCGTAATTGACGAGATCTCGTTCAGACGTCTCGAGGCGGGCACGAAGGTCTGCAAGCCGACCCTCAAGAAATTTACGAGCGTCGGCGGTCGAAGCAAAGCGACGGTCCATACTTTGGACAATGAACTGTTCTGTCCAGGTATTGGATATTTGTGCCGAAAGGGTTGGCGATGCACTGGTATAGCTAATGTCGACAAGTGCAGAGCCACGGATTGGGGAAATCGAAACATTTTTCATGAGAACATCGACAGCGAGCTTCTCTCGCTTCTGGCGCTCTGCATTGCTTAGCGGCTGCCCCGACTTGCTCGCGAATAAAGTGCTGTCGTCCGGACTAACCCCATGCGCTTCAAAGAAGTCGTCTCTCGTAGCAAGGCGCAACTGGCGCGAGACGCGCTCTGCAAGCGAGCGCGCCTGGAGGAGCGAATATTGTGTTTGATAGAATTCTAGGTCGCGCCCGGCATCCTGCGATTCCAGCCCCTCAATCGAAGTGACTTTCTTCTGGTCACGACTGATTTCGACACGTGACGTTGCAGTGTATTGCGGCGTCGCCAGCAAGGTCAGGACCAGGCCGATGGCGACCGCTGCAGCTACAATCCCAGCAATCACCCATTTCCAGCGCAGGACAACCTGCCAATATTGGAGCAGGATCGGCGGAGCGAGGCTTGTCGCCTCATCGCCATTCGCATTTCCGAACGCGCCTGCCGCTTGACCAGTTGCTAAGGCTGGGGGTGTGGGTTGCAACATTTCTGCCCTTGTTCCAAAGATATATTATGTTTTTACAACCCAATATTTGGTCGCATTGGGCCGGAGTGCACTAGCCGAGCGAGCTAGCTTAAAGAATAGCGAAGTTCCACCCCTTTTATCGCCTTCTGATGAACCGGGGCCAACCGACAGGCGAACTTCGCTTCCCTTGCCAAAATTCACCGCACAACTTAGTTGCGTCTCTTAGATCCGTTTTTCGTGCAACTCAGACAAGGTGCGTTTTGTCCAAAATCCGTTCATCAGACGGCAAGCCGTCGCTACTCTTCTGGGTTCTGGTTGCATTTCTTGCATTGCTCTTCGCAACAGGGGGAGCGTCACGGACGGATGTTCAGTCGCTTGTAATCCTGCGCCCCGCTTCAATCATAGTCTGCGCCCTCGCCCTTATGACGCTGCGAAAGGAGCACCTGGCAGGACGTAAGTGGCTGATCGGTTCATTTGCCGCGGTTTTTGGTGTGGCACTACTGCATGTAATACCGCTCCCTCCTGTTGTATGGCAGTCGCTTGCGGGAAGGCAGGATCTGGTTGACGTTGAGAAACTGGCCGGTGTCACCGACCTCTGGCGACCACTTACACTGGCGCCAATGAACGGCTGGCATGCCTTGCTGTCCCTTTTTGCACCCTTAGCCGTGCTTCTCCTAGGTATTCAGCTCAATCGTGACGACCTGTTCCGTATTCTGCCGCTTCTAATAGCATTTGCTGGTCTATCGGGGCTTTTGGGCTTGTTGCAGGCAATCGGCAACCCACAGAGCGCGCTATATTTATATCGAATAACGAATAATGGCTCTGCGGTCGGCCTGTTTGCCAACCGCAATCACTCCGCCACTCTTTTAGCTTGCCTGTTCCCGATGCTCGCTGTCTTTGCTTCGACGGCGAAGGGAACAACCGACGAAGTGCGCCTGCGCCAATTGGTCGCAGCAGCAATCGCGATCGTTCTCGTGCCCCTGATCCTTGTAACCGGGTCGCGCTCGGGACTGGTGAGCGCCGTCATCGGCATGCTTGGTGCTGGTCTCCTTTACCATCGCCCAACCGATGTTCGCACCGTGCGCAAAGGATCGCCCGATCGGATAAAGGCGTTACCAATCCTGGGCGGCCTTGCGGTCGTCAGCCTCGGCTTCCTTACCTTTTTCTTCTCGCGTGCCGAGGCAATACAACGGCTGTTTGCAGAAGCTTCGGGGGAAGACAGTCGCACAGATTTTTGGGCCGTCTCGCTTGAGCTGTTCTGGAAATACTTCCCCTGGGGCTCAGGCTCCGGCTCCTTCGTTGAGGCATTTCAGATCGTCGAACCGGCCTATTTGCTCGACGCGACCTATCTCAATCGCGCCCATAATGATTGGGTGGAGATAGCGGTCGCATTCGGTTTGGCGGGCCTAATCTTGCTGGTTTTGGCTTGTGCTGCATTTTTCTGGCGTAGCTTTAATCTCTGGCGCAAGGCCGAAACCGGGCGTCGATATGTCGCGTTTGGGCGACTGGCTTCCGTTTGCATCGCCATCATCGCCATCGCCAGCGTTTCTGATTACCCCTTGCGAACTCCAACGATGATGGGCGTTTTTGCCATTCTCACATTGTGGTTCACCGAAAGCGGAAGAGAGCGTGCAGATTCTGTTTCCACTGGTCGGGGAGGGAACTGAAACATGGCCCGCTCCAAAAAATCCAGTGCCTTTTTATCCAGTATCCGTTCAATCGGCATCGGGCGCATGATCATCGTGACTGCGCTTGGGCTGGTTGGCGCCTGGTTCGCGGCGGCAATTGCCATATCCGGCGTCACACGGATCAAGGCGCCGCAAACTGCGCTCATTGCCATGCCTACTGAAAGCACCGCTCTCGCATCGCGCGCCGACCAGATATTCTTCGCCAATCCCAAAAACCCGCCGCGTGAAGTAGAGTTGCTTGCGCGTCGTGCGCTGGAAAACCAGGCTATAAACGCCAAGGCGCTGCGCGTCCTTGGCTATGTTGCCGATGCCAAGGGCGACACCGAGACGGCTGAAAAATATGTTCGCATGGCCGCCAAATTGTCGCGGCGTGAGCCGGGTGCCCAACTCTGGCTGATTGAGGCATCAGCGCGTAAGGGCGACGTCGCCCTAACGCTCATCCATTATGACATTGCCTTGCGCACCAAGCCCGATACGCAAACAATCCTCTTTCCCAGACTGGTGAATGCCATAGAAGACCGCGAAATCCGCACCGCGCTCAAACCTTATATCCGCGCCGAGAATGGCTGGGCTTCAGGTTTCCTGTACTTCGCCAACGTGAACAGCAAGAATTTGCCGGCGCTTGTCGACCTCATTGTCGAGACGGGCGGTCTGGTTGATGCAGAGAACGCCAAAAGCCAGGAACTGGGTCTGCTGAGCAGGCTTGTCGCTGAGAGTTTCTTCGCCGATGCGCGCCGGCTTTATCTGCAAATGCCGGGTGCAAAACAGGCGCGGCTCGCCAGCGCAGCATTCGACGTCAGCGACCGCGATGCTCGTTTTGGTCCCATGGGATGGCAATTGCTTGAAGATCCTGATGCAGGCGGTAATTTTACTGGCAATGTCGGCGACATACAGACAATGCTCTCGCTCTTTGCCAATTCGGCTACGACTCGGCCAGTGGCGACAAAGTTGCTCTACTTGAAGCCGGGCAACTATCTGTTCTCAACACGCCTTGCCAATCTGGATCGCGGCGATGGCGGCTTCCTGCGTTGGCAACTGCGATGCCCTGGCATTGGCGGGGCTCCAGCTTGGACCATCGACAGTATCAACGCCTCGCTTCGGGCAGAGCTTCTTGTTCCCGCCAATTGCCCGGTACAGTTTCTCGATCTCATAGCGTCGGGCGGCAAGGGGCAGACGGGACTGGAGGCGACTATTGCCTCGGTTGCCGTGGCTCCTGCGAACTAACGGGTGAGCCTTATGGACCGCAAGCGCATATTCATCACCGGCACGGCGGGCTTTATTGGCTACCATCTCGCAGAGCTCCTGCTGGCGCAGGGGCATATCGTTGGCGGCTATGATGGCCTGACCGACTATTATGACGTCCGCCTGAAAGAGCGCCGCCATGCGATGCTCAACCAGCACGAAGGTTTTTCGGTGACTGAGGCGATGCTCGAGGATCAGGATCAACTTCAGAATGCCGTCTCATCCTTCCAGCCCGATGTGATCGTCCATCTGGCAGCGCAGGCCGGGGTCCGCTACAGCATCGAAAATCCGCGCACCTATCTGAATGCCAATATCGTTGGTACTTTCAATGTCATGGAGGCCGCACGCACGGCAGGTGTCCAGCATCTTCTCATGGCATCGACCTCAAGCGTCTATGGCGCAAATACGGAAATGCCCTTTACCGAGACCGAGCGCGTCGCGACGCCGCTAACCTTCTATGCCGCCTCAAAATTGGCGAATGAGGCAATGGGCCACAGCTACGCCCATATCTACAATATGCCGATCACCATGTTCCGCTTTTTTACTGTCTATGGTCCCTGGGGCCGCCCAGACATGGCCTATTTCAAATTCGCACGGAACATCATCGAGGGGAAGCCGATAGACATTTACAACAATGGTGACATGTGGCGCGATTTTACCTATGTCGAGGATCTCGTCCGTGGCATTGCAGGTCTTATCGACGCAGTTCCGCAGCGAACCGAAAAGCCAGAGGATATTGCGCCCGGCGATAGCCTTAGTCCCGCCGCACCTTTTCGCGTCGTCAATATCGGCAATTCGGAGAAGGTCCGCCTCATGGAATTCATCGACGCCATTGAGGCTGAGATCGGCAAGAAGGCCATCCGCAATTATATGCCCATGCAACAGGGCGACGTTCCTGCAACCTGGGCAGACGCATCGCTCTTGCAGTCTCTCACTGGCTACCTTCCGCAGACACCCTTCCGCGAGGGTGTGGCACATTTCGTGCGTTGGTACCGCAACTATTATGGACTTTAAATATTACTGATTTCGCCCTAATATCGGATAAATTGGCATATGCTCCTTTCCATTCAAAGTGTTGAAAAACCTTGGGGCGTCTTGGATTTGCCGTCGCCATTCCAATCCGCTCATACAAATCCGATAGGCGAGATATGGTTTGATCCGCCGCCGGCGCTTCCCGATATCCTCATCAAATACATCTTCACCTCGGATAAGCTCTCCGTTCAGGTTCACCCCTCGGATGCCGACACTGATAAGGTGGGTCTTGGGCATCAGGGCAAGGAGGAGTGCTGGCTCATAACGTCCGCAGAGCCTGGTGCATCGCTGGCCATCGGCTTCAAGGAAAAGTTTGGCGCAGCAGACGTCCGCGCAGCCGCCTTGAATGGGTCGATTGAGGACCTTCTCGTCTGGCATCCCGTCTCTGATGGTGACTTCTTCTACATTCCGGCGGGTACAGTTCACGCCATTGGTGCCGACGTCAGCCTTATTGAAGTCCAGCAGACGAGCGACATTACGTATCGCCTGTACGATTATGGCCGCCCCCGTGAATTGCACCTAGACGAGGCTCTTGCAGTCGCGAGGTTAGCGCCTTACGATGCTAAATTCCGCAAGCGGCTCGCACCCACGGGCTCTCAACTGCTAGTCGATGGGCCGCATTTTGAGCTTCACTATGTAGATGGTTCGGCGGGAAACGATGTCTTCTCAGCCGCCGGCCAGCCCGCTCTCATTCTGCCCCTCGAGGGGAGTGTTTCAGTGGGCGGGGAGGGCGTAATACCCGGCCAGTGCGCTCTCGTTGACGGCGAGGAAATCCGCTTCGGCGAAGGCGACAGGTTTCTGCTGGCGCGCTCGCTGTCGGATGCAAATTCCCGATAACTACCCGAGGCTAATTATATAACTGCACGTCGTCATCGTTGGATGCTTATGCGCACGATGCAGAAATAATATGATATCCAGTCTTCTTCCTTCCGCCTAATCCATAGGCGGACTGCCTAAAACGACGCAGTCAAAGTCCGTAACTTAACCTTTCACGCCGTTCGAATTTGTCCCAACGGGCTGAACGGCATGGCTGAAGTAACGCTAAATTAACCACAATCTACTTAGGTTCCTGACAGGAGCAAATCGCCAATGGCGGTATGCCAACCATTGATGGTGCCGCAATAATGTCGGTAAACAGGGGGCGAGGCGAAGTTTGATGAAGCTGATAATCCAGATACCCTGTTTCAACGAAGCAGAGAGCCTGCCAAATACCCTGCTTGCAATTCCGCGCCGGATCCCCGGCATCGATACCGTCGAACTGCTGGTTATAGATGACGGCAGCAATGACGGTACGTCCGAAGTCGCTCGCCGCTGGGGTGTGCACCACGTTGTTCGCCATGCAACCAACCGCGGACTAGCAGCTGCTTTTACGACTGGTTTGGACGCCTGCCTCGCGGCAGGCGCTGATATAATCGTCAACACTGATGCGGATGGCCAATATGATGGCGGAGCGATTCCGGCACTGGTCCAACCTGTGCTGGACGGCAAGGCAGACATTGTGATTGGTGATCGCGGTGTCGCCAGTAACGAGCATTTCGGCCCGATAAAGCGGCGACTGCAACGGCTCGGAACGGCCGTTGTGCGGTTTCTGTCACGAACCGACATTAACGACGCGGTCAGCGGCTTTCGCGCAATCAGCCGCGAAGCAGCGCAGCGCATCAATATCACTACCGAATTCAGCTATACGACAGACATGCTTATCCAGGCTGGTCGAAAGCGGATGAAGGTGGTCAGCGTTCCGGTCGGAACCAACCGCACCGAACGCCCGTCGCGTCTGTTCAAATCGATACCGCAATTCATTTCGCGCCAGCTGGTAACAATTGCCCGCGCGTATACCACCTATAATCCACTTCGAGCCTTCGCCAGTGTTGGCCTGACAATGGCCGTTATCGGGGCTCTACCAATTATGCGCTTCCTCTGGTTCTGGGCTAATGGAGACGGCAACGGGCATTTGCAGTCTCTGGTTTTGGGCGGCTCGCTGGTTACTCTAGGCATAATCACCAGCTTGTTAGGTGTACTCGCCGACTTGATCGGCGCTAATCGCAAGTTGCTGGAAACTTCGCTTAAGCGTATGAGGAATTTGGAAGACGAACTTTCCGAAGTTCGCCGTGTTCTTGAAGGCGATGCCGCAAGAAAGAGTGATCGCAACGCTTCGGCCCGCAAGATTTCGAATGGCTGAGACCACCATTACCAAGACATCCAAGCATAGTTGGGATGCCCACCATTGGATCGCGGGTGCGATAGTGCTTGTCGCAACCTTGCAGTTCCACCTCATTTTCGTCCAGGGATTCAATTGGGACGAATTCTATTTCCTTTCACAGGTGCATGCTGCGGAAAATGGAACCCTGCAAATTGCGCTTAATACGATTCACACCCGGCTGTTTTTTTGGTTGCCGCTGTTGCCGGACGAAATTGTACAGTTGCGGACCGCGCGCGTTTTCATGCTTGCAGCAGAGCTGTCGACTGGAGCGTGCATAATCGGTCTGGCGAGGCGTTTCACCGACATGCAAACAGCCATGCTTGCTGGGCTGGCTTATATCTCTGCAGGTTATGTTTTCCTTCACGGTGCCAGTTTTCGTGTCGACCCCATCGTAACTGCATTGCTCATGGCGGCCTTGCTTGGCTCTGCAACTGTTCGGCAAAGCTGGCGCTCGGGTCTTGCTATCGCCTTGTTGATCGCCGTGGCGGGGGCCACAACGATCAAAGCAGTTTTCTTCGCTCCTGCATTTGCAGGTATCTGGTTGATGCGTTGGAGCGAAAGTACGGATCGGCAACGAACGGCGATCTGGATGGCCTCGACAACTGTTTGTGCGGTGCTGTTTTTCGGGGTGATTTACGGCCTGCATTCGCACAACCTCGCGATTGCTGACGCTGAAGCATCCCGTAAAATGGTCAGTAACGCGGGCGAGAAAATGTTCTCCATGGGCCTCTTTCCCCGTGGTCAATTTCTGATCAAGCAGGGCTTCATTGCCTTGATATTTTCTGCTACCCTGCTGGCTGCGCCAGTCGCCATCGGGTTGCAAAAGCGTACCCGGATCGAGGAGGTTGTACTAATTGCCTTTTGGCTGCCGCTTTTGTCACTCGCGATTTACCGCAACAGCTTTCCCTATTTTTATGCCTTTATCATGGCACCGGCGACTGTAGCGGCAGCGGCAGCGTTGATGCCTGTTGTCCGTCGCTATGGCGCCTTGCCGCTGGCATTGCTGCTTTTGGGTAATGGGGCATGGTTATATTGGAACACGCCCAAAGACATGCAGGTCGTGCAGGCGCGGGTGCTTCATAGTGTGCACGCCATTTTTCCCAAGCCGGTGGCCTATATCGATTTCAGCTCGATGATATCCTCATTTCCCAAGCAGGGCTTTTTCATGAGCGGATGGGGAATGGACAATTATCGCGATGCAGGGCAGCCGGTGTTTGCGGAAATTCTGCAGTCGCAGACCGTTCCCCTGGTCATCGCCAACCATGATAGTTTGGATGCGGCACTTAGGGGGTCTGAGGCTCAAAAGCCGCTGCTTGATGCGGACGCACAGATATTGCTGGATAATTACGTGCACCATTGGGGACCAATCTGGCTTGCCGGACGGGAGATCGATGGGCCTGCGGGTCAGCGAACAATTAACATCGCAATCCCCGGCATCTATACAGTCGAAGGCAGTGCAATCACCATTGCTGGCATCGAATATGAACCGGGGGATAAAGTCGTGCTCGGTCGGGGACCGCAAGTTGTCGAACGCCGTACAGAAAAGAATGTAGTGCTGCGTTTTGGTCGTGGAGCAATCAAACCTTCGGCTGTCGAGCCAAAACTCGGCCGTTTTGGTGTCTTTTCGGACTTCTGATCGATGCCGGCCCCGCAACATTCGACAATGACCAAATCCCCAGCGATGTATCATGTTTCATTGCAAAGGCCTGACAGCCTGACCCCTAGTCCGGCGCGAAGAGGTGTGCGGGCATTATACTGGCTGGGCGCGCTGCTACTGGCCGCGAGCCTGATCTTTGTTGCCGCCTACGCGCACCGGAACTGGGCCATGCTGGCTCAGGTCAGCATTTCGAACTCTAAAATGCTTGTACTAGCTATATTGCTGTATGCCGTGAGTCATTTCAGCACGGCATTGTCATGGCCGTTCGTGCTTCGTGGCATGTCGATACCCGTATCGTTACGGACTGGCGTTCAGATCGGTTTCGTATCGCAGATTGGAAAATATCTTCCCGGTAACGTAGCGCACTATTTCGGACGAGCAACCCTTGCAGCCAATTCAGGCGTGCCTCTATTAAGTTCCGGGACGTCCACCGCCGTCGAGATTATAGCTGCACTATTTGCCGCTGCCATTGTGGGCGCAACGGCGTTGGTGATCGATCCGGAAGCAGCGCAATTTTTAGCGCTGCGACTAATGAACGCATTTCAAGCCACAACGACTATCCTGGCTGCGCTGGCAGCAGGCGTGCTCGCGCTTGGCACCTATTTATACTGGAAGCGCTACAGCATCGTCGTTGTGCTGGCACCCACCCTGTTCCTAGCGGTCAGCTTCACGCTATCGGGGCTTTCCTTTGCTGCACTTTTGGCATCAATAGATGCCACGTCGCCAACCGCAACGATCATCGCGCTGTTTGTTGTCGCGTGGGTAATCGGATTCATAGTGCCTGGCGCGCCTGCCGGGATCGGCATACGCGAGGCAATTCTGATTGGTTTCCTCGCCCCACAAATCGGGGGCGGCCCAGCTTTGGCATGTTCATTATTGCATCGCGTTCTGACAGCAGGTGTTGATGCTGCTGTTGCGATATTCGGCTATACTTGGTTGCATCTTTCGAAGAAGAAGAAATCGGCAAAAGACGTATTGTCGGGATCGCCCACGTCCCAAGGATAGCGGTTCTTCTCGACATTTATCAGTTTGAAGTCTGTCCGGTTTTCCGCAACCCAGTCAGTAAACTTGCGGTGCTTCACATGCACTGCATCTGATTGTTCATTCGTATCGCTCGAATATATGATTGCAAAACGCGTCGCCGCGTCGAACATCTGATTCAAATATGAATCAAATACGGAATCTTCGATCAGATGATAAACGACGTCCAGCGATAGGGCCAGTTCTGCTGTTACCCCAGAGTTCATTTGCGACGAATGCAGGAAGGTTTTTGTCGGATCGGACGCAAAGGATTTTTTTGTAAGTTCGATCGCGGTGGTTGAAACATCTACACCGATATAACTCGGATATTCGGCCAAACGCAGTTGTGCACCATCACCGGATCCGAACTCAATGACTGACTGTATAGCATTTTCGGTGACAAATGCGTTCAGTCTTTCCGCTTTGTAATATGCCAGTCGATTATAGGAACCGGCACCGGAATTCCCCTGAGCTTTGTAGCGTTCTTCCCAATAGTCACCCGAAACGAAACTATCCTGATTTCGCGCGGCTACCATTTTCAAAATCGCCCTGGCTATCGTTCGGACGACTGGAGTTTTTTTGACCAGTTGCTTCAACATTATCTGTCGTTACGGTGTGCGCCATGCAGATGCAAGAGTATGCCGATAGGACAATATTGTTCATCACCCGGAAGTGGCCGCCTGCCATGGGGGGAATGGAGACTTATTGTTGGGAGCTTGCACAGCGTCTTGGCCGGTTGGGCTTGTTGACCGTTATTGCATTGCCGGGGCGTAAGGGAGGTTCGGTCCCGACGATGCCAGCGATGCTTTGGTTCGGGTTGTCCACATCTTTCCGGTTGCTTACTCGTAAACCTGCATCAGTTGCGCACATAGGCGATCTGGCGATCTGGCCGCTGGCTTGGATTGCTAAGCTGCGGGGGCCTAAAACCAAAATTGTGATTTCGCTACACGGATCCGATGTGAACTTCGCCAATGGCCAAGGCATCGCTTCTCGGATGTACAAGGCCTATATCCGACTGGGGGCACGTCTGCTGAAACGAACGAGGCTGGTCGCGAATTCGGAATGGATCGCCTCACTCGCGCGTGCTCACGGATATTCAGACATAATAATAGTGCCGCTGGCGACCACGTTGAAAGCAGACAAAGCACCGGTCGATCACAATGGCGCGTTGTTGTTCGCCGGGCGGATTACCCCTAGCAAAGGGCTGGGCTTTATCGTCCGTCAAGTCCTTCCGTTACTCGATGGTTCGGTGCGCATTCGCGTTGCTGGCTCGATCTGGGATCAGCGAGAAGCCGAATTGCTCAAGCATCCGCAAGTCGAATATCTGGGCGTTCTTGGTTCCGACCAACTGGCAGCCGAGTATGCGCAAGCTATGTGCGTTTTGGTGCCCAGCCAGACATCCGAAGGTTTTGGTCTGGTTGCAGCAGAAGCAGCCGCTTGTGGCGGGGTAGTTATAGCGTCCGCGCATAGCGGGCTTGCCGAAGTAGTTGCGCCTGAATTGGGTTTTGTGGCCGATGCGTATGACGCGGCAGCTTGGGCGAAGCGGATTCAATTAATTGCAGGGTGGAAAGCGGATGAGCGAACCCGTTTCACGTCAGCCGCAATGGCGTTTGCCCAACGGAAATATGATTGGGACCGCGTAGCCGCCGAAACTGTGGCAGCTTATCGCTGAAGCCCGATCGCTGGCTTTATCCAGCCTCTCTGCCAATATCATCAAGGTTTTTTACGCCCTCTGCTTGACCCCTGCGCAGCAAAGAACATAATATGAACAAATGCGAGTCGGCGATTCTCCTCTTTGCGCCCCCAAGGGCAGCAATGGCTTGTTCCGAGTAGAGGTGCGGCAGGCACTTCATAGCCCGCAGCGGGGTTCACGCCGCTGGGCCTGCGGGGTGGCATCGCTCGATACCGCACTGGCGGGGGGTGTGGTTTATGGGCGGGTGCATGAGCTTTATGCCGCGCAAGACGAGGATGCAGCGGCGGTGGCAGGTTTTGCCCTCGCGCTGTTGGTGGCAATGGCTGACGGTGAGGGTCGCACCGCGCTCTGGCTGCGCTCGCGCCGTGCGGTGCGACAGGCGGGCGTGGTGCAGGCCAATGGCTGGATGGACCTTGGCGGACGGCCCGAGGACTGCCTGTTTGCGATGATTGCTGATGCGAAAGAGCTGCTCAAGGCAGCGGTCGATGCTTTGCGCAGCGGGGCACTGGGCGCGGTCGTTGTTGAAATGCATGGGAACCTGTCCGAGCTGGACCTGACCGCGAGCCGCCGCCTTGCGCTTGCCGCTGAGAAATCGGGGACGACGCTTTTCCTGCTGCGTAGCGGGGCGGAGCCGGTGCCGAGTGCGGCTGAGACGCGCTGGCAGGTGGCAGCGGCGCCCTCACGCGCGCTTCCCGCCAACGCTCCCGGCGCGCCTGTTTTCGTTATCGAATTGTTGCGCCAGCGTTCGGGGCCATCGGGCCTCAGCTGGCAGTTGGAGTGGAACCGTGACCGACGCATCTTCACCGAAGCGGCATCTGGCGATCTGGTTTCCGTACCTCGCCGCGGATCGCCTGCGGCAGCAGGAGCCGGACCGGTGCGTTTCGGCCAGCGCGCCGCCTGACGCGGCACTGGTCTTTGTCGCCAAACAGAAAAATGCGCTGCGACTGGCAGCGGTGGATGCGGCTGGGCAAGCATTGGGGCTGGCCCCCGGAATGGCGCTTGCCGATGCGCGGGTGCGCGTCCCTGGCCTGATCGCGGTCGAGACCGACGCTGCGGCGGACCGGCATTGGCTCGATCTTCTCGCGCGTTCGTGCACGCGTTTCTCGCCGCATGTCGTGCCGCACCCGCCTGATGCCATCGCCATCGACATTAGCGGGTGCGAGCATTTGTGGGGCGGGGAGGCGGGGCTGGCCGAGGCAGTCGCCGAGCATGTCGAGCAGCGTGGGATGACGGCGCGCATTGCCTGTGCCGCCACGGCGGAGGCCGCGCTCGCACTCGCCCGTTATGCCCGGCTATCGGTGGTGGAAGAGACCAAGGCCATCCGTGCGCTGCCGGTCGCCGCACTGGGCCTTGATGACGAAGCGACGCTGGGGCTGGTGCGCGCGGGGCTGAAAAGCGTTGGGGCGGTGGCGGCGCGACCTAGGGCGGCGCTGGCGGCGCGTTTCGGGATCGAGGCAGTGCGTGCGCTCGAACGGCTGTTGGGGGAGGAACATCGCCCCGGCGCTCCGCTCCGCCATCAGGCCCCCTTGCGGTTCGAGCGCCGCTTTGCGGAGCCGGTCGCGCATGAACGGGCAGTGGTGGCGGCCTTTGGTGATTTGCTGGCGGAGGGTGCGCGCGTGCTGGAGGAGCGCGGGCTGGGTGGTCGCCGCTTCCGGCTGACGCTCGATCGCAGCGACGGTGCGAAGCGGCGGCTTACAATCGAAACCGGCGCGCCGACGCGCGATGCCGCGTTGGTGCTGCGGCTGTTTGATGAACGGATTGCGTCGCTGGCCGACCCGCTCGATCCGGGCTTTGGTTATGACCGGCTGATGCTCCACATCCCGCTGGCGGAACCGCTTGCTGCCACCCAGCCTGCGCTGGACGGAGCGGAGAAGGTAGATGGTCGGCTAGCCGAGCTGGTCGACCGGCTGAGCACGCGACTTGGCCCGGGGGCTATTCGGCGACTGATACCAAACGACAGCCATATCCCCGAACAGGCGCAACTCGCACTGCCCGCTATCCAATGCCCCGCGCCCATGCGCTGGCCCACCCCGCGCGCGGGCGAGCCGCCGCTGCGTCCGCTCTTCCTCTTCGATCCGCCGCAGTTGGTCGAGGTGGTCGCCGAGGTTCCAGACGGCCCGCCGCACCGCTTCCGCTGGAAACGCAAATTGCACGAGGTGCGGCTTTATGAAGGGCCCGAGCGGATCGCTGGTGAATGGTGGAAGAAGAAGGGTGGTGAGCAGGCCGGACACGGTGGTCTGACCCGCGACTATTACCGCATCGAGGATGCGCGCGGCCGCCGTTACTGGCTATTCCGCCACGGCCTGTATGAGGACAAGACGCAGCCCAAATGGTATATGCATGGGCTGTTTGCATGAGCGTGGATTTCGCCGAACTGGTCGCTGCGAGCAATTACAGCTTCCTGCGCGGGGCCTCGCATCCGGCGGACATGGTGTGGCGCGCGGCGCTGCTGGGGATGAACGGTATCGGCATTGCCGATCGCAACAGCGTTGCCGGCGTCGTCCGCGCACATGTCGCTTGGCGTGAGGTGCGCGCACAGATGCCCGATTTCCGGCTGGTGGTGGGGGCGCGACTGGTCTTTGCCGATGATACACCGGATATCGTCGCTTACCCAATGACCCGTCATGGTTGGGGGCGGCTGACCCGACTGCTCACGCTCGGCAACCGGCGCGCGGTGAAGGGGGATTGCACTTTATATTTTGAAGATCTGTTGGAATATGCAGATGAGATTGCATTTATCGCCCTTCCTCTTTGTGTCTCTGCGCCTTTGCGTGAATTCGATAAAAATTCTCACGCAAAGGCGCAAAGGCGCGAAGAAGAATGCCTGCGGCAGTTGAAGACGAGAGCACCCCATGTCTGGCTTGGTGCCACCATGCCGCGGGCTGGGGCCGATGCACGCAAGCTGGCCGAGCTGGCAGATTTGGGCAGGGAAACGGGCATCCCCCTGATCGCCACCAACGACGTGCTTTACGCAACGCCGGACAGCCGCGCACTCCACGATATCGTCACCTGCATCCGTGAGAGCACAACCATCCAAAGCGCAGGCAGACGGCTCCTCGCCAATGCCGAGCGACACCTGAAACCGCCCGAGGAAATGGCGCGCTTGTTCCGCAAATATCCGGGGGCCATCGCTGCAACGCAGGATTTGCTGTCGCGCATCACCTTCACCCTCGACGACCTCAAATATGAATATCCGCACGAGCCGGTCCCGCCCCGATGGGAACCGCAGGACTGGCTAGAGCATATGGTGATGGAGGCCGCAGAGCAGCGTTTCCCCGAAGGCCTGCCCGCCCTCTGGCGTAAGACCATCGAAGACGAATTCCGCCTGATCCGCGCCAAGGGCTATGCCTATTATTTCCTCACCGTGCACGATGTGGTGCGCCATGCGCGCAGCCTTGATCCACCGATCCTCTGTCAGGGGCGGGGGAGCGCGGCCAATTCGGTGGTCTGCTACCTGCTCGGCATCA
The DNA here is from genome assembly GCF_003367235.1 of Sphingorhabdus pulchriflava. Taxonomy (GTDB): domain Bacteria; phylum Pseudomonadota; class Alphaproteobacteria; order Sphingomonadales; family Sphingomonadaceae; genus Sphingorhabdus_B; species Sphingorhabdus_B pulchriflava. The sequence goes on from NZ_QRGP01000003.1 coordinate 75,068, forward strand.
CGCCGGTCGATCCGGTCGCGAACAAGCTGCTCTTCACGCGCTTCCTTTCCGAAGAACGCAACGAGCCGCCCGATATCGATGTCGATTTCGAACATGAGCGGCGCGAGGAGGTGATGCAATATATCTATAATCGCTATGGTCGCGAACGTGCGGGGATTGCCGCAACGGTGATCCACTACCGCCCGCGTAGCACTATCCGCGAGGTGGGTAAGGCGCTGGGGCTGACCGAGGATGTGACGGCGCGGCTCGCGAGCACCATCTGGGGCAGTTGGGGTGGCGATGTGCCCGAGGCGCGGGTGACCGAAGCGGGGTTCGATCCGACCAATCCCGAAATCGCACGCCTCAAAAATCTGGTCGACCAGTTGCTCGAATTCCCCCGGCATCTGTCACAGCATGTCGGCGGTTTCGTGTTGACCGAGGGACGGCTGGACGAACTGGTGCCGATCCACAACGCCGCGATGCCCGATCGCACCTTCATCGAATGGGACAAGGACGATATTGACGCTCTAGGGCTGATGAAGGTCGATGTGTTGGCGCTGGGGATGCTGACCTGCATCCGGAAAAGCTTTGATTTGCTGAGTGCCAACAGTCTTGGCGATTATAATCTGGCGACCATCCCTACCGAATGCCCTGAAGTCTACGCCATGCTGCAAAAGGGCGACAGCATCGGGACATTCCAGGTCGAAAGCCGCGCGCAGATCAACATGCTGCCGCGGATGAAGCCCAAATGCCTGTACGACCTTGTCATTCAGGTGGCGATTGTGCGGCCGGGGCCGATCCAGGGCGGGATGGTGCATCCTTATCTGCGCCGCCGTAACAAGGAGGAGGCAGTTGAATATCCCTCCCCCGCGCCGCCGCACGATCCGGACGAGCTGCGCGACGTGCTTGAAAAGACATTGGGCGTGCCGCTGTTTCAGGAGCAGGCGATGAAGCTTGCCATTGTCGCCGCCAATTTCACCCCGGCGCAGGCTGATGGTTTGCGGCGCGCAATGGCGACCTTCCGCAATGTCGGCACGATGCACCGCTATGAGGAGATGCTGGTCGAGGGCATGGTCGCGCGCGGCTACACCCGCGACTTTGCCGAGCGCTGTTTCGGCCAGATCAAGGGCTTTGGCGAATATGGCTTCCCCGAAAGCCATGCGCAGGCCTTTGGCTGGCTGGCCTATGTGTCGAGCTGGCTCAAATGCCACCACCCTGCGGTGTTCACCTGCGCGCTTTTGAACTCGCAGCCCATGGGCTTTTACGCCCCGGCGCAACTGGTGCGTGATGCGCAGGAACATGGTGTCGAGGTGCGCCCGGTCGATGTGAATGTGAGTGGATGGGATAATGGGGTTGAGATGGCAGGAGGGGAACGGCTGGCCCTGCGCCTCGGTTTCCGCCAGATCGACGGCTTCCGTCAGGCTTGGGGAGAGGCGATCGAGGCTGCACGCACATCCGGGCCATTTGCTTCGATCGAGGATCTGGCCCGCCGCGCCGCGCTCCCCCCTGCCGCTTTGCGCAAGCTGGCCGATGCCGATGCCTTTGGGTCATTGGGTAAGGGTCGGCGCGATGCGCTGTGGGAGGCGCGGCGGACCCCGACTGACCAACTGCCGCTCTTCGCCTTTGCCGATGCCGCGGAGCTGGGTGCGGAGCCTGATGCGCAGCTGCCTGCCATGCCGCTATCGGAGGAGGTGGTCGCCGATTACCAGATGCTGCGGCTGTCGCTGAAGGCGCATCCGATGCAGTTCCTGCGCGATCGCTTCTCGCGCGAAGGCGTGCTGAGCTGCGCCGATACCAATGTCGCGCCCGATGGCCGAAAGGTGGCCTGCGCAGGCATCATCCTCATCCGTCAGCGGCCGGGTAAGGGCAATGCCGTCTTCATCACGATCGAGGACGAGACCGGCGTGGTCAACGCGCTGCTCTGGGCACGCGACATGGAGAAACAGCGGCGTGCGGTGATGGCATCGCGGCTGATGCGGATCGAAGGCGTCATCCAGCGTAGCAAGGAAAATGTCGTCCACCTGATGGCCGGCCGCATCATCGACTGTACCGACCGGCTTGACCATCTCTCCGAAAGCCACCGCGCCGATCCGCAATTGGCGCGCGCCGACGAGGTCGCCCGCCCGCAAGCGCCGCGCGCATCATCCCCCCGCGCACCGGGGCGCAGCGCCGGGCATCCGCGTAATGTGCGGATATTGCCCAAGTCGCGCGATTTTCACTGAGGGCGCATGCCCTCAGCCCATTTGTGCAGCGAATGTATCCCGCAATTCGCGACGCAGAAACTTCCCGCTCGCATTGCGGGGCAGCGGCTCGTCGACAAACCAGACAAAGCGAGGGAGCTTGTGCTTGGCTATATGTTTGGCCATTTCCTCACGCAGGGAATCGGCGTCAAGCATTTCTCCCGATTTCAGGAATATGGCCGCGGCCACTTCTTCACCCATGCGATCATCGGGAACGCCGAAAACGCTGCACTCAGCGACAGCCGGATGACGATAGATGGCCGCCTCAACCTCGACGCAATAAACATTCTCGCCGCCGCGCAGCACCATGTCTTTCTTGCGGTCGACAATATAGATGAAGCCGTCCTCGTCCATCCGCGCGATGTCGCCGGTGTGCAACCAACCATCGGTGATCGATTCGGCAGTCGCATCGGGGCGGTTGATATAACCCTTGATCACGGCGGCACCGCGCACCCACAATTCGCCCGTCTGGCCGAGCGGTACTTCATTGCCGTCATCGTCGACGCATTTGGCTTCATAGACAGGCATCGCAGGACCCGCGCTGTCGGGGCGATCAACATAGAAATCGCCACCCAGCGAGGTGATGATCCCGCAGGTTTCGGTCATGCCATAGCCGGTGGTCGGTCGCGCAGTTTCGACTGCTTCGTCAATTTTCAATACCTGGTCTGGCGGAACCTGCGCCCCACCGCCCGACAGGGCCAGCAGGCTGGAAGTGTCGGTATTGGGGAAATCGGGATGGGTTATCAGCTCGCGCGCCATGATCGGTACGCCGCTCATCCCGGTCACCCGTTCGCGTTCGATGATCTTCAACGCGTCGCCCGCATCCCAGCGGTACATCAACACCATCGCGCCACCGGCGGCGGTGACACCATAGGCCGCGCAATTGTTTGCCGTGACGTGGAAGAGCGGGGTCGTCACCAAAGTCACCGGGACGGGCGGGGTTGCCGGAGGTGCGACGCCGGTCGCCCGTTCAACCGCGAGCGCGGATGAGGCGGCGGCGTAGAGCATGTTGAACAGGTTCGCGACACAGCCTCGGTGCGTCAGTTGTGCGCCTTTCGGAAAACCGGTGGTGCCCGAGGTATAGAAAATGCAGGCATCCGATTCGGAGTCGACCGTGACTGCGGGCATTTCGCCACCATGTGCGATCACTTCGGACCAGGGCGTGATATCCGGTTCCGTCTTATCGAGCCGCACGCCGACCAGTTTCACGCTTCCGGCGAGTTCCGGCTTTTCGCGAAAGCGCGTCAGTCGTTCGGCATCCAGGAACAGGATCTTGGGTTCTGAATCCTTGAGTGCAAAGGCCATTTCCTCGGTCGTCCACCAGGCGTTCATGCCGACGGCGGTGACGCCGCTTGCGACGCAAGCCCAGTAAATCAGCATCCATTCGGGATAGTTGCGCATCGCGATCGCCACGCGATCACCCGGCTGCACCCCCTGTTCGGCCATCCACGCCGCCACGGCATTCACCTGCGCGTGCGCCTCGGCATAGGTCATCCGCTCATCTTGGTAGATGAGGTAGGGGCGTTCGGCGAACACCACCGTCGACAGCCATACCTCGCGGACGCTAGGCGGAGCATTTTTGTAAGTGCGGATGCGGTTGCCTAGAATATCGGCTTCGACGATTTCAAACGGGCCACCGGGGCCCGTCAACTCATCGCGCACCTGGCGCAGCTCGGAATAATACATGCCTCTCCTCACATTCTTCTCAAGGGAGGGCATAAAGGCGAACGCGCCGAGCGCAAGCCCCGATTTAATCAGGTGATTAATCAGAAGTCGACGGCGATGCCTTTCAACTCCCAATCGCCATAGCGCACCGGGTCAGGGCGATCCTCGTCGGGGAGCGGCTTGTGCTCCACCGCTTTGGGTTCGGGCACAGGCGGGCTTTTCGACAGATAGGCTGGTGGTTTCACATGCGGCGGGCGCTTGCCCATGGGGAGGCTCCTGAAGACATTCTTGAAAGCAGAACAACGTCCCCCCACATTGGGCCTCATACGGAGGATATCAAGATGAATATGCTCAAGACAACAATGTTGCTCGCGGCGCTGACGGCGCTGTTCATGGCGCTTGGCTATACGCTGGGTGGCTCGGGTGGCGCGGTTATTTCGCTGCTGGTCGCGGCGGGGATGAACCTGTTCACCTATTGGAATGCCGACAAGATCGTCCTCAAAATGCACAATGCGCGTGAGGTTGATGCGCAGAGCGAACCCAACTTCTACGGGCTGGTCGCCAATCTCGCACGCCGCGCCAATATGCCGATGCCGCGCGTCTATATTGTGGACAACCCCAATCCCAATGCCTTTGCAACCGGGCGCAATCCGGAAAATGCCGCGGTGGCTGCAACCACTGGCCTGCTGTCGATGCTTAGCCGCGACGAGGTGGAAGGCGTGATGGCGCACGAGCTGGCGCATGTGAAAAACCGTGACACACTCATCATGACGATGGTAGCGACGATTGCCGGCGCACTGTCGATGCTTGCCAATTTCGGGCTGTTCTTTCGTGATAGCGAGCGAAACGGTTTGGCGACCTTGCTCGCTGTGCTGATTGCCCCCTTTGCCGCGATGATCGTGCAATTGGCGATCAGCCGCACGCGCGAATATGGTGCTGACCGCACAGGCGCCGAGATGTCAGGTAAGCCGCTTGCGCTTGCTGCCGCCCTTGCCAAAATATCGGGTGCGGCACAGGCGATCCCCAATCCGGTGAGCGAGCGCAACCCTTCGGCAGCGCAGCTTTACATCGTACCGACGCACATATCCGAGATGTTCTCGACCCATCCGGCAACCGAGAACCGGATTGCCGAGCTGGAGGCTTTGGCGGAGCAAATGGGTTCGGGCCCCCGCCGCAGCGCGCTCGATCCCTTGAGCCGCGGCTGATCACAAGCGGATTGTAGTCGCCCCGCCACGCGCCTAAAGCCCGGCGATGAACACCCGCCCAACCACCGCCACCGGCCTTGCAGCGCGCCGCACTGCGTTGCGGATGCTCGACACCTGCCTGCGCACCGGCCAACCACTTGATCAGGCAGCGAGTGCCATGGCCAAAGGACTGGAGCCTTCGGACCGGGCGCTGGCGATTGCGATTGCGCAGGAAGTGCTGCGCTGGCTCCCAGACCTCGATCTGCTGATCGACAGCCAGACCCGCCTGCCATTGGCGGAGGATGCCAAGGCGCGGATGGTGCTGCGGATGGCGCTAGCGCAGATGCTTCGGCTGGGTACGCCGCCGCACGCTGCGATCTCGACCGCCCTGCCGCTGCTCGACAAAGGACCAAGACGGTTGGTGCATGGTGTCTTGGGCTCTCTTTGGCGACTGCAACCCAAGCTGGCCGACGCCCCCAGCCTGACCCATCCGGTGGCCGATCGATGGAAAGCGGTATGGGGCGCGGAGATGGTCGAGGCGGCGCGTATTGCCTTGGCCGAGCCGCCTGCGCTGGATCTGGTTCTGGCTGATCCGTCGCAGACCGGCAAATGGGCTGAAGAACTCGAAGGTACCAGCCTCGCACCGGGCCATATCCGGCTGGCGCGTGGTTCGGCGATCGAGATGCTGCCCGGCTATGCCGATGGCGCATGGTGGGTGCAGGATCTGGCGTCTAGTCTACCGGCGCGTTTGCTGGGGCAAGGCAACCATCGAACGATAGTTGATCTGTGCGCTGCCCCGGGTGGCAAGACGATGCAGTTGGCCAGCCAGGGTTGGAATGTAACCGCGCTCGACAAGTCGGCGAAGCGGATGGAGCGGCTGTCGGCCAATCTGGAGCGCACCGGGCTGACGGCGAAATCCAACATTGGCGATGTACTGACTTGGGAGCCCGAGGCGCCATTCGACGCTGTGCTGCTCGACGCGCCCTGCACCGCGACAGGTACCTTCCGCCGCCATCCCGATGTGCTCCACCGGATTGGTCCGAAGCAGATTGCCGAACTGGTAGAACTGCAAGCTGCGATGCTTGATAAGGCGGCGGCCATGATCAAACCCGGCGGCACATTGGTCTATGCGACCTGTTCGCTCGAACCCGAAGAAGGCGAGCAGCAGGCCGACGCCTTCCTCGCGCGGCACAGCCATTTTGCCAAAGCAAAAATCGACACCGCCCTTCTACCCGAAGGCATCACGCCGACAGACGGCTATATCCGCACGCTGCCCGGCATGCTCGCCGACAAGGGCGGGCTCGACGGCTTCTTCATTGCCTCCTTCATACGCGCGCAATAAGGTTGGGCGATGCGAGCGCCTACCCTCACCACCGACCGTTTAATCCTCGCGCCCATAAGCCTCGACCATTGGGAAGCCTATGCCGCCGCATGGGCCGATCCGGCGATGACCGAGTTTATCGGTGGCAAACCGCGCACCCGCACAGAAAGCTGGGGCAAGTTCCTGGCCGCCGCCGCGCTGTGGCAGTTTATGGGCTATGGCTATTGGTCATTCCTCGATCGGGCGAGCGGAAAATTTCTCGGCAATGGCGGGCTCTCATGGTTTGAACGCGGGGTAGCGGGGTTGGAGGGTGTGCCCGAAGCCGGCTGGGCGTTCATTCCTGAAGCATGGGGCCAGGGGCTTGCCACCGAAGCGATGGCGGCGGCGCTTGCATGGGCCGACGAAGAACTTAAGGCCCCCGATATCCGCTGCATCATTGATCCCGGAAATCAGGCTTCGAGACGGGTTGCGGAAAAGCTGGGTTTCCGCTTTCTGGAGGTCACCGACGAACCGATGGGTCGCATTGAGCTGTTTTCGCGACAACGTGGTGGATAAAGCGGTGGATTAGTTGTGCATGAAGGGGTGCTTGCCTTGCCCCTGCGGCGCAGTATCGCTAAGCGCCAGCCATGAACGCTCCTATCCGTATTGCGCCTTCGATCCTCTCCGCCGATTTCGCGCGTCTGGGTGAAGAGGTGCGCGCCATCGACGAGGCCGGTTGCGACTGGATCCATGTCGACGTGATGGACGGCCATTTCGTCCCCAATATCACCATCGGCCCCGCCGTCGTGAAGGCGCTACGCCCGCATAGCGCGAAGCCATTCGATGTCCATCTGATGATCTCGCCGGTCGACCAGTTTGTGAAAGATTTCGCAGACGCAGGCGCGGACATTATCTCCTTCCATCCGGAGGCCGGACCGCACCCCCACCGAACGGTGCAGTTGATCAAATCACTCGGCAAGCAGGCGGGCATTGTGCTCAACCCGCACACGCCTGCGAAGATGCTCGATTATCTGATCGAGGATATTGACCTTGTGCTGGTGATGAGCGTCAATCCGGGCTTTGGCGGGCAAAGCTTTATTTCAAGCCAGCTGCGCAAGATTGAAGCGATCCGAAAGATGATTGAAAAGACCGGCAAGGATATCCGGCTTGAGGTTGACGGCGGCATCACCGTTGAAACCGCACCGCTCGCGATATCGGCTGGGGCGGATACGCTGGTCGCCGGCACTGCGACCTTCAAGGGCGGGCCAAGCGCCTATGCCGCCAATATTGCGGCCTTGAGGGGGTAATGGCCGAAGCTGACCTTCCGGACGATACAGCAGGCGGCAACGCGCTTGTGGTGCGCCCGGCAGGCAGGTTGGAAAATCTCACTGCCCGCGTTTCGCTGATGCTCTACCAGCTCAGCTGGCGGACCCCACTCCACAAGATGCGGATCACCGGCAAGCTGCCAATGAAGTTGCTCGCAGTGCCTGCTGATCCGCTTCCTGGAGACGAAGGGCGCGGCACGGCCATCAGGATTGGCAAATTCCACTTCATGGGAATGGAGCAGTCGATCGATGCGATCGATTATGACAAGCCGACCCTTCCACCGGCCTTTGCCGATTATGTCCACCGTTTCGACTGGCTGCGCGATCTGACAGCGGCAGTCAATCGCGGCGAAGGCGCACCACTGGCCGCGTCGATTGCCGAAAAATGGCTGGCTGCCAATGGAGACCGCCCGCGCATGCCCGCGTGGCGGATCGACAATAGCGCCTGGCGTTTCCTCAACATGGCGAGCGCCGCACCCTATCTGCTTTCAAGCACGGATTTGATCTACCGCTCGAAGATCCTGAACCATTTTGCGCGCACCGCCCGGCATCTTGACCAGTCAGCGGTCCGCGCGACCAAGCCGTTTGACAAGGTGTGCGGCTGGGCCGGGGTTGTGGCCGCGTCGCTCTTGCTACCCGAGGGCAAGGCGCGCCGGGCGATGGGCGAACACAGCCTTGAAGTGGCGCTCCGCGAACTGGTTTACCCTGATGGTGGCCTATTGTCGCGCGCGCCGCAGCAACTGATGGAACTGATCGCGTTGCTGTCGATGCTGCGGCAATCTTATATCGCCCGGCACGAGGCTGTTCCCGATTTCCTCACCGATACGCTTAGTCGCAATGTTCCGGCTCTATTGGGGCTGACGCACGCCGATGGCGGGCTGGGCGCTTGGCAGGGTTGCGGACATATCGGGGCAGAGCGGATCGAGGCTTTGGTAAAGGCCAGCTGTGTGCGCGCACGCCCACTGCGACAGGCGCTCGACTGGGGGTATCAGCGGGTCAGTGCTGGACCTTCGGTGTTGCTCGTCGATGCCGGACCGCCGCCGCATGCCAAGCAAGCACTGGTCGGCTGTGCTTCGACTTTGGCGTTCGAGCTCAGTTTCGGCAAGCAGCGTGTCATCGTCAATTGCGGCGGTGCAGGGCTTGTCGGTGCCAATATTCCCGCCTCATTGTCGCGCGGTTTGCGCACCACCGCAGCGCACTCGACACTATGTGTCGATGACAGCAATTCGACCGCCTTGCTTGCAAATGGGCAATTGGGGCGAGGAGTGATTGAGGTTGGTCTCGAGCGTCGCGACATTGACAAGGCGACGCGGATTGAGGCCAATCATGATGGCTATTCGAAAGCCTATGGTTTTGTGCATAACCGTGTGCTCATCCTGCGCTCCGACGGGCTCGAGCTGCGCGGCGAAGATACGCTGCTGCCGCATGAGAAGCATAAGGGGCGCGAAGAGGTAGGCGCGCATCTGCGCTTTCATCTCGGGCCTGACATTGAATTGTTGCTTGCCGAAGATAGGCGCAGCGTTGTGATGCGGCTCGATGATGGCAGCAGCTGGTCCTTTGTGACGACGCTAGGCACGATTGAGGTCGATGACAGTATCTGGGTGGATGAAAATGGCCGGCCAAATCCCACCCGCCAGCTCGTGATTGGCGTCAATGCGCCAAAGGGCGGCATGACCATTGGCTGGGCCCTCAAGTTTCTGGGATAAACAAAATGAGCGATGTGAAGATCAAACGGGCACTGCTTTCGGTGTCGGACAAAAGCGGGCTGGTTGAATTGGGCCATGCACTTGCCAAGCGCGATGTCGAGCTGGTGTCGACCGGCGGCACAGCAAAGACGCTGCGCGATGCCGGTTTGAAGGTGAAGGACATTAGCGAGCTGACAGGCTTTCCCGAAATGATGGATGGCCGCGTCAAGACGCTGCACCCCAAGGTGCATGGCGGGCTGCTTGCGGTCCGCGACAATGCCGAGCATGCCGCCGCGATGAAGGAACATGGCATCGGTGCGATCGACCTGGTCGTGGTCAACCTCTACCCCTTTGCGCAGACAGTCGCCAAAGGTGCGAGCCGTGACGAGATTATCGAGAATATCGATATTGGCGGCCCGTCGATGGTGCGCAGTGCGGCGAAGAACCACGCTTATGTCACGATTGTCACCGACCCCGCCGATTATGACGATCTGATCGCCGAAATGGAGGAATCGGGCGGCAAGACCAGCTATGATTTCCGCCGCAAATGTGCGGCGAAGGCCTATTCGGCGACCGCTGCCTATGACAGCATGATCAGCCAGTGGTTCGCCTTTGCCGATCAGCAGCAATTCTTCCCCGACATGCTTGCGATCAACGGCAATCGTGCCGAAGAGCTGCGTTACGGCGAGAACCCGCACCAACGCGCGGCGCTGTATGTCCCAGTAGGTCCGCACGGGTCGGGGATCGCGCAGGCGGAGCAAATCCAGGGCAAGGAACTTTCCTATAACAATTATAACGATGCCGACGCCGCGCTCGAGCTGGTCAGCGAGTTTCGCGACGGGCCGCCGACGGTTGTTATCGTCAAGCATGCCAATCCGTGCGGCGTTGCCACTGGTGATACGCTGATTGAGGCCTATCGCGCTGCGCTCGAATGCGACAGTGTTTCCGCCTTTGGCGGGATTGTTGCGGTCAACCGGCCTCTCGATGGTGCGACGGCAGAGGCAATTACCGAGATCTTCACTGAGGTCGTCGCCGCTCCTGCTGCTGACGATGCGGCAAAGGCCGTATTCGCAAAGAAGAAGAATTTGCGCCTGCTACTGACCGGCGACCTTCCCGATCCGAAACGTGGCGGCCTGATGGTGAAACCGATTACCGGCGGCTTGCTGGTGCAATCACGCGACAATGGCTTCGTGCCCGATAGCGATTTCAAGGTGGTGACCAAGCGGGCGCCAACAGCACAGGAACTCGCCGACTGCCGCTTTGCCTGGACGGTTGCTAAGCATGTGAAATCAAACGCGATCGTTTATGCCAAGGATGGTGCGACGGCAGGGATTGGCGCCGGGCAGATGAACCGCCGCGACAGCGCGCGTATCGCCGCGATTAAGGCGCAGGAAGCTGCTGAGACCTACGGCTGGGCACAGCCGCGGACCATTGGTTCGGCGGTCGCATCCGACGCTTTCTTCCCCTTTGCCGACGGCCTTTTGGCAGCGGCGGAAGCAGGGGCCACAGCGGTTATCCAGCCGGGTGGCTCGATGCGCGACGAAGAAGTCATCGCCGCAGCTGACGAAGCAGGGCTGGCGATGGTCTTCACCGGGATGCGGCATTTCAGGCATTGAGGCTGTCTCCCCTCTCTCATTGGGAGAGGGTTGCGCAGACTTGCAAGCTTGCTTGCTAGTCGCAGCTAGGTGAGGGGATATGCCCTGTCGACAGGATAAAACCCCTCACCAACTCCGCCTAGGCGCTATGCGCCAAGGCTTCATATCCTCCCCAACGGGAGAGGAATTTACTTACCGCGCCCGCTTCACCGCAGTCTTGAACTTGCCCACACCCGACGGTTTGGGGCCATAGTTGCGGGGGCGGTCACCGTCGCGACCTTGCGAGGCAGCGCTAATCGGTGGCCCACCGCGCTTGTGGTTGGGGCGGTTGTCGGCGCGGGGCGCACGCTGGTCGTCACGACGTTCGCTGTTACGATCATCGCGGACCGGGATTTCATCGCGGCCATAACCGTCGCGGCTCATCAACGGGCTGCCATGGGCCGGACGCGCACGACCTGAACCTTGACGACCGCCGGGGCGGCCTTGCCCCTGACGCTCGGCGCCGGGGCGACCGCCTGCACGGCGCGGCTGTTCTTCGCGCTTGGCGACAACCGGCTTGGGCATTTCTGCAACCAGCTGGCGGAAACCTTCGGGAAGGCCAACCTGCATCAAGCGAACCTTGGTCAGCCGCTCGATATCCTTCAGATAACCGCGCTCGTCATCGCTGACAAAACTGACCGCGATGCCATCGGCGCCGGCACGCGCGGTGCGGCCGATGCGGTGGACATATTGGTCGGGCACATTGGGCAGCTCGTAATTGAACACATGGCTGACGCCGGGCACATCGATACCGCGTGCGGCGATATCGGTTGCGACCAGCACCTTGAGATGCCCGTGGCGGAAGCCCTGCATCGCTGCCGTACGCTGACCCTGGCTCTTGTTGCCATGGATAGCGGCTGCCTTGATACCCGCTCCCGCCAGATGGCGGACTACACGGTCGGCACCATGTTTGGTGCGGGTGAAGACGAGCGCACGCTCGACTGCCTCATCCTTAAGGCGATAGTTGAGCAGGGCCTGCTTCTCACCCTGGGTGACGAAGGTGACGAATTGATCGACGCGTTCCGCAGTCGTCGCCGCCGGCGTCACCGAGACGCGCACGGGGTTGTTGAGGAAACGGTTACCCAGCTCGGCAATCGCCTTGGGCATGGTGGCCGAAAAGAACAAGCTCTGCCGCTTTTTGGGGAGCATCAGGTCGATGCGCTTCAGCGCGTGGATGAAGCCCAGGTCCATCATCTGGTCGGCTTCGTCGAGCACGAAGATTTCAACGTCCTTCAGGCTCAGCGCGCGCTGCTCGATCAGGTCTAGCAGACGGCCCGGTGTGGCAACTAGAATGTCGGTGCCGGCCTGCAGCTTCTTCTTCTGTGTGAAAATCGGCATGCCGCCGAACACGCAGTTGACGGTGAGGCCCAGGAACTTGCCATAGTCGCGGAACTTTTCCGCAATCTGCGCGGCGAGTTCGCGGGTCGGCGAAAGCACCAGCATCCGGCAGCCATAAGGCACGCGCGGTTTGATGTTGGTGGCGAAATGGTGAAGTGATGGCAGCGCGAAGGCAGCGGTCTTGCCGGTGCCGGTCTGCGCGATGCCGCACAGGTCGCGACCTTCCAGCAACGGCGGGATCGCCTGCATCTGGATCGGGGTCGGGGTATCATATCCCGAAGCGGCAAGGGCCTTCAGGAGGGGTTGGGCAAGGCCCAGTTCTTCAAAAAAAGACATAATAAACTTTCAAACATGCATGATGCAGCTCGCGCGGCCTTAGGGCAACGCGCGGCGCACAAGCGGGTTTAAGGGTAAGCGAAACGCCGACCCCTTGGAAACCACCCCGCGTGAATTGGGAAGCCTCTTGGCTGCGCGCATCTCTCGATCGACGGAGCTTTTGAACAAGCTCTCACGCTGTCGATACTGCGGCGGTTATCTCCGCTCGCCTCATGCGCTTGGGGGCCATATGGGCTTGGCGCGTCGAAAAAGCAAGAAAATTACGCGCCGCGGCAATTTTCACTTTTCGAGCGCGTGCAATGTGCCTCGTTAACTTTTCATTATCCAATTTCGTTCAGAGATTTCCCCGAAAGCACATATTCGCTGGAGGAAATGCGACAATGTCGGGGCAAAAACAGGGTATTGTAGACGTAGCAATCATTGGCGCGGGGCCTGCCGGTCTGACCGCCGCCTATCTGCTGTCGAAAAGGGGCTATAGCGTCACCGTCATCGAAAAAGACGAACGCTATGTCGGTGGTATCAGCCGCACCGTTGAGGTTGACGGCTATCGCTTCGACATTGGTGGCCACCGCTTCTTTTCGAAATCGAAGGAAGTTGTCGACCTGTGGAACGAAATCCTGCCCAATGATTTCATCCAGCGTCCGCGCATGAGCCGCATCTATTATGAAGGCAAATTCTACAGCTATCCGCTGCGCGCCTTTGAAGCCTTGTTCAACCTCGGCATCGTGCGTTCGACGCTGTGCATGGCGAGCTATGTGAAGGCCAAGGCTTTCCCGAACACGAAGGTTCGTAGCTTTGAAGACTGGACGGTCAACCAGTTCGGTCACAAGCTCTATTCGATCTTTTTCAAGACCTATACCGAAAAGGTATGGGGCATGCCCTGCGACGAAATGTCGGCAGATTGGGCCGCCCAGCGCATCAAGGGTCTATCGCTCGGCGCTGCGGTAATCGACGGGCTGAAGCGCAGCCTTGGTCTCAACAAAAAGCCCAATGACGGCATGGAAACCAAGACCTTGCTCGAAACCTTCCGCTATCCGCGGCTGGGGCCGGGCATGATGTGGGATGCCGCACGCGATTTTGTTGTCGCCAAGGGCAACCACGTGCTGATGGGCCACAGCTTCAAGCAACTGGCGCAGGATGCCAAGGGCAATTGGCGCCTGTCGGCGACCAAGGCTGATGGCGGCGAGACCGTCATCCAGGCCCGCCATGTGATCAGCTCTGCCCCGATGCGCGAGCTATCGGCACGTATCCATCCGCTGCCGCAGACCTCGCTCGAGGCATCGAACCTGAAATATCGCGACTTCCTGACGGTCGCCTTGATGATCAAGTCGGACGACCTGTTCCCCGATAACTGGATCTACATCCATGACAGCAAGGTGAAGGTCGGCCGCGTACAGAATTTCCGCAGCTGGTCACCCGAAATGGTGCCCGATCCGTCGATCGCCTGCGTCGGCCTCGAATATTTCTGCTTCGAAGGCGATGGCCTCTGGTCGTCGAGCGATGCCGATCTGGTCGAGCTTGCCAAGAAGGAAATGGCGATCCTTGGCCTGTGCAACCCCGAAGACGTTGTCGGCGGTGCGGTGGTGCGTCAGGAAAAGGCCTATCCGGTTTATGACGACAGCTATGCTGCCAATGTCGAGGCGATGCGTTCGGAGCTTGAAGGCAAATATCCGACGCTGCATATGGTCGGTCGCAACGGCATGCACCGCTACAACAACCAGGACCATGCGATGATGACCGCGATGCTGACGGTCGAGAATATCGAGGCTGGTGCCCGCGTTTATAATATCTGGAACGTCAACGAAGACGCCGAATATCATGAAGCGGGTGATGAAGGTGAACAGGAAAAGATCGTGGTCAAGGTGACCGAAGATCAGGCCGCCGCGCTGACGTCAGAACGTGATGTGCCGACCCGCGTCACATCCGCGGCTGACGCTGAACCCCGCAAGATAGACAAGGCGGCCTAAAACTCATGGATCGGGCAATTGCCTCCGCCATGCAGCTTTGGCAGCGGTTCACGATAACCCGCTACCTCGTCGCCAGCATCATCGCGCTTGCCTTTGACGTGGCGCTGTTTTCCAGCCTCGTCGCAGTAAAGGTCGATCCGACGCTGGCTTCGGCGGCTGGCTATTGTGCAGGTATCATTGTCCATTGGCTGGTCAGCGCCAATCTGGTCTTCACGGGCAAGACTCGGGAAGGCGCGGCGCTGCACATCCAGCGTGCATTGTTTGCCGGGTCTGCGCTCGCCGGACTGGGCATAACGGTGGCGACGGTGGAGCTGTTGGGCAGGGCGGGGGTGCATCCTATTCCATCGAAGGGTGCCGCCGTCGGGGTCAGTTTCTTCGCGGTCTATGCGTTGCGTAAATGGGGGGTTTTCCGGTGACAACTCTAACGGCACAGGCCTCTCGCCCTCCATTCTGGGGCGTTGATGAACAATTGAAACGCTTTGGCCATTGGTTGCTCATCTGGGTTGTGCTCGCCAATATCGGCTTTGCCATATTGTGGTTCTCGGGCGCGCCACCGCGTCACTTGGATATCGTCTATACCGGCCTTGTCGGTCTGGTGGTGATGCGCGCGTCTTTCTGGATACGTTATACGGCCTTTGTCGGCAGTCTGCTCTATTCGACGCTCAAATTTGTTGGCGGCTTGTTCAACCTCAACATTTCCTCGCTCCTCTATTCGCTGCAATTTTTTGCCGAAATCAAGCCTGCTAACTCTTATGATTATATCGGTGCTGCCGTCGCAATTCTTGCAATCATGGCCATTGGTTGGCGGCTGCTAAAGCGTGATACGCATTTCTCGCGGCCATTGCTGATCGCTGGGGCGGGCGGACTTTTCTTCACGCTTGCTGCCGTCGACCTGTGGATGGGCCGGGACATGCGTGGCCATTATTTCCGGGCGGCACCGGCTGGCGCAACCTTTGACTCGGCCACCAACAGCAGCGGTTTTGTAACCCGTGCAGACGGTAAGCGGCACCTGATCCTGATAGTGGTCGAAGCTATGGGCCTGCCGCAGGGCAATGCCGAAATGTCGCGACTGATGTTCGCCCCGCTGTTGCAGGACAAAGCTGTGCGGGCAAAATTCGATTTCAGCCGGGGCTCATCGCCTTATTATAACAGCACCACCGCAGGCGAGATTCGCGAACTATGCGGTCGCTGGGGCGACTATTATGACCTTGTTGACCGCAAGGATGATGCATGTATTCCGGCCAAGCTGGCTGCCAAGGGTTATGATACATTAGCAATGCACAGTTTCACGCCGAATTTCTTTGCGCTTGAAAAATGGTATCCCAATGTCGGATTCCAACACCTGGCCTTCAAAAACGACATGGTTGCGGAGGGTTCTGAAAAATGCGGAGGTGTTTTCCCCGGCGCCTGCGACCGCGATATTCCGCGCCAGATTTCAGCGCGGTTGAAATCTGCAGATAAACCGACCTTCCTCTATTGGCTGACGCTCAATTCGCACCTGCCGGTACCCGCAGGGCTCAATCTGAATGTCGATAATTGCGAGCGGGTATCTCCGCTGCTGAAAAGCGAGTATCCGCAGATTTGCAGGCAATTTGCGATCTATGATGATATTTTCGCAGCGCTTGCGAAAGAAATTGCGGCCTCTGATTTTCCCGAAGCCGACATATTGATCGTCGGCGATCATATGCCGCCCTATTTCGACCGGCATCACCGGACCCAGTTTGATCCGGCGAAGGTGCCCTGGCTGTATTTGCGGCACAAGTCGGCAACACAGCCCCAGTCGAACTAATCGAGTGGATAGTTTGATGCAGAACAGTGGCCGCGAAGCTCTGCCGAAACTGGCCCTGTTTATCTGGTTCGGGATTGCAGCGATTCTGACCTATTCGAGCTGGTCGGGCATCAGCACCCGTTCCGGATGGGATCCGGATGACCAGTTGCGGCTGGTGCAGTTGCGCGATTTTCTTGGCGGGCAAAGCTGGTTTGATACCACCCAGTACCGGCTTTATGCCCCTGAGGGCGGTCCGATGCACTGGTCACGGCTGATCGAAATTCCGCTTGCTCTGATAGTGATGTTGGCAACACCGCTTTTCGGTCCGGCTGTCGCTGAAATGATTGCGGGCACACTGATTCCGCTGCTTTGCTATGGTCTTGTTGCCTATATGCTCGGCCGTATCGCTTTGCGCCTCGGTGGGCCGTTGGCTGGCGCTGTGGCAGTCGTCATGACGATGGTCTCGCCTGCCATTTCGATGCAACTGCGACCGATGCGGATTGACCATCATGGATGGCAACTGGTCTGTGCGGCGCTGGCACTGTGGACGCTGTTCTGGCCTGCCGCACGCAAAGCAGGGATTTGCATGGGGTTCGCGCTGGCGGTCTGGCTGCACATCTCGCTTGAAGGGGCACCGGTGACGGCTGCCTTTTTCGGATTGCTAGGCTGGCGCTGGGCGATTTTCGGGGAAAGCGGAGCCCGGCTGGGCTATACGGTCGGAACATTCCTGATCGCGAGTTTCGTGCTGTTCTTCGGCACCCAATTGGGCGGGCTGTCGGCACACAATTATTGCGACACGATTTCGCCCGCGCATGTCTTCGCGATTGTTGCCGCGGGCACGATCATTGTGCCTGCGAGTTTTGTATTGCCTTCGAATAAATGGCTGCGACTGGCCGCGCTGGGTGCTGCTGGCACTGCTGCACTTGCGATATTGCTGTGGCAGGCACCCATGTGCGCCAAGGGTGCATTTTCGACCATGGACCCCGTAGTGCGCGATTACTGGTATGTTCGCGTGAACGAAGGGATGCCAGTCTGGCATCAAAAGTGGACCATCGCCCTTTCGCTTTTGGGTGTACCGATAGCGGGTGCTGTAACCTTGTTGTTCCTTGGTCGTTCGGTAGAGGCAGACAAGAAGGCGGATTATGCCGGTCTTGCCGTGTTGCTGGTCTATGCAGCGCTGCTGGCATTGCTGGTGTTCCGGACTATTTCGGTCGCTACGTTGATCGCAGTGCCACTTTTGTCTGTCGGTATTGCCACATTGTTTGGCCGGTATCGCACTGAAGAAAAAGCTGTCCGCCGCGTTGTGCTAGTGGCGCTGATGATCCTGATGCTCATGCCGGGCGCTTTTATTTCGCAAGTGGCCTCGTTTTTTTCGCAGAAGGCCGCTGCCGAGGCATCAGCCGACCAACAGCCTGCTGCACTTGCCGCGAAACAATGTGAGTCGGTCGAATCGGTCTCAACTCTCGCTGGATTGAAAAAGGCGAATATCGTCGCCCCTTTCGACATTGGGCCGTTAATCCTGCTCACCACCCCACATAGCGTCATGGCGTCGAGCCACCACCGCAACGAAAAGGGGATGCGCGCACATATCGATATTTATCGGCTACCGCCCACGCAGTCGCTTGTCATCGTTAAACGCCACAAGGTGACGCACATCGTCGGCTGCTTGGATGAAGCCGAAATGCAGGGCTATGCGAAGCGCAACCCCGACGGTCTCTGGGCGCAACTGGCCAAAAGCAACACGCCGGATTGGCTGGAAAAAATGCCGGATATGGGCGAGGGGCTGAAAGTATGGCGCGTGCGTTAAAGGTGCATGAAGTCGCGCGGGTAGCTCCTTAGATGTGCGCCACCATCGACGAATACCATCTGACCCGTCACATGGCGGGCCTTGGCCAGATAGAGTATGGCTTCCGCGATTGCCTGCGCATCAGGTAGCTGACCCAGCGGCATGTCATCGTTGAGCCGCTGCATCTGTACATCGTCATAGTCGTCGGTCGGGATCACAAGGCCGGGCGCGACACCGTTGACTCGTGCGCGTTTGCCGAGCGCCGCCGCGAGCGAGCGAACCGAGCCGGCCAGCGCTTGCTTCGACAGCGTGTAGCTCAATTGGTCACCATTGGGGTTTGTGATGCGTTGGTCAACGATGTGGACGATGGCGGGCTGGGCCGTTTCACCTGATGCCTGCACCAGCGCACGGCTCAACAATAGAGGTGCGAAAAGATTGAGCCCAAAGTGGGTGCTCAGAGTGGTGGCAGACATTTCCTCCCACCCATCCTGCCCGAACATCGCGGCATTGTTGACCAGCAGATCGGGTGCGCGGTCGAAATGGGCCAGCACTTCAGACATCAATTTTGCCGCCGCACCTTCTTTCGAAAGATCGGCGGGAAAATGTTTCCAGTTGGAGGCGTTACGTTCCAATGCCGCTGCTAGATCTGCATCTGGTGTCCCATCGCCGTGGCTGGTCAGCGCGAGATCATATCCTGCATCGGCAAGCTGCGCTGCAATCACCGCGCCCAGCCGCCGCATACCTCCGGTGACCAGCGCAAGCGGGCGTGTCACTTACGATGCCTTGTCAGCGTGATGCCGATCGATTCGCCATCTTCCGATATCGCCAGCTTGATGATCTTGACGCTGACATTCTGGACGCGCGGGTCGGCGGCGAACAGCCTGTCTATGATATGGTCGGCCACCGCCTCGATCAGCGTGAAGTGCACGCCTTCGGGAAAGACCGTCGCGGCTTCCTTGATCGCCATATAGTTTTTCGATGCCGACAGCGGGGTATCGGGCGCATAATGGGGGGCGACCTCAAGATCAGCGCTGACCGATATGTGCAGCGGTTGGGGAAGGTGCGTCTCCTGGCTGTAAATGCCGGTGAGCACATTGACGTGCAGGTCGTGCACTTCGAGGGTGAGTAAGTCTGTCATCTTAATCCTGTTGTGACCATCTAGCGAAGATGGCGGTAGGTAATAATAGCCCACGCGCTTGCTCGCGAACAGCCAGTTCGCCAAATTCGACCTTGCCGGGCAGGTCGGCAAAATGCGCCTGCAGCAGGTTGCCGAGCGCGATCGCCGACATGCGGACGGCGTATACGGTGAGGAAGAGGAAACGTGAATTGGCGTCGAGCAGTTCGCGGCAATTGGCGATCAGGCCGGGTAGGTCTTCCTCCAGCCGCCATACCTCGCCATCGGGCCCACGGCCATATTTGGGCGGGTCGAGCAGGATTCCATCATAGCGCCGCTCGCGTCGCACTTCGCGCGCGACAAATTTGGCGGCGTCGTCGACGATCCAGCGTATTGGTCGTTCCGACATGCCCGAAAGCGCGGCATTTTCGCGTGCTTGTGCGACGGACTTTTTCGACGCATCGACGTGCACCATTTGCGCGCCTGCCGAAGATAAGGCGAGCGTACCAACGCCGGTATAGCCGAACAGGTTCATGCAATGGGGCTCGGAAATACCGTCAATTTCTCCGCGCATCCAGCGCCAGACGGGGTCCATGTCGGGGAAGAAGCCGAGATGGCGAAAGGGGGTGCAGCTCGCCGTGAAGCTGACTTCGTCATTCCATGTGAGCGGCCAGCCATCTTGCGGCACCGGTTTTTCATAGTACCAGCGGCCGCCGCCATCCTCGTCCGATCCGGGGACGAATTCGCCGTCGGCCTGCCAGTCGGCAGTGGCCGGATCCCACATCGCCTGCGGCTCGGGGCGGATGAAGCGGCGGTTGCCATAGGATTCGAGTTTGCGGCCATTGCCGCTGTCGATCAGCGTGTAATCAGGCCTCGGCTCGCTGACGAGGGTGACGAAATCAGGCGCGAGCGGCATGGCCCAGCACATGGTCGCGCACCGCGACATAATCCGAAGGCAGCACGATGAAGCGCTCCTCGCGGTCAAACAGATTGCCGACCCGGGCCGGTAGCGAGGGGCGCACACCGGTTGCCCTCTCGACCGCATCGGGGAATTTGGCTGGATGCGCGGTTGCCAGCGTCACCACTGGAATATCCGCAGCAATGCCCGAATTGCGCGCAGCGTGGAGCGCAATCGCGGTGTGCGGATCGATAATCTCGGCGCATTTCTCATAGGCCCAGCGCATCGCGCCCGACATTTCATCGGCATCAGCGCGCATGCTTTTGAACAGACTGGCACGTCCGCGCATATCAGCGGACAGCGCAGTTTTGCCCATCTGCTCGAACACTTTCATCCGCGATGCGGTGGTCGTCCCGTCGCGGCCTTCTAGGTCGAACAGCAAGCGTTCGAAATTGCTCGATATCTGAATGTCCATCGAAGGTGCTGCAGTCGGCGTGACGGTACCGACCGAATAGTCACCCTTGGCGAGCGCGCGATGGAGGATGTCGTTCACGTTGGTTGCAACGATCAATCGCTCGACTGGCAGACCCATTTGCGCCGCGACATAGCCGGCAAAAACATCGCCGAAATTACCGGTGGGCACCGAAAAGGCAATTTTGCGTTCGGGCGCACCCAGTTGCAGCGCGGCCCAGAAATAATAGACCACCTGCGCCATCAACCGTGCCCAGTTGATCGAATTGACCGCCGACAAAGTGATCGCACTGGTGACTTCGCTGTCACCAAACATCCGCTTCACCATCGCCTGCGCATCGTCGAAGCTGCCTTCGATGGCGATATTGTGGACATTGGGGGCAAGCACCGTCGTCATCTGCCGCCGCTGCACGTCCGACACGCGGCCATGCGGGTGGAGCATGAATATCTCGATATTCTCGCGACCAGCCACCGCGTGGATAGCAGCCGAGCCGGTATCGCCCGAGGTGGCCCCGACAATGGTCAGCGCTTTGTCACCGCCGCTCAAAAAGCGTTCGAACAGATGGCCGAGCAGCTGCAGCGCAACATCCTTGAACGCCAGCGTCGGGCCGTGAAATAATTCGAGCAGCCACTGCTGGTTGTCTAGCTGAGTCAGCGGGGTGACCGCAGCGTGCGAGAAACTGCCATAGGCTGCGGCACACAGTTCACGAAGTTCGTCCTCGGTCAGACTTCCCGCAGTAAAGGGCGCCATCACCTTGGCGGCCAGATCGACATAGGGAAGGCCACGCATCGCGGCGACTTCGGCCTGCGTGAAAGTGGGCCATGCACCGGGGACATAGAGCCCGCCGTCGCTTGCGAGCCCCGCCAGCGTTACCCCCGCAAAATCGAGGTTCGACGCATTTCCCCTGGTGCTGATATACTGCATGACGCGCGCGGCGTTAGCGGGTGCAGCAATATGGCGCAAGTGTGCACGCAGCTTGCGTCGCGCCAATTCGCCCGATAATCCGCCGCCATGAAACATTATTTCACTGCTTCGTTACTTGCTTTGGCCATAGCCGGTGGCACTATCGTGCCCGCTTCCGCGCGTCCCATGACCGAGACTGATCTTGCCACGATGAAACGGCTGGCTTCGCCGACCGCTTCGCCCGACGGAAAACTGGTCGCCTATCAGCTTCAGGAAACCGATCTGGCTGCGAACAAACGGCGCAGCGACCTTTGGCTGTACCGTGTCGATGGCAAGGAAGGAGGGCCGTGGAAAATTGCATCCAAGCCTGACTTCAATGAACATAGTCCGGCCTTCGCACTCGATGGCAAGTCAATCTATTATCTCAGTGATGTGAGCGGATCGGACCAGCTTTGGCGCTATGATCTTGGTGACCAGACCAGCACGCAGGTGAGCGATTTCAAAGCCGAAATCGCCGGATTCAAATTGTCGCCCGATAGCAAAAGGGTTGCTGTTTGGGGGGATATTGCCCGCGATTGCGAAGATTTCGGCTGTGACAGCGATGGCGACGGCTCAAAGCCGGGACCGGGCACAGGTCGCGCATATGATCAGCTCTTCGTCCGCCATTGGGACTCATGGGAAACGCCGGGCAATTACAGCCGCCTGTTCAGCTTTGAAATCGGGGCCGATGGCAAATTGGCGGGTGGCCTCAACATGGACGGCGATGGCGCTGAAACCCTTATCGGCGATACGCCTTCAAAGCCCAGCGGTGGCGGAGAGGAAATCGCGTGGAGCGCGGACAGCCAGAAGCTGTACTTTGCCCTGCGTAAGGCGGATGCGGAGGAACCACGCTCCACCAATCTCGATATTTATGCGTCCGAACATGGGCTGGGCGATCCCAAAAATTTGACGCCAGACAATCAGGCGACCGACACGCTGCCCGCCGCCTCACCCGACGGAAAATGGATGGCATGGGCGGCAATGGCGCGTCCGGGTTATGAGGCCGACAAGCAGACACTGATGCTGATGGACAAGGCCAGCGGTCGCGTAACGGCGCTGACCGATCAGTGGGACCGCTCGGTCGAATCGATTGCCTGGGCAGCGGACAGCAAAAGCTTGCTCGTCACCGCGCAGGATACGCTCGAACGCCCGCTGTTCCGGGTTGACCTGAAAGGCAAGGTCACGCGCTTGACTGATCGCGGCGCTATTTCGGAGGTGGTTCCGCTGTCCAATGGCGGGATAATTTATGCGATAAACAGCATCGCGGCACCGGCGGATCTGGTGTGGATAGATGCCAAGGGCAAGACCACACGCCTCACCAATGTGAATGCCGATCTCTACAAGGAACTTGATCCCGTAAGCTATGAGAAGTTCAGCTTTGCAGGTGCAAATGGCGGCCGGGTGCATGGCCAGATCGTCAAGCCGCAAGGCGCGTCGGGCAAGTTGCCGGTGCTGTTGCTGGTGCATGGCGGCCCACAAAGCTCGTTCGGCAACAGCTGGTCGTTCCGCTGGAACCCGGCGGTGATGGCATCGCAGGGCTATGCCGTGGTGACGATCGATTTCCATGGCTCGTCTGGCTATGGACAGGCCTTTACCGACAGCATCAATCAGGATTGGGGTGGAAAGCCTTTAGCCGACCTGAAGCTTGGCATGGCCGAACTGGGCAAGATCGATCCACAGCTCGATACCGCCAACGCCTGCGCGTTGGGCGGCAGCTATGGCGGCTATATGATGAACTGGATCGCGGGCAATTGGCCCGAAGGGTTCAAATGTCTTGTCAACCATGCGGGTATTTTCGATCTGCGGGCAATGGCATTTGAAACCGAGGAATTGTGGTTCGACGAATGGGATCATGGCGGCCCATGGTGGAGCCGCAAGGATGCCGAGAAATGGAACCCGGTAAACCATGTCACCAAATGGAAAACACCGATGCTGGTCATCCATGGCGAGAAGGACTTCCGTATTCCCTATTCGCAAGGGTTGGCGACCTTCACAGCGCTGCAACGGCAGGGGATCGAATCCAAGCTGCTCGTTTTCCCCGATGAGAATCACTGGATATTGAAGGCCAAAAATTCGATCCAGTGGCACCGCACGGTTTTCGATTGGGTGGCGAAGCATCTGAAAGGTGGCAAATAGGGCCAAAGCCCTCGCCTCAGGCAAAGGCGAGGGGTTTTCCTTTGGCCAAAGCGCGGGTAAGGCGCGGGCCCATGACTATCGACAAGACATTCGACCCGGCAGCAATCGAAACCAAATGGTTTGAGCATTGGGAAACGAGCGGCGCCTTCCGCCCCGAGCGCCCCGATGCGCAACCCTTTACCATTGTGAACCCGCCGCCGAATGTGACGGGCAGTCTGCATATCGGCCATGCGCTCGACAATACGCTGCAGGACATTTTGATCCGCCACGCCCGTTTGCAGGGCAAGGATGCGTTGTGGGTCGTCGGCATGGACCATGCCGGTATCGCGACCCAGATGGTGGTCGAACGCCAGCTGGAGGAGCGTCAGGACAAGCGCACCAATTACAGCCGCGACGAATTTGTCGACATCGTCTGGAAATGGAAGGCGGAAAGCGGCGGGCAGATTACCCGCCAGCTGCGCCGCCTTGGCTGCTCGATGGACTGGGCGAACGAACAGTTCACCATGGACCCGCATTTCAACCGCGCGGTGCTCAAGGTCTTTGTCGACCTGTATAATCAGGGGCTGATCTATCGCGACAAAAGGCTGGTCAATTGGGACCCGAAGCTGAAAACCGCGATTTCGGACCTTGAAGTCGAAACCCGCGAGGTGAAGGGCCATTTCTGGCACTTCCGCTATCCGCTGGCCGACGGCGTGAAGCTCGACAATGGCGCGGACCATATTGTCGTTGCCACCACCCGCCCCGAAACGATGCTCGCCGATATGGCGGTCGCGGTGAATGCCGATGATCCGCGCTACAAAAGCGTGATCGGCAAATTTGTCGAGCTGCCAATCACAGGTCGCCGCGTGCCGATAGTCGCAGACGAGCATGCCGATCCGGAACTGGGCTCGGGCGCGGTGAAGATCACCCCCGGACATGATTTTAATGACTTTGAGGTTGGCAAACGTGCAGGAATAAAGCCTGCTGACATGCTCAACATGTTCGACGCCGAGGCCCGCGTGGTGCAGACGGCGGACGGGTTGATCCCTGCCGATCTGGTCGGCACGGATCGCTTCGATGCGCGTGCTGCTGTGGTCGAACAGATGAAGGCGCTGGGCCGCCTCGTTCCGCATATCGTCAAATCGGCGGATGGCGAGGAATCTGAACTCGACACCGAACCGCGTACCATCCAGACGCCCTTTGGCGATCGCGGCGGTGTGGTGATCGAGCCCTGGCTGACCGACCAATGGTATGTCGATGCCGAAACGCTCGCCCAGCCGCCGATACAGGCCGTGCGCGACGGGCGGATCGATATCGTCCCCAAAAGCTGGGAGAAGACCTTCTTCAACTGGATGGAGAATATCCAGCCCTGGTGCGTCAGCCGCCAACTTTGGTGGGGGCACCGGATTCCGGCTTGGTACGACGCCGATGGACAGGTCTATGTCGCCGAAGACGAAGCCGTCGCACAGGCGCTTGCAGGCGAAGGTGTTGCACTGACGCAGGACAATGACGTCCTCGACACCTGGTTTTCCTCCGCGCTTTGGCCCTTCGGCACGCTCGGCTGGCCCGACCAGACCGAGGCGTTGAAGCGTCACTACCCCAATGACGTCCTGATCTCCGGCTTCGACATCCTTTTCTTTTGGGATGCGCGCATGGCGATGCAGGGGATGCACTTCATGAAAGAAGTGCCGTGGAAGACGCTCTACCTGCACGGGCTGGTGCGCGCGGCGGACGGGCAGAAAATGTCCAAATCCAAGGGCAATGTCGTCGATCCGTTGATCCTGATGGACAAATATGGCGCCGATGCGCTGCGCTTCTTCATGGCGGCGATGGAAAGCCAGGGCCGCGATGTGAAGATGGATGAACGCCGCGTCGAAGGCTATCGCAACTTCGCGACCAAGCTGTGGAACGCCGCGCGTTTCTGCCAGTCAAACGGCATCGGCGCATCGACCACGCTGCGCGCGCCGGAGGCGAGCCTTGCGGTCAACAAATGGATCATCGGCGAGGTGGTTGAAACGCTGGCAAAGCTCAACAAGGCGTTTGACGAATATCGTTTCGACGCGATGGCCGATGCCATCTACCAGTTCGCCTGGGGCACTTTCTGCGACTGGTATCTGGAACTGATCAAGCCCAGCTTCGTCGATGGCGAGAAGGGCGAGATGGATGAAGAATCCAAGGCGGTCGCGGGCTGGGTGCTCGACCAGATTCTCGTCATGCTCCACCCCTTCATGCCCTTCATCACCGAAGAGCTATGGCATGCAATGGGCGAGCGTCAGTACGACCTGATCATCGCCAAATGGCCTGAACCGAAGGCTGATCTTGATCTTGCCGCAGGTGCAGAAATCAACTGGCTGATCCAGCTGGTCACCGAAGTGCGCAGCGCCAAGAATGAGCTCGGCATCGCACCGGGCGCGCGGCTCAACGCATTTGTCCGTGACGCGTCTGCAGAAACACTGGAGCGCATCGAGCGTCAGACGGCAGCGATTGTGCGTCAGGCGAGGCTTGACAGCATCTCTGATGCTGAAGCGCCTGCAGGTGGCGCCGTACAAATCGTGGTCGATGAGGCAACCTTTGTTATTCCGCTGGAAGGCATCATCGATCTCGACGCCGAACGCGCGCGTATCAGCAAGGCGATCGAGGCGGTGTCAAAGGAAGCCAAGTCCTTGGAAGGCCGCCTTTCCAACCCCGCCTTTGTCGAAAAGGCCAAGCCGGAAGCAGTGGAAAAAGCCCGTGCCGATCATGCCGAAAAGGCCGCCGAGGTCGAAAGGCTGAGCGCAGCGCTTGCGCGTTTGGGATAGAGCCTTCGGGTCTTAGCCATGCACCTCGAAATAGAGGAGGCTGTGGTCCGAATGATCCTTGATCCATTTGTCCTTCGCGGCTGGTGTCGTCGCATCGGTCCAGCCGCGCACTGCTACTTCTGCCTGTGAGCCATCGGCGGCGGCGAATGTCTTGAAGGTCAGGTGGTCGGCCGCGAACACATGGTCGAGTGCTGAATCGGGGATCGACGATGTGCTGCCATTCGACCAGCTGTTGGCGTGGGTCTTGGGCAGTCGGCGCATCTTGTATTTGGCCTTTTTCGTCTCCTTATCCCATTTGTTGAGCTCGTCGGTGCTCGGGATATTGTGCCCGGGATATTCGAGACCCATCGAGTTGAGATCGCCTAGGAAGATATAATTGGCGCGCTCGCCGGGCGCTGCCTGTTTGTCGAGTGTCTTTTTGAAGTCGATGGCCCGCATCACCATATCATCGCGCAGTCCCATGCCGCGCGGATCGACTCCACTTGCGAGATGCAGGAAGAGCACGGCATATTTTTCCTGCCCCACCATGAACGAAACCAGCTGCCCGGGCCGCATATGAGTGGTGCCGGATTTATACTCAGTACGCTGGGTGATCAGAGAGGTCATTGTGCGCTTTACGCCGATCAGGATTTCCTGTGTCTGCTGCCCCTCTGTAATCTGGAAGGTATAATTGGGCATGCGCTGCATAAGCGTTTCGAACACGGTTTTGCCTTCGACCTCGAACATCCCGAAAATGTCGGGTTTCTGTTCGGCCAGGAAGGCGACCACCCTGTCCACCCGCGCCGAATCCGGGCCATCGCCCTTGAAATGTTCGACGTTCCACGATGCCACCGAAAACAGTTTCGCCATGTCGATTTTCTTCCGACTCGATAGGATCAGAATGATTGCATAGTCGAACCCAAAAGTCCGTGAGATGCATCACAGCCACACGGCTGCTGACAAAGGCTCCAAGACGCCTTTATCGCGCCGCAAAATCGGTTTAGGGTTTCGCCTGCGTTGCCATTCGTGCGGCGTTCAGGGGAAGGAAGCTAGCGCGGCGCGATGGATATCTACCTGCCTATAGCCGGGCTGTCGGTGAACATCTTCGTGATCATCCTGCTCGGCGGAGCCGTGGGGATGCTGTCGGGCATGTTCGGCGTTGGCGGCGGGTTCCTGACGACGCCGCTGCTGATCTTTTACGGCATCCCGCCGATGGTCGCCGCAGCCTCCGCTTCGACGCAGGTGACTGGCGCGAGTGTGTCAGGCGTCTTTGCGCATATGCGACGCGGCGGGGTCGATTTCCATATGGGCGCGGTGCTGGTGGCCGGCGGCTTGCTAGGTACGATTTTCGGCGCTGTTCTGTTTGAGGTGCTGGAGGCGTGGGGCCAAATCGATACGGTCATCAACATTCTCTACACGGTTTTGCTCGGCAGCATCGGCGGCATGATGGCGAAGGAAGCCTGGCAGAGCGTTTCCGCCACGCGCAGCGGAAAGCCGCTGCCACCGCGTAAAAGACGACACCACCCACTCGTCGCAAATCTGCCCGGGCGCTGGCGGTTCTACCGTTCGGGGCTGTATATCTCGCCATTGGCTCCGCTGATCCTCGGCTTTCTGACAGGTATCCTCACCATGCTACTTGGTGTGGGCGGCGGGTTTATAATGGTCCCCGCGATGCTCTACATCCTTGGCATGAGCGCCAATGTCGTGGTTGGCACGTCGCTGTTCCAGATTTTGTTCGTCACCATGTCCTCGACGATGGTGCACAGCCTGACGACGCGCGCGGTCGATATCGTTCTGGCGGTTTTTCTGCTGATTGGCAGCGTCACCGGCGCGCAGATTGGTGCAAGGCTCGCGCAACGGATGCGGCCCGATTATCTGCGGCTCTTGCTTGCGGCAATCGTGCTGATTGTCGCTTTGCGCATGGCGCTGGGTCTGGGTTGGCAGCCCGATGAAATCTACACGGTGCAGTTTCTGTGATTATGCGGCTGCTCCTTATTCTTGCACTGCTTTTCCCGCTTCCTGCACTTGCGCAAACGGCGGTCGAGCCCAAGCTGGTTCCCGATGTGTCGCAGCGCAACATCAACATCCAGTCGCGTTTTACCGGCGCAGAGCTGTTGCTTTTCGGGGCAATCATCTATCCGCGTGGCGTAGCACCCGAAGGGCAAGTCGACGTGGCAGTCGTTCTGCGCGGCCCGACACGGCCTATCATCTTGCGTGAAAAGCAAAAGGTGGCGGGCATCTGGGTCAATGCCGAAAGCATCGATTTCCGTTCAGCCCCAGCCTATTACGCCATCGCCTCCTCGCGCCCGATCGACAAGATTGTCGATGCACGGACCGCTGCGATTTACGAACTGGGGCTAAAGCGCCTGCAACTGTCGCCCACAGGTGAAATCCAGACCAGCGAAGTTCGGCGCTTTACCAACGGTCTGGTCGACCTCAACCGGCGTGACGGGCTGTTCGCCGAAGCGGCAGGTGCTGTCGATATCACCGATCAGGTTCTGTACCGTGCGCGTCTGACTATACCGTCGAGCGTGCCCGAAGGCCGCTATGTCGCTGAAACGCTGCTGATCCGGAATGGCCGGGTGATTGTTGCTGACGACAGCGTGGTGGTTGAAATCAGTAAGACCGGGTTCGAGCGTTTCATCACGATCATGGCGCAGGAATATGGCCTGCTCTATGGCGCATTTGCCGTTCTGATTTCGCTCTTTCTTGGCTGGTTTGCGGGCTATGTTTTCCGGCGGCTTTAGGCAGAAAATCGTCGCGGTTATCCATTAATTAACTTTGCCGACCTAGCTTTCGAAAGGAAGCAATAAGGGTTAGCACATGACAGATAATTTTCCCGGTCGCGGTTTTGGGAATGCGCAGCCGTTTCAGCCATCGAGTGACGACGCCGCTGCAACCCGACCGGTATCCTATGCCCCTGCCAATCCTGCGCCACGCCCACCCGTCCAGCCGACCAGTGGACAGCAAATGCCACCCGCTCAGGGTCATGCCCCGTCGCAACCCGCACCCAGTCCACATATGTCCGCTACAGCAGCAGCACCGGCCCAGCCTTCAGCTGCTTTGCAAAGCGCGCCGCGTCCGGCGGTTGCGCCCGCATCCCAAGGTGCTGGACAAAATGATGCCCAGAAAAGCCATCAGGCGGCAGGCAACACTCTTTACGAAATTGGACGAGTGATCGAAATTGCAGGCTCGGGCTCGCAGGTGCAGCTCAGCGCCAAACTGATCAACGACCTCGCCAACCATCAGGACCCGGCGATTGCCATGGCGGGTCAGGTGGGCAGCCAGGTCAAGATCCGGGTGGGCAATGTATGGCTGCTGGCCAATATCCGTACCCAGCGCCTCGATATGGCTGACGCCGCGTCGATCATCGCAGCCGTCGACTTCCTCGGCGAAGGCGATGAGGAGCGGCTGACCGGCAAAATCTATAACTTCCGTCGCGGTGTGACGCGCTACCCCGTTCCGGGATCATCGGTCTTCGCGGTATCCAGCCCCGACCTGAAACAGGTGTATGCAGCTGACGGCCGCGCTCATGTCGCTATCGGCACCGTGTTTCCGACGCGCGATATCCGTGCCTCGCTCTATGTGGATGCTATGCTTGGCAAGCACTTTGCACTGCTGGGTTCAACCGGTACCGGTAAATCGACCAGTGCTGCGCTCATTCTGCACAAGATCTGCGACCTCGCCCCCCAGGGCCATATTGTGATGATCGACCCGCACGGCGAATATAGCGCGGCGTTCAAGGGCAATGGCGCGCTTTACGACGTCAACAACTTGGCGATGCCCTATTGGCTGATGAATTTCGCCGAACATTGCGAGGTGCTTATCAATTCGACAGGGGACGATTGGCAGACAGACGCTGACATCCTTGCAAAATGCCTGTTGCAGGCACGCTCTAAGAGCCGAATTGCCGAATCCATCGGCAAGCTGACAGTCGATGCGCCGGTACCCTATCTGCTGTCGGATCTGACCAACATCATCCAGAATGAAATGGGCAAGCTCGACAAGGCGACCAATTCCGCGCCCTATATGCGGCTGAAATCCAAAATCGAAGAACTCAAGGCCGATCCGCGCTATAATTTCATGTTCTCGGGCATGCTTGTCGGCGACAGCATGACTGACTTTCTGTCGAAAATTTTCCGCCTGCCCAGCGCGGGCAAGCCGATTTCGATTATTGACGTTTCCGCGGTGCCGTCGGACATCACTTCGACCGTGGTTGCAGTGCTCTCACGACTGGTGTTCGACTATGCCATCTGGTCGCGCAACGAACCGCAGCGCCCGATCTTGCTGGTCTGCGAAGAAGCGCACCGCTATATTCCGTCAGACCGGATGTCGGGGGCAAGTGCCGTCCGCACCATTCTTGAACGCATCGCCAAGGAAGGCCGTAAATATGGTGTGTCGCTTGGCCTGATAACCCAGCGTCCGTCGGATTTGGCCGAAGGTGTGCTGTCGCAGTGCGGTACCATCATTTCGATGCGTCTGAACAATGATCGCGACCAGGCCTATGTTCGCGCGGCGATGCCCGAAGGCGCGCGCGGCTTCCTCGATTCGATTCCGGCGCTTCGCAATCGCGAATGTATTATTTGCGGAGAAGGCGTCTCGATCCCGATCCGCGTAGCGCTCGACACGCTGGAAGAAGAACGGCGTCCGGCTTCCGAAGATCCGCTCTTCTCTGTCCTGTGGCAGGAAACCGGCGGCGAAGAGGAAATCCTTGACCGTGTCGTCCGCCGCTGGCGTGCCCAAGGACGATAATTGAGGCGGCGTTAAGGCCTAACGCTTCTCAAAGGGCTTGAGGCCCCGGCCCAGCCGGTTCGCGCCCAGCACGATGGCGTCGCCTGACCAGTCGGCGAGGAACACGGTGTTGCGGTCAACACCGGTACCAAGGCTCGCGTCATTGCCACTTATGGCAAGGCCCGCGCTGCTTCGCTGGCGGCCCTCTGCTGCGACCGCGATAAAGGCGCTGTAATTTTCCTTGTCCTGCCCCTGCACAAAGACATTACCGCTGATCATGCCCGATGCGCCCGCTGGCAAATCGATCATGTAATTGGTTAGCTGACCCCGTGTATCGTCAAAAGCGTTGTTCTGGATAATCGCGCGCGCCGCCCGGCTTTTGACGTAATGGCCGCCATTGCCGCGTTCAAAGCGGCTGCGGGTAACGGTTAGCGAGGCGAAATCGCCGATATAGATACTGTGCGCGCAGGACAGGCCCCGGTCACAGCGGCCAAGCTCGCTGAAAGTCGTCTGGTCGATGATGATCTCTCCGGCCGGGTCTTGCGCGGTCAGGATGCCCTGCTCGCTGTTACGAAAGACCGAGCGGGTGATCGCCAGATTGCCCTTTTCCAGCCGGATGCCTGCGCCATTGCCGTCGGGCACACGCATATTCTGGAAAACCAAGCCGTCAATCGCGGCAGACTGGCCGCGCAGCACCAGCGCCGCCTTGCCCTCGCAAATGCCGCCGTCGAATATGCTGCGTCCCGGCACCTCGGCGCGGTAGGAGATATGCCCTTTGGATTGTATCGCGCAGCTGCGGTAGGTGCCCGGCGCGATGATGATCGTACCCTGACCATCCCCAATGGCTTCGATAGCTTCGTACAGCTCGCCAAACGTCCGACCATTTTCCGCAATCTGGAAGGGTGCCGAACCCTGCTGGGCGGTTGCCGAGGCAGTGGCTATCGCGGCGATGGCGGGAATGAGGAGGAGCGGGAAACGGTTCATGATATTTCTTCCGGTTTGGCTTTGCTTCAAATGTGCCTGCTTCCGGCGATTTCTGCCAGCGGGTTAACCACAGATGCCTTCACCTGTCCATTTAGGGGACATAGCTATTCATGAATGGCCGGTCCTGCCTTGCTTGCGACGGGCGTGGATGATGCTACTTCTCGGCCAGGACTGTCGACACAGAATCGACGGCGAGTGGAGGGTATATGCACACGGTTACCACAACCGAAGTTTTCCTGCTGGCGATGCTGATCATCTTCACTCTGCCCTATCTGGTCTGGCGGCTGGGGCGGACCGAATATTATGCGCCGCTGGTGGTGGTGCAGATCGTCGCGGGCATATTGCTCGGCCCCGGCGTACTCGGCGCGACCTTTCCTGATTATTACAGCTTCGTCTTTCGGCCCGAAGTCGTCACCGCGCTGAACGGTGTTGCCTGGTGGGCGGTGATGATGTTTGTCTGGGTGGCGGGGATCGAGCTTGATCTTGACGAGGCGTGGAAGCGGCGGCGCGAAACCGGCGTGACGGCGGGCTTTGCGCTGTTCACGCCGTTATTGTTCGGCAGCCTTGCAGCCATCGTGCTGCTTCAGACCGGCGATGGCTGGGCAGGTGAAAAAGGTGCGCGCTGGCAGGTGATTGTCGGCATCGGCATGGCCTGCGCGGTCACGGCACTGCCCATCCTCGTGCTGCTGATGGAAAAATTGGAGATTTTGCGCGAGCCCATAGGCCAGCGCATCCTGCGTTATGCCAGTCTTGATGATATCGCGATCTGGGGCGTGCTCGCGCTGATCCTGCTCGATTGGGACAGGATCGGGCGGCAGGGGGCGTTCCTTCTGCTTTTCGGTACGCTGACACTGGCGATCCGCTGGCTCATGGTCCGCATCCCTGAACGCGACCGATGGTATGTGGGCCTGATCTGGCTTGCCGCCGCTGGATTGGCCGCCGACTGGGCGGGGCTGCATTATATGGTCGGCGCGTTCCTGGCGGGCGCGGTGCTCGACGCCAAATGGTTCACGCTGAAGGATATGGACAATTTCCGGAACACGATATTGCTTGCGGTGATGCCGGTTTTCTTCCTCTCGACCGGGCTGCGTACCCAATGGGATGTCGGCGGAGTCGCGGTCTTTGGAGCCGCAGCCCTGCTTTTGGTCGCGGCAGTCGTCGGCAAGCTCGCGGGAATCCATATCGCAGGCCGCATATTGAAGTGGGAGAAGGGCGAGGCATCGATCATCGGCTGGCTGCTGCAGACCAAGGCGCTGATCATGATCATCTTTGCCAATATCCTGCTCGATAAGGATATCATCACCAATGAAACCTTCACCGCACTGCTTTTGATGGCAGTGGCTTCGACGATGCTGACGATCCCGGTGGTGACGCCGAAGTTGAAGGCGCTGGCGGGGCTGCTGAAAAAGGCAGGATGATTGGCGGTTAAATTTTCAAAAGCGTCAAAAGCGACGCATGATCGCCTAAAAAAGAAAACTGCTTTTTCTGTGTCACCAGCACCGATGGCAGCCCACGCGGAGAAACTTTGACCCGACTATTCTTGTTTGAATTCAAGGCCACAGCCAACGAAGCCCAGCCAGCAACACATTAGATTGGCAATTGGGAAAAATGGTGGCTCACAATGTCAAAGAGCCGACCCATCACTTGCGCAAAGGGAGAGCGGCACGCTGACAAATGAAGTCCTACATTTCAAGCAGCTTCCGTCCCCTCACTCATTCAAATTCGGCCGCAAATATTGCCGTGCCTTGTCCAAATCCAGCCCGCGCCGCGCGGCATAATCCGCCACTTGATCCTCGCCGATCCGTGCTACGCCGAAATATTCGCTTTGCGGGTGGCCGAAGTAAAAGCCGCTGACCGCTGCGGTTGGGAGCATTGCGAAGCTTTCGGTCAGGGTGATGCCGGTGCGATGGGTGGCGTCGAGCAGGTCGAACAGCACCGGTTTCAGGCTGTGGTCGGGGCAGGCGGGATAACCTGGCGCAGGACGTATGCCGCGATATTGCTCGCGGATCAGCGCCTCGTTGGTCAGCTGCTCGTCAGGGGCGTAGCCCCATAGTTCCTTGCGGACATGCTGGTGCATGCGTTCCGCAAAGGCCTCCGCCAGGCGGTCGGCGAGTGCCTTCAGCATGATGTCCGAATAATCGTCGATATGCGCCTTGAACTCGGCGAGCTTGGTGCCGATGCCATGGCCCGTCGTGACCGCAAAGCCGCCGATCCAGTCGCCATCGGGGCTGATGAAATCGGCGAGACACATATTCGCACGGCCTTCGCGCTTGGCCACTTGCTGGCGCAGGAAGGGCAGGCGGACATGCTCTTCATTGTCGAGATAGATGACGACATCGTCGCCCTCACGCGCGCAAGGCCACAGCCCCGCAACGCCCTTTGCGCGCAACCATTTTTCCGAAACGATCTTGTCGAGCATTGCCTGCGCGTCAGCAAACAATTGCCGCGCGCTTTCGCCGACCACTTCGTCTTCGAGGATCGCGGGATAATTGCCGTGCAGTTCCCAGGCGCGGAAGAAGGGTGTCCAGTCGATATAATCGCGCAGATCGGCAAGCGACCAATCGTCATAGACGTGCACACCGGGCTGCAGCGGTGCACCGGGTTTCAGGCTTTCGTCGATTTCAAAGGCATTGGCGCGCGCTTCTTCGAGCGTGGCCAGCGGCTTGGCAGTCTTGCCCGACCGTGCGTCGCGGATATGGCCATATTCGGCGCGGGTGTCGGCGACGAACTTCTCGGCGAGCGTATCGCTGACCAAGGTGGAGGCTACACCGACTGCGCGGCTGGCATCGAGCACATGCACTGTCGGCCCCGAATAGACCGGCTCGATGCGCAGCGCGGTGTGCGTTTTTGACGTCGTGGCCCCACCGATGAGCAGCGGCATCGTCATCCCCGCGCGCTGCATTTCTTCTGCCACCGTAACCATTTCATCAAGGCTGGGGGTGATCAGACCAGACAGCCCGATCATGTCGGCGTCATTTTCGACCGCGCTTTTGAGGATTTCCTGCCATGGCACCATGACGCCAAGGTCGATGACTTCAAAGCCGTTACACTGCAGCACCACGCCGACGATATTCTTGCCGATATCATGGACGTCGCCCTTGACCGTGGCCATGATGATCCGGCCCTTGCCCTTGGAGTTTTCGTCTTTCTCAGCCTCGATATAGGGGAAGAGGTGGGCAACCGCCTTTTTCATCACGCGCGCCGATTTGACCACTTGGGGCAGGAACATCTTGCCGCTGCCGAACAGGTCACCGACGACATTCATGCCGTCCATCAGCGGACCTTCGATCACCTCGATCGGGCGTCCGCCGCGTTCCTTGATCGCGAGGCGCGCTTCCTCGGTATCCTCGACGATATGCGCGTCGATGCCCTTGACCAGCGCATGCTCGATGCGCCGTTCGACCGACCAGCCGCGCCATTCGGCGGCGGCCTTTTCCTGCGCGGCGTCGGTGCCCTTATACCGTTCGGCAAGCGCGATCAGGCGCTCGGTCGCGTCAGGGTCCTTGTTCAGGATCACATCTTCGCAGGCGGTGCGCAGTTCAGGATCGATCGTGTCATAGACATCAAGCTGCCCGGCATTGACGATCGCCATGTCGAGTCCGGCAGGGATGGCGTGGTAGAGGAAGATGCTGTGCATCGCACGGCGCACGGGTTCGTTGCCACGGAAACTGAATGACAGGTTCGAAAGGCCGCCCGAATAATGCGCATGCGGGCACAGCACGCGCAGTTCCTTGACCGCCTCGATAAAGTCGACACCGTAATTATTATGCTCTTCGATACCGGTCGCGACCGCGAAGATATTGGGATCGAAGATGATGTCCTCGGGCGGGAAGCCGATGCCGACCAGCAGATCATAAGCGCGCTTGCAAATGCTGACTTTGCGCTCCTTGGTGTCCGCCTGGCCGGTTTCGTCAAATGCCATCACGACGACGGCCGCGCCATAGGCCATGCACAGGCGAGCGTGATGCAGAAAGGCTTCCTCGCCTTCCTTCATCGAAATCGAATTGACCACAGGCTTGCCCGAAACGCATTTCAGCCCCGCTTCGATCACACTCCATTTGGAGGAGTCGATCATCACCGGCACGCGCGCGATATCGGGTTCGGCAGCGATGCGCTTGAGGAAAGTCGTCATCGCCAACTCGGCATCGAGCAGGCCTTCGTCCATGTTGACGTCGATAATCTGCGCGCCATTTTCGACCTGATCGCGCGCGACCTCGACTGCGGCTTCATAGTCGTCGGCGAGGATCAGCTTCTTGAACTTGGCCGATCCGGTGACGTTGGTGCGTTCGCCGATGTTGACGAACGAGGAGCCGGTGGGGCGGGCGGTGTTGGCGGTCTGGTTCATTTTTTCTTACTCGTCGCCCCGGCGAAGGCCGCGGCCGTTGGAGGTTTTCTCAATGGGTGCAGGCTAAACCTGTCGCGGCCCCGGCCTTCGCCGGAGCGACGCTTCGCTATGCCGCCATCACAAAAGGCTCCAGCCCGGCAAGCCGCGTCACCACTGGCGCGCTCGGCACCTGCCTCGGCGCTCGGTCGGCAACCGCCTTGGCAATCGCTGCGATATGCGCTGGCGTGGTGCCGCAGCATCCGCCGACGACATTCACCAGTCCTTCGTCGAGCCATTGCTCGATCAGCTTAGCGGTCTGCTCGGGCAGTTCGTCATATTGGCCGAGTTCATTGGGCAGCCCCGCATTGGGATAGGCCATCACCAACGCGTCAGCATTTTTGGCAAGTTCCGACAGATAAGGTCGCAGCAGGTCTGCCCCGAACGAGCAGTTGAGCCCGATGGTCAGCGGTTTAACATGGCGGATGGTGTTCCAGAAACCCTGCACCGTATGGCCTGACAGGTTGCGGCCCGCCATGTCGGTGATCGTCATGCTGATCATCAGCGGTACATCGCGACCGCTTGCTGCGGCCGACTCCTGTGCCGCCATTGCTGCGCATTTGGCGTTGAGCGTGTCGAATATCGTTTCGATCAGCAGGAAGTCGACCCCGCCTTCGATCAGCGCATCGCATTGTTCGCGATAGTCGGCCTTCAGCGTGTCGAAATCGACCTCGCGATAGCCGGGGTCGTTGACATCGGGTGATAGAGAAAGCGTCTTGTTGGTCGGGCCGATTGAGCCGGCTACGAAACGCTTGAGACCATCCTTTGCCTCGGCCTTGTCGGCGCAGGCGCGAGCGAGCTTGGCGCTTTCGACATTGATGTGCCGAACCAGATGCTCGCAACCATAGTCGGCCATCGCGACACGGGTGGAGCTGAAGGTGTTGGTTTCGATCATATCCGCGCCCGCCTCCAGATAGGCATCGTGGATCGCGCCGATGATGTCGGGCCGGGTGATCGAGAGCAGATCGTTATTGCCCTTCTGGTCCTTCGCCAGATCAAGATCGCCGCGATAATCGGCTTCCTCCAGCTTGTAGCGCTGGATTGATGTGCCATATCCGCCGTCGAACACAAGGATGCGTGTCCGGCAGCGGGCGGTGAAATCTTCGCGGGCGCTCATGCTGCGGCTTCCTTCGCGGTTTCGACCGGGCGTTTGCCGAGCAGGTGGCAGATGGCATAGCTGAGCTCTGCCCGGTTCAAGGTGTAGAAATGGAACTGGCGCACACCGCCTGCATATAGCCTGCGGCACATTTCGGCGGAAATTGTGGCAGCGACAAGCTGGCGCGCCGAAGGGTGGTCGTCGAGCCCTTCGAACAGATGCGCCATCCATTCGGGGATTGCCGTGCCCGTCATTTTGGACATGCGCTGGATCGCGGCGAAATTGGATACCGGCATGATACCGGGAACGATTTCGGCTTCGATGCCCGCAGCGGCCACGGCATCGCGGAAACGGAAGAAGGTTTCGGGTTCAAAGAAGAATTGCGTGATTGCGCGGCTGGCGCCTGCGTCCAGCTTGCGCTTCAGGAAGTCGATGTCCGATTGTGCGGTTGCGGCTTCGGGGTGGATTTCGGGATAGGCGCTGACCGAAATTTCAAACGGGTGCAGCTTGCGCAACCCTTCGACCAGTTCTGCAGCGCTCGCATAGCCATTGGGGTGTGGCTCGAACTTGCCCCCAGCATTGGGCGGATCGCCGCGCAGCGCGACGATATGGCGCACGCCCGCCTCCCAATAGGCGTTGGCGACCTCGGCAATCTCCTCACGCGTGGCATCGACACAGGTGAGGTGCGCCGCGGCGGGGATGCTGGTTTCCTTGGCGATGCGCGCGACCGTATTATGCGTGCGCTCGCGGGTGGAGCCGCCCGCACCGTAAGTGACCGACACAAAGCGAGGGGCCAGCGGGGCGAGCGTGACAATTGAGTCCCACAATTGTTCCTCCATCTTCTCGGTTTTGGGCGGGAAGAACTCGAAACTGATCTCTGCATCGCCAGGCAGCCCCGCGAATAGCGAGCTGGCAAGGGCGCGGCGCGATTCCGCCATCTGGTCAAGCGATAAGATCATGCAACATTCCTAAGAAGTGGGGGCCTGAGTTTGGGAGATTCACTTGCGGTCTGACCGCGCTGGCCCAGCCAGATTTTGACGGCCAGCTTACCTCCTGCAAGCGTTTCGGTGCGTGCCGGAACCAGCCCGGCGCTGGCAAAAGCGCGCGCCATGCTCTCGTCGGTGAAGCCGAGGCGTGCATGGGCGTGAACGCTGCGCAGTTCTTCGAGATCATGGGCGGCGAAATCGACGATCAGCAATCGCCCATCGGGAGCCAATACGCGTGCGGCCTCTGCAATAGCGCGTTCGGGATGCTGGGCATAATGCAGCACCTGGTGAAACAGGATGGTGTCAAAGCTGCCATCGGCGAAGGGCAGGGTGTTGAAATCGCCGAGCACGATTTCGGTGTGTGCCTGCACCGCTGCGGCATCTTCCATCCCGCCCAGCTTGGCGCGGGCGAGCCGCAACATCTCTACGCTGTTATCAAGGGCGACAAAGCGTTCGGCATCGCGCGCAAATAATTCGATCATGCGCCCGGTGCCGGTACCGATGTCGAGCACACGGCCAACCGGCGCTTCACCCAGCAGCGCGCGCATGGCCGCCTCCACTTCCGCCTCGGCGATGTGAAGCGACCGGATCTGGTCCCATTGTTCGGCATGGGCATCAAAATAGGCGGCTGCCATTTCGGTTCGTGCCGAACGGACCTCCTCCAGCCGCGCCAGATCGCGCAGCACCGGACGGGAGTCCTCTGTGCCCGGCAGGGCGAATAACGGCTCGATTGCGGGATGCGACAACATCGCGCCGGGGCGCAGGAACACCCATGCCCCTTCACGGCGCCGCTCGGCAATCCCCGCTTCGTCCAAAATCTTGATGTGACGCGACACGCGCGGTTGGCTTTGCCCCAAAATCTGCACGACCTCGCTGACGGAAAGCTCCAACTGCCGTATCAACAGCGTGATTCGCATCCGCGTCGGATCGGCAAGCGCGCGCATTATGTTGAGCAAAGGCGTCATTGGATTAGCATATAAAGAAATCTTTATATCATGTCAATTGGCGCAATTGTGACATATTTTTGAACCGCTGGTCGTCAAATGGGGTCAAACGAGCGCACTCTACGTATTTTGTAGAAAAAACCCGATTGCGTTGAATGTTTGAAGCCGCTAGTGGAAGCGCCGCAAGCCAAGCTATGCACCTCGCATGCTGCTTGTCTGGTTTTTTGAAGTTCTTTGTTAGGGGGATTTCCCACATGAAAAAGATTGCTG
This sequence comes from Sphingorhabdus pulchriflava, assembly GCF_003367235.1. GTDB lineage: Bacteria > Pseudomonadota > Alphaproteobacteria > Sphingomonadales > Sphingomonadaceae > Sphingorhabdus_B > Sphingorhabdus_B pulchriflava. The sequence continues at coordinate 114,985 of NZ_QRGP01000003.1, forward strand.
TTTCTCTCGTTCTCGCTTCTGCAATGGCTCTGGCTGCTTGCTCGGGCGCTGAAGAAGCCACCACTGAAGCCGCTGAAGGCGCTGAAGCCGCTGCTGACGCAGCTGCTGAAGGTGCAGAAGCTGCTACCGACGCTGCTGCCGCCGCTGGCGACGCTGCTGAAGCTGCAACCGGCGAAGCCGCTGCTGCTGCAACCGACGCTGCTGCAGCTGGTAAAGAAGCTGCTGCCGCTGCTGGCGACGCAGCTGCTGCTGCTGGCGATGCCGCTAAGGCTGCTGGCGACGCTGCAAAAGAAGCTACCAAGTAATAGCTTCTTAGCTTCTAGCTAAAATTCGAAAGGGGCTGTCCTGCATTGCAGGGCAGCCTTTTTCTTTGCGCAATTCAGTTGTCGAACTTAGGATGTCGATATGATCGGTCGCCGTCATATCCTCCTGTTCACCACGGCATTTCCCGCGCTGCACGCATGCGGCCCGGCACCGACCGACCCTGGTCCTGGCGGTGTGACTGTCGAAGAAGCGGAAATGCTCGACGAAGCGGCGGAAAAACTGGATGACGATTTTGCCAATCCGCCGCCTTTGACGGAAGAAGCCGCAGACGACCGGTAATCAGCGGTGATGTGCGGCCACCGTTCGCGAAACCGCCTGCATCATCGCCATTCGGTCAGGCACGGGCGCGGTTGTGCTCGAAATCATCACCACGACGGCATAGCGCGTTCCATCGGGTGCGGTCATGATGCCGATATCATTATAGCCTGTGGACACCGACTCTAGTTGCTGACCCGTCCCGGTCTTGTGACCGAAACGCCAGCCCGCCGGAACACCGCTTTTCAAGCGATTGGGGCCGCTTTTGGTCCGTTCCATCATGGCGAGCAACAGTCGGGTCGACGCAGGAGACAGCAGCTCCCCGCGCGCCAGCCGGCTGAGTGCTCCGGCAATGGCATCGGGTGCTGCACCGTCGATAGGATCGGCCAGATAGGCGTCGAGCGAAGCCTTGCGCCGTTCATAAGGCAAATCGGCGCGCGCTGTATAAAAACGGCGACCGAGCGAATATTCCTGCTGCCAGCTCATCCCCGCAATCTGGCTTTGCAAAAGCCTTTCTCCCGGACCGAAGCGGATCTTGCCCAGCTGTTTGCGCTCGATAAAGTTCCGGACGGCGGCAGGCCCGCCTGCGGTACGCAACAGGCTGTCATTGGCCGTATTGTCACTGGCTGTAATGGCCTGTTCGAGCAGGCTTGATATGCTTTCTTCGATCGCCCCATTGGCAACTACGCGCTCTCGAATGGGCTGGTGAAACACGGCTAGGTCGTTCATCCCAATCCGTACCGTCTGGTCCAGACGCAGCCGACCTGAATCGACCTGATCGAGAATCGTCATTGCGACCCACATTTTTGATACGCTTTGCTGCGGGAACCATTCGCCCAGCCTTTTGCCCGTCACCCATTGGCCGTCGATCCGCTGTACGGCGATGCCGGTTTTTCCGGGGAATGCGCGCCAGATTTCGTGCAGTTCAGCCTCAAGCTGGGCGGGGGCTTGAGCCGAATTCTGGGCAGGCAAAGGTTTGGGCGCGGCAGGCTTGGGCACAGGCACGACTATGGCCGGTGTGGGCCGTGGCGCAGGCTTTGGCACCGGTCGTTGCGGCGCGGGTGCTGACACGCAAGCCGATATGAGCAAAGGGAGCATGATCGATGCCGTCAGTCGGGCGATAGGCGACACTATATTCTCCAAACAATTTACATCCCTCGCCTAACTGGCAAGCGAGCACCGCAAAAGCGGCGAAAGGGGCTTTTGCGACCAATCGACTCATATTCAAAGACCAGCCGTTGTTCGCTAAACCAAAGGATATAGAAGTGGATATTACTTGACCTGAACGATGCGGCGTTGTTGTCGTGGCGGTGACAAAATCTATACATGCAGGAGTGTAACAATGTCCGACGAAGGCCTTTTTATCGGCTCTACCGCAGAGGGCGCGCGGCAGGCGATTAATTGGAAGCGGGCCAACCGGCACGGGCTTATCGCGGGCGCAACCGGCACCGGTAAAACCATCACTTTGCAGGTGATGGCAGAGGGCTTTTCGCGCAATGGTGTTCCCGTCTTTGTCTCTGACGTAAAGGGCGACCTTGCCGGCATGGCAATGGCGGGTGCTGCCACGCAGAAGAACCACGAAAATTTTGTCAATCGCGCGAAGGAAATTGGCGACAGCGAATGGGTCTATTCCGACAATCCGGTGCAATTCTGGGATCTGTTCGGTGAAAATGGGCATCCGGTGCGCACCACGGTTTCCGAAATGGGACCGCTGATGCTTTCGCGGCTGATGGATCTGAACGAGGTTCAGGAGGGTGTGCTGACCATTGCCTTCCATGTCGCTGACAAGGAACAGATGCTGCTGCTCGATCTGGACGATCTGCAGGCGATGCTCGTCAATATCGCCGAGCGTGCCGAAGAAATGACCACCACTTATGGTAATGTGTCCAAGCAGAGCGTCGGCTCTATCCAGCGTTCGCTGCTGCAACTGCGTTCGCAAGGGGGCGACCGGTTCTTCGGCGAGCCCGCACTCGATCTGGACGACTTTATCGCCTGTGATGACAAGGGGCGCGGGATCATCAACATCCTGTCGGCTGAAAAGCTGATGCAGAGCCCCAAGCTCTATTCGACCTTCCTGCTGTGGCTGCTTTCCGAACTTTTTGAAACGCTTCCCGAAATCGGCGATCCCGACAAGCCCAAGCTCGTCTTCTTCTTTGACGAGGCGCATCTGTTGTTCAGTGACGCGCCGAAAGCGCTGGTCGAGAAGATCGAACAGGTTGTCCGTCTGATCCGTTCGAAAGGCGTCGGCGTCTATTTCATCACGCAGAACCCGATCGACATTCCCGATACCGTGGCAGGGCAGCTCAACAACCGCGTGCAGCACAAGCTGAACGCCTTCACCCCGCGTGATCAGGCGGCGGTCAAATCGGCGGCGGAGACCTTCCGCGCCAATCCCAAGATCGACGTTGCGACCGCGATCACCGAGTTGAAAGTGGGTGAGGCACTGGTTTCGGTGTTGCAGGCCGATGGCGCGCCGACGCATGTCGAACGCACGCTGATCCGCCCGCCCGCATCGCGCACCGGACCGTTGACCCCGCAGGAGCGCGGCGTGATGATCACGACCGACGCGATTGGCGATAAATATGACGATCTGATCGATCGCGAATCCGCCGAGGAAATTCTGCAGGCCAAGGGTGCTCAGGCGGCCGCTGCGGCAGAAGTCGCTGAAGCTGCTGAAGAGCAGGCAAAGCTGGATGCCATCGCGGCCAAGGAAAAAGCCAAGGCTGAAGCCGCTGCCGCCAAAGAGGCCGCCCGCGAAGCCGCCCGTCAAGCGCGCGAAGCGGCGAAGCCCAGCATGGCCGAAAAGATGGTCCAATCGGCCGCACGTTCGGCGGCGACCTCGGTCGGGCGCCAGCTCGCTGGTAGTTTCGGCAAATCGCTGGTGCGCGGAATTTTGGGCAGCCTGTTCAAATAGGCAGGCCCGGAACGAAAAGTGCGGCCGTGTTTTAAGGCACGACCGCACGGGTGTCCGTCGAATGCAGATGGGTCGCTTTTGCAGGTCTTCGCCGGACACCCACCCCCGTTGCGGGTTGAACCAATGCTAGGCGTTCCAATTCTGCATTAATTGTAAAAACACAACATCGTCAGACAGCATCGCAAAGCGACAGACATGGGCTGCGCTGTGCAATGGTAAGCTGCAAATTATTCCATCCTAGGGCATTGCAATCCTCGGTTTAATCGCGCAATTAAACTGCGAGAGAGGAATCACCGATGAGCATGCCCGCAGCCCAAGAACTTGCCGATTTCGAGGCGCAGTGCGACGCCTGGTTCCGCGAGCATACCGTCGCCGATCCAGGCTTCATGCTGCCGCTGACCTTCATGGAGGTGTCGACCGACCAGCAGTTTGATTTCCTGCAGAAATGGCAAAACAAGGTCTATGAGGCAGGCTATATCGGGATGAGCTGGCCAGCCGAATATGGTGGTCGGGGCATGCATCCCGAATTTCAGCGGATCGCGACGCGGATCATGAAAAAATATGATTCGCCGATCATGCTCAACGCAATCGGCAATGGCTGGGCCGGGCCGCTGATCCTCGACATTGGGACGGAGGAGCAAAAGAAGCGCTATATCAAGCCGATGCTCGCAGCTGAGGAAATCTGGTGCCAGGGCTTTTCCGAACCCGAAAATGGCTCCGATCTTGGCAATGCCCAAACCCGTGCGGTGCGCGACGGCGACGAATATGTCGTCAACGGCTCTAAAATCTGGACCTCGTTAGGCGACCGGGCGCACATGATGATCCTGCTCGCGCGCACCAATCCGGATGCACCGAACAAATATGCGGGGCTCAGCTTCTTCCTGTCACCGATGCGGATTCCGGGCATTGAAACGCGGCGTATCAAAAAGCTCACCGGCGAATATGGCTTTGTGCAGACCTTTTTCGACAATGCCCGCATCCCCGCCAAGGATATCATGGGCGAAGAGGGGCAGGGCTGGCTGGTCGCGATGAAAACGCTCGAATATGAGCGCGGCGCGAAGGTCAATCTCGCGGGCGGCTCCTTCGCCAAGGAAATGGATGTCATGGAAATCCTCGACCTGGCCCGCAGCGCGCAGCGCGGCGGCAAGCCTTTGCTCGACGATCCAGTGATGCGCGACAAGCTGGTCGAATTTTTGATCGATGCGCAGGCGCTCAACCTCAACAATGCTCGCAGACGGATGGCTCCGCTCAATCAGGATCGCCCGATGGGGCTGTCGCTGATCAACAAATTGGCGCGGACCGAACTGGTGCGTGAGCTGACGCAATTTGCCCTGCAGTTTCAGGGCACCAAGGCGGGATATTATGTCGGCGATGAAAATGCCGTCGATGGCGGCTTCTGGCACCGCAGCTATCTGAACAGTTTCTCCGCCACCATCGGCGGCGGCACCAGCGAAATTCAACGCAACATCATCGGCGAGCATGTGCTCGGCCTTCCGAAAACCAAGTAAAGAGAGGATAATCCATGAGCGACGCATTGGTCGAAGCCCGTGACGGCATTTTGATCATTACGATCAACCGCCCCGACGCGAAAAACGCGATGAACAAGGAGGCGTCGGAGCTGATTGCTGCCGCGCTTGACCGGCTTGATGCAGAGGATGATCTGCGCGTCGGTATCGTGACCGGTGCGGGCGGAACCTTTTGCTCGGGCATGGACCTGAAGGGTTTCCTGCGCGGCGAAACGCCATTCGTCGCTGGCCGAGGCTTTGGCGGCATTACCCAGAAATCACCGGCCAAGCCGCTGATCGCGGCGGTCGATGGCTATGCGCTTGCAGGCGGCCTTGAAGTCGCGATTGCCTGCGACATGATTGTCGCCAACGAAAACGCCAAATTCGGTATCCCCGAAGTCAAGCGCGGGCTTGCCGCAGCGGCGGGCGGCTTGATGCGCCTGCCCAAGAAAATCGCGCCGCATATCGCGATGGAGCTGGCGCTGACGGGTGATTTCATGGACGCGAAACGCGCCTATGAACTCGGCCTCGTCAACCGCGTGACCTCGGGGCCGGCACTCGACGCTGCCATCGAGCTGGCGCAGGCCATTGCGGGCAACGGCCCGCTCGCGGTCAAGAAATCGAAGCAGGTGATCGCCGAATCGGGCGAATGGAGCGAAGCCGAAATGTGGCAGAAGCAGACTGAAACGCTCGGCAATCTCTTCGCCACCAACGATGCCCGCGAAGGCGCCGCTGCCTTTGCCGAAAAGCGCAAGCCCAATTGGACGGGAACGTGATCCATTTGGAATAAAACATAAATTTGTAGCCGACCTGATCTGGAGAGTGTCCACGAAGGAACGCCCGCGCAGGTCGGCTTCAGAATGAGTGAGACGGAGAGAGAGTGATGCACCCCAAGATTCATGCCACGGTTAACCCCGACAAACCCGCCGTCCTCATGGCCGGGTCCGGACAGGTCGTGACCTATGCCCAGCTTGAAGCCAATTCGAACCGGGTGGCGCAATTGCTGCGTTCGCTGGGGCTGGGCCATGGCGATACCATTGCCATGTGCATGGAAAACCGGGCTGAGTTTTTCGATCTGGCATGGGGTGCCCAGCGCGCCGGTTTGGTCTTTGTGGCGATCAGCAACCGGCTGACTGCTTCGGAGATCGATTATATCCTGCAGGATAGCGGCTCGCAGGCGTTGTTTACCTCCAACTATCTGGGCGATACGCTTGACCAGATCGAAACGCCGGTGAAGCGCTATATTGTTGGCGGTGAACGGGCGGGCTGGACACCGTTTGAGGGCGAACTAGCCAAAATGCCGTCAACCCCGGTCGCCGATGAGCGTGCGGGCACCGACATGCTCTACAGTTCCGGTACCACCGGGCGCCCCAAAGGTGTGCGACTGCCTTTGCCTGAGGAAGCCGATATTGCAGCGGTCAACCCGCTGGCGATGATCGCTGCCGGTGCCTTCGGTTTTACCGGCGACAGCATCTATCTTTCGCCTGCCCCGCTGTATCATGCCGCGCCCTTGCGCTGGTGCATGGCAGTGCATCGCCTTGGTGGCACCGTGGTGGTGATGGAAAAATATGATCCCGAAGAGGCACTGGCTGCGATCGAGAAATACAAGATTACCGACAGCCAGTGGGTGCCAACGCATTTCGTCCGCATGCTCAAGCTGCCCGAAGAGGTGCGCACAAAATATGATGTCTCGTCGTTGAAATGCGCCGTCCATGCGGCTGCCCCCTGCCCGGTTCCGGTCAAGGAAGCGATGATCGCCTGGTGGGGGCCGGTATTGCGCGAATATTATGCGGGTACCGAAGGCAATGGTTTCACTTTCATCAACAGCGAAGATTGGCTGGCGCACAAGGGCTCGGTCGGTAAGGCATTGAATGCCATCATCCACATCTGTGGCGAGGATGGTGAGGAAGTGCCGGTGGGCGAGGAAGGCGTCGTTTATTTCGAGAGCGAATCGCAATTCAGCTATCATAATGACCCCGTGAAGACCGCCGAAAGCCGCCACCCGAAACATGCGAATTGGTCGATGCTCGGCGATGTCGGCAAGGTTGATGAAGAGGGCTTCCTCTACTTGACCGACCGCAAGAGCTTCATGATCATTTCGGGCGGGGTGAATATCTATCCGCAGGAAATTGAAAATCTGCTGGTGCATCATCCCAAGGTTGCCGACGCGGCGGTCATCGGTGCGCCTGACGACGATATGGGCGAGCGCGTGGTCGCCATCGTCCAGCCGCTCGACTGGGCCAATGCTGGCGACGAACTGGCCGACGAACTCAAGGCCTATCTGCGTCCCAGCCTGTCGGGCGTGAAGATGCCACGTCAGATAGATTTCCGCGAAGAGCTGCCCCGCCATGCGACCGGCAAGCTCTACAAGCGGCTGCTGCGCGACGAATATTGGGGCAACAAAGACAGCCGGATCGTTTGAGGAGTTTGAGGATATGAACGCACCCGTCGCAAAGCCCGAAACCGCCATCGCGGTCATCGATCCCAAATCCTATGCGGCATGGGATCCGCTGCTCGACCTGTTCGACGAGATCCGGGCGGAAACCCCAGTGCTGCGCATCGAAAGCCCGACCGACGATCACGCGCCCTTCTGGCTGATTACCCGCCATGAAGATGTGATGCGGATCAGCAAGGACAATGCGACCTTCCTTAACAGCCCGCGCCCTTCCGTATTGACCAACCGCGCGGGTGAGGATCTGGCGCGGCAGATCACCGGCGGTTCGCCCAATCTTGTCCAGTCGCTGGTTTCGCTCGATGCGCCCAAGCATCCCAAATTGCGGCGGCTGACCCAGGAATGGTTCATGCCCAAGAATCTGAAGCTGATCGAAGCCGATATCAAAGAGCTCGCTAAGCGTACCGTTGATCGGTTGATTGCTGCCGGGCCGGAGGCGGATTTCGTGCCGCTGGTTTCCGCACCCTATCCGCTGCATGTGGTGATGCAGATATTGGGCGTGCCCGAAGAAGACGAACCGCGCATGCTGTTCCTGACGCAGCAGATGTTCGGCGGGCAGGATGAGGATCTGAACAAGACCGGCATGGCTAATCTGTCACCCGAGCAGATCTCGCAGATCGTGCTGGGCGCGGTGAAGGATTTCACCGAATATTTCGAGAAGCTGGCCGAGGAACGGCGCCAGAATCCGGGCAAGGATGTCGCAACTATCCTTGCCAACGGTACGATCGACGGTCAGCCGCTCGATCCGCTCGACCTTGCAGGATACTACATCATTGTCGCCGCAGCCGGGCATGATACGACCTCTGCGAGCACGGCGGGCGCGATGCTTGCGCTTGCCAAAGACCCGGAGCAATTTGCCAAGGTGAAGGCAGACCGGAGCCTTGTCGCAGGCATCGTTGAGGAAGCGATCCGCTGGACCACGCCGGTGCAGCATTTCATGCGCATGGCGAATGAGGATGTCGAAATCGCGGGTGTGCAGATTGCCAAAGGCGATTGGTTGATGCTCAACTATGTCGCGGCGAACCACGATCCGGCGCAGTTCGACGAACCGCGTAAGTTTGAAGCTGCACGTGACCAGAACCGGCATATCGCCTTTGGCGCCGGTGCGCACCAATGCCTCGGCCTGCATTTGGCCCGGCTGGAAATGCGGATCTTGTTCGAGGAGATTCTCGACCGTCTCGATTCGGTCGAGTTGGCCGGCGAACCGAAACGCGCCAATTCGACCTTTGTCGGCGGGCTCAAGACCTTGCCGATACGCTTTCGCGCCAGCTAGGCCCCGGCCCGCCGCTTGGGATTAGCGGCAGCGATAGCGGTCGCGGTCTATTTCGCGTCCAAGGATGGCGCCGCCGGCTGCACCCAATATGGTGCCGATCGCGCGGTCACCGCGGGTGTCGATTGCGCGACCAATCAATGCGCCACCTGCGGCACCTATGATCAAGCCGGTGGTCCCGTCGCTGCGGCGGCAATAATAGCGGTCATCGTCGCCGCGCCACACCCGCGTGTCGCGATAGATCGGCTCCGCATTACGTTGCTTTTTCTTGTAATATCCATGTGCCGGGGCATGGCGCGGTGGATCGGCAAGGGCGATCCCGGGCAAGGCTAGCGCCACGGCAGCGGCGGTTGCGATCAAGGCTTTCATGATCTGACTCCTTCAAAATGGCTGCAACCATTGCACCGAATTTAGATGAACGGAATCTAGACGAAGGCCATTTTGTTGGTCGAATGGTTTTGTACGAGCGTCGAAGCGTGGCGCTGACTATGCTTGCCAAGCGAGTACGCGATGCCTAGTCTTCGAAACATGGCAAATATCATCGCATTCATCCTTGGTCTGATCGCACTGGTTCTGGCTATTCCCGCATTCTTTCCACTGCTCGGCTGGCTCAACTGGCTTATCATCGTGATTGCGGGTGCAGGCGTGGCTTTCGGTTTTGCATCGGAGAAGAATTCGGGCCGCAATTTCTGCCTCGTCGTCGTCGCTATTTGCGCCATTCGGCTGTGGCTGGGCGGCGGGATTATTTGATCCGAACCAAACAGACGTGACCACCGCCAACCAGCAGACGCCGCAAGGCGGTGGGCTTCCCTACGCCTTTTCAGCCTATCTGATCTGGGGTTTCCTGCCGGTCTATTTCAAAATGCTGGCCGAGGTTCCGGCGCTGGACATATTGGCGTTCCGTATCGTCTGGTCGGTGCCGGTCGTTTTCATCATCCTCTATTTCCGCAGCCAATGGGGGGAATTTACCGCTGCGATTGCCAATCCCAAAGCGCGTCGTGCGATGATGCTTTCGGCGGTGCTGATTGCGATCAATTGGCTGGTCTATGTCTGGGCGATCACCACTGAACGGGTGTTGGCGACAAGCATCGGCTATTATCTAAACCCGCTGGTCAATGTGCTGCTCGGGCGGTTGTTTCTGGGTGAGCGATTGACGAAGTTGCAGGGATGGGCTGTTGCTGTGGCTGGGATGGGCGTGGCAATATTGCTCGCCGGTTCGCTTGAAACCGTTTGGATCAGCCTGACTTTGGCTTTCAGCTTTGGAACCTACGGGCTCGTCCGCAAGACCGCGCCCACGGGCTCGGTTCCGGGCCTGGCGGTGGAAATGTGCCTGCTCGGGCCGATAGCGCTGGCTGTATGTATCTGGAGCGTTTCACAAGCCGGAGGTTTCCGTGATATCGGAACCGAGGCCTTGCTTGCGGCCGGAGGGGCGATCACCGTTATTCCGCTGCTGCTCTTTGCGACAGCCGCACGAAGGATGAGCTATACCGCGCTGGGGTTCGTCCAATATCTGGCTCCGACCATCGTCTTCATCCTTGGGGCTTTTGCCTATGATGAACCGCTCGACGCGACCAAGCTGGCTTGCTTTGCGCTGATCTGGACCGCTATTGCCTTGTTCAGCGTCGACGCTTTTCGTCGGATGCGGTCAGGCGGATAGCAGTTTCCAGCCGATAGTCTCGCCCGCGTGGAAGGGTGAAACCGGCGTACCATTGGCATCGACCGACAGTGGTACTTCTACCGGGGCCTTTTCCAGCGTGACCATCTCGTCATTGAGCGGTAGGCCGTAAAAACGGGGGCCGAATTCGGAGGCAAAGCCTTCGAGTTTTTCCAATGCCCCTTCCTCGTCGAAAACCAATGCGTAGCTTTCGATTGCATAAGGCGCGTTGAAAATGCCAGCACAACCACAGGCAGACTCCTTGGCCGATACCGCATGCGGGGCGCTGTCGGTACCGAGGAAAAATTTGGGATTGCCCGAAACCGCTGCCTTGCGCAGCGCCAGCCGGTGCTTCTCGCGCTTGGCGACAGGCAGGCAATAAGCATGTGGGCGTATGCCGCCGACGAACATCGCGTTGCGGTTGATATGCAGATGTTGTGGTGTGATGGTTGCACCGACATTTTCACTCGCGCCCGCCACGAAATCAACCGCCTCAGCCGTAGTGATATGTTCGAAGACGATCCGCAAATCCGGAAAGTCACGGACGATATGGTTCAGCGTGCGCTCGATAAAAACCGCCTCGCGGTCAAAGATATCGACCTCATGGTCGGTGACCTCGCCATGGATCAAAAGCGGCATGCCGATCGCCTGCATGCGTTCGAGCACCGGATAGATGTTGGCGACATCGGTTACGCCGTGCGCGCTGCCGGTTGTTGCGTGCGCGGGATAGAGTTTGGCGGCGGTGAACACCCCCTCTGCATGGCCGCGGGCGACCTCCTCGGGCGACAGCGTATCGGTGAGGTAACAGGTGATCAGCGGTTCGAACGCCATCCCTTCGGGTAAGGCCGCAAGGATGCGATCGCGATAGGCACGTCCGGCCTCGGTCGTCGTAACCGGTGGCGACAGATTGGGCATTACGATGGCACGGGCGAATTGCCGCGCAGTATAGGGCAGCACGCCTTTCAGCATCTCCCCATCGCGCAGATGCACATGCCAGTCGTCGGGGCGGCGGATCGTCAGAGTCGTTACGGTCATGGCTTCCCTTTAGTCGCGTGGCTCCCTATCTGTCACCCATGTCTGCACCCCGATTGTTCGACCGCGCCATAATTCGCCTGTCCCCCCAGGAAGAGGGAGAAGATGTACGCGGATTTCTGCAAGGCCTGGTGACGCAGGATATGCAGGCGAAACTGCCGCTCTGGGCCGGTCTACTGACGCCACAAGGTAAGGCGCTGTTCGATTTCTTCCTGTGGGACGATGGCGACGACCTATTGATCGATTGCGAAGCGGCACAGGCCGAAGCTTTGGCACGCCGCTTGTCGATATACCGCTTGCGGCGGAAAATAGCGATTTCCGTCGATCCGAAGCTGGGTGTATATTGGGCCGCAGCAGCGCCCGACCGCCCCTCCGATCCGCGCCTGCCCGAACTGGGGGTACGCTGGACCGCGCCGGTTGCCGATGACGATGTCGACATAAGCGCCTTCTACCGCGCGTACCGCCTGTCGCTTGGCGTGCCCGAAGGCCTTACCGAACTTGGCAGCGATGCGACGCTGTGGCTGGAAACCAATGCCGCCGAACTGAACGGAGTGTCGTTCACCAAGGGCTGTTATGTAGGGCAGGAGAATACCGCGCGGATGAACTGGCGGCAGAAGGTCAACCGGCGATTGGTGGTTGTTCCCATCGCCGATGCCGATCCGGCGAAGGCACGCGCCAGCTATCCCGAACTGGGCCTTGCAGTCGAACTGCGCCGGGTCGAAAATATGGCAGGCCTTCAGCTGCCGACATGGCAGGCAACAGCGATTGCCGCCGATTGACAAGCGGGCCGGGCTCGCCCACCGCGCCGTAAAGATTTCGGGATTAAAGGAAAAGTGATGGTAGCATATCTGATGATGGTTTCGGCGCTTGTGGCGGCGAGTTCGGCTGCGGCAGATGCAAAGACGGACGAAGCGCTGTTCGAAGCGTCGGTCAGCTGTGTCGCCTATCATGTGTTTGCGACATCCCAGATGGACCCGGTCTCCGAAGAAGCGAAGCTGAGCGAAGAGAAAGCAACGCTCTTCCTGCTTGCCGCTTATAGCAAAGATGCCGCGCTGGATCCCGATGCAATCGAAGCAAAGGTCGAGAGCATTGTTGAGGGTTTGATTGACGACAGGGCAACCGTGGAACCTGCCCAGCATGCGGAGGAAATTGCCCAGCTAAAACAGGTGTGCAGCCAGTTCGAACCTTCGGCGCTGGCGATTGTCGATGCTGCGGGGCTGAATAGCGACGCCAAATAGCGGTTCAGCATCGCGACATCTTGCCGGACTAGAGTTGCCTCATGATCATTTTTCCGATGCTCCTTTTGTTCCAGCCGGTTTCGGCTGAACAGGAAGACTATAATGCCCTGCTGTCCTGCGCGGCCTTCCATGCGGTCGAAGCTGAGCGCGGGGAATCGAGCAACCGGGAGGCGCAGCTTGCCGCGTCGCGGGATTTTCTTGACGTTGCGGCCGCGCTGACTAGCGCAAAGTCCTTGGGCACCTCCGCCCAAGCGGATTTGAAGCAATTGCAAACCGACTATGCCCGTCATTTGCGGGAGGGCGATGCCAAGGCGATGGCGGAACAATGGACTGCTCTCGACCTCGCATGCCGCGAACTTTATCCCGCGCTTGGCAAAGTGCTGGCTGAAAACAAACTCGACGACAAGGGGCGCTAGCGCCCTTTGCCGCCTCAGATATGCAGCGCTCGCGCCTTTCGCGCCGCTTCCGCCCGGCTGGTCACTTTCAGCACCCGCAGCAACGCCGATACGTGGATGCGGACCGTGTAGGGTGAAATATCGAGCGAACGGGCAATTTCCTTGTTCGATTTGCCTTGCGCAATCAGGGCCATGACTTCGCGTTGCCGCGCCGTCAAATCAACCGGGCTGAATTCGGATCCTTGGGCATCCCATCCATTGGCAGCTTGTGACAACTCGACCACAAACTCACCGTTACGAACCTGGGCAATCGCGTCGAGCATGCGCGCCGACGGGACTTGCTTGTCGACAAAGCCGTCCGCGCCCTTTTCCATCACCATATTGATCGTGGCTTCGTCATCCACCATCGACACGATGACCAGAGACGCAGTCGGATATTGCGTGCGCAATGTTTTCAGTGTTTCCTGCGGTTTCATGCCGGGAAACAGCAGGTCGAGAATGAACAGTTCTGGCGGTTCGCCTTGTGCGGCGACTGCCATTACTTCGTCCATAGTTGCCGCCTGACTGATCTCCGCATCGGGAAACCGCCCTGCAAGTAACTGGACTATCCCTTCCCTGAACACCGGATGATCGTCGGCAACAACGATGCGTTCGGCCTTTGCCATTTGTTTTCATTTCCGATTTGATTTCAGGGCGTATTACTTAGGATAGTATAGTCTGCAAGGCCAGCGGCGATTTCGGTCCTATAGTACAAACGAGGTCAATCGTCTCAAAACGCGCCAATTCGCACCGATGACAGCAGGGATCGCAGCGCCGACGGCCGCAACGGCTTTGTCATCAACTGTACGCGGGGTAACTCGATCAGCGAACGCACACGCGCCTCGTCATGCCCCGTCATGATGATGGCCGGGGTTTCGGTCCCGGTTATCGAACGAATATGCGCTATGCATCGCGTACCCGTGATGCCGCTTCCCAAATCAAAATCGGTAAGGATGAGGTCTGCCAGCTCGACCGTATCAGGCATTGTGTCGAAATCCTGAACTAGGCATCCCCACCCTTTCAACAATGCTGCGGTTGCGGCGAGCACATCGCGGTCATCTTCGATCAGGACTATCCTGAACCCAGCCAGGGGGGTGCGGTTCATCGATAGCGGATTGTCCGTGCCTTCGCCGGCGCTGGAAGCAGTGCGGAAGCCGCAAATGGATGCAACAGTGCCCTTACCCAATGTCGAGTGCAATTTGATTTCGAGGCCGCATAACTGCGCCAGCCGGGCAACGATCGCGAGGCCAAGGCCGACGCCATCTCTGTCTCTGTCACCCGGCTGCTGGACGCGGTAGAATTCCTCAAAAACAAAAGGCTGATGCTCATCGGAAATCCCGATACCTTGATCATGCACCTCCAGCGTGACTTTGTTTCCGGAGCGCCGCACGCCGACCAGCACGGATCCGCCTTCGCCATATTTGATGGCATTGGACACCAGATTCTGGAGCATTGTCGTCAACAAAACCGGGTCGGCGATTACCGTTGCCGAAGTTGCGACGAATCGCAGATCAACATTGTTCCATTTTGCCGCTTCTTCATTTTGCTCCATCACATCAGTCAGGATCATATTCAGATCGACGCTGTTCGGCGCATATTTCAACGTTCCACTGTCGAGCGTTGAAATATCAAGCAGCGATTTGAACAAGCGCGCGACACCTTGCAAAGCGCGCTCTATCCGTTCGACTATCTGCGATTGCGTGCCGTTCAGCCGGGTATCCCGCAACCCGGCAAGGAAAAGCCCTATGGCATGGACGGGTTGCCGCAGGTCATGGCTCGCCTGGGCCAGAAATCGGGACTTTGCCAGATTGGCGTTCTGGGCGTCGGTTCGTGCTTCGGCAGTCTGTCGCAACAGCGCAAAGGCATAGGTCGGGACGGCGGCTGCCGTGAACACCATCGTCATCACCATATCCGGATTGTCGCGCCAGAACGGGTTGAAAATTGTAGTGACCATGATGGAAAGCTGGGCCATCACCCATGCGGCCAGCAGATATTTCGGGCCATAGCGCATGCCATTGCCGACCGTGACCCAGAGGACGAGCGCGAACAGCGGCATCATCGCAAAACCTCCAACGATCATGCCATGCGTCAGCGACACATAGTCACCCAGCATCGTGATTGCTCTGCGAGCCGGATAATGACCTGGCCACCGCAGAATCGTCCAAAAGATGACCAGCGAGAAAATAGTGAAGCCGACATAATAGGTAAGCATGATGCGCACGACGTCTGCGGGTAGGTCGGTTGGTCCGATGCCTGCGCCGCGCAAAAGGACATAAACTGTCACCAGGAAAATATACCAAAAACGAACAATGGCCTGACCTCGCTCGGCCTTCGCCTCATCGGCAAGCTCCATCGTTGCTTCTATCGCGAGTTTCCGGAACGATATTGCCATGCGCTTTTCCTGTTCTGGCGGCCGCTAAAGGATATCCGCGGCAGTGCGAACTATTGGCTTTGGGTTATGTGCGCCAGTGGTATTTGGTCCGACTCTGGGGCGATACTCCATTGCATGATCCGCAGCTGCGGTTCGCCTGCCGGGGCCGGTACGGTTGGTATTGCGAGTCCATTTCCGTTTAGACTGTGGCTCAACGTGCGAACTTCGAATGTGCCGCTGGTCCAATCCAGCGGCGTCGTTTCGGACGCTTTGCCGATTCCGGCTTCTTCGGCGAAGCTTTCCAGTCCGGATTGCGCCAAACCCGCTGCCTCCACAACAATTACCCCATCAGCCAGCTTGCGGACAGTCAAAAAGGGATAGACGATTTGCACGCCGGGGATCATCGGAAAGAGAAAATCGCGGTCGAGCGTGCCGCTGATCTGGTAATCGACGTCGAACAATCCTTTGCCGCGATAGATTACCGATTTCCAACCCTCATGCTGCATCAACCGGGCTGCAATCTTGTGGTTCTCAGACTCGTCGAAGGGATTGAATCCGATCATTCGGATGACGGCTTTCTCTTCCTCTTCCTGCGCGATACGGCGATCTTCCCATTCGGCTTTGCGCTCGGCTGCTGCCTCTACCGTGCAGCTACGATCCGGCCTGCCTTGCGCGTCGCTAACCGGCTTCAAATTGCCGGCATCGTCATAGCAATAGGCCATTATATCGGACCATGTCGCGCCACGTCCGCCTCTGTCTGCCAAATCGGCTTCCGCTGCGATGAAGCGGATCTGCCCCTTATAGCGGAATTCAAAGCGGCCATCGGATTCGACCAACAGGCTGCTGTCGAACAGTCCGGGGATAAAGATGCACGACGACAGCGCGAGTGCCGCCATGAAGAGGCATCCGATATGGGCTATGTATCGCAGGGGTCGTGGTAACGACATGGCCGCAGCCTAAATGGCCGCGGCCAAATGGCCAGCGTTGCGATGTGCTAAGTCAAGCTAAGCCTAGACGTCCAGATTGGCGACGTTGAGCGCATTATCCTGAATGAATTCGCGGCGCGGTTCGACCACATCGCCCATCAGCTTCTCGAAAATCTCGCCCTCTTCCTGGCTGTCTTCAATTGTCACCTGCAACAGCGAACGGGCCGTCGGGTCGAGCGTGGTCTCCCAAAGCTGCTCGGCATTCATTTCGCCCAGCCCCTTATAGCGTGCGATCGACAGGCCCTTGCGGCCGGCCGCCAGCACTGCGTCGAGCAGTTCGGACGGGCGGGTGATCGCCTTGTCGGCTGATGCCTTGCGCGCAGCGGGGCTTTGTACTTCTTCGCTGTCCGCGGCTTCAACTTCGGCTTCAGGCTCGGCTGCGGCCGCCCCCGATTTGACCAGTCGGGCGGGCGTCAGATAGCTTTCGGCTTCTTCCATCGCCAGACGGTGCAGCTTACGGGCCTCTGCACTGATAAGGAAACTGCGCTCGATGATGTGGTGGTCGGAAACGCCGCGCCAGCGACGCTCGAAATGATAGCCGCCCTCTTCGGCGACACGCCCGGTCCAGACGCTTTCAACGTCCTGCGCATCCATCCATGCAGCTGCCTTAGCGACCGCGGCTTCGCGCTCTGCGCCTTCCAGCTCGGGGGCCAGCGCGCCGTTCAACGCCAGTCCTTCGATGATGGTCGGATCATAGCGCCGCGGCACATAGGCCATCAGGCTGCGCATCCGCCGCGCATGTTCGACCAGAGCAGCCAGATCATTGCCGCTACGCTGTCCCTGCGCGCTTTCGAGCAGCACACCGCCCAAGCCGGCGTCGACCAGATAATTGTCGAGTGCTGCATCGTCCTTCAGATAGAGTTCGCTGCGCCCTTTGGCGACTTTGTACAGCGGCGGTTGCGCGATGTAGAGATGCCCCGCCTCGATAATCGGCTTCATCTGCCGGTAGAAGAAGGTGAGCAAGAGTGTGCGGATATGGCTGCCGTCGACGTCCGCGTCGGTCATGATCACAATCTTGTGATAGCGCAGCTTTTCGAGGTTGAAATCATCACGGATGCCGGTGCCCATCGCCTGGATCAGCGTGCCGACTTCCTTTGACGAAATCACCCGGTCAAAACGCGCGCGCTCCACATTCAGGATTTTACCCTTCAGCGGCAGGATAGCCTGATAATGGCGGTCGCGGCCCTGTTTGGCCGATCCGCCTGCCGAATCACCCTCGACCAGGAACAGCTCGGACTTGGCCGGATCACGTTCCTGACAATCGGCGAGTTTGCCGGGCAGCGAGGCGATGTCCATTGCGCCCTTGCGACGGGTCAGTTCGCGCGCCTTGCGCGCGGCTTCGCGGGCAGCAGCCGCGTCGACGATCTTGCCAATCAGCGTCTTGGCGTGCGCGGGATTTTCCTCAAGCCACTCGGCCATCTTGTCGGCCATCAGGCTTTCGAGAGGCTGGCGGACTTCAGAGGAAACCAACTTGTCTTTGGTCTGCGACGAAAATTTGGGGTCGGGCAGTTTGACCGAAACGATCGCGGTCAGCCCTTCGCGCATATCCTCACCGGTCAGCGACACTTTTTCCTTTTTGAGGATGCCCGACTTCTCGCCATAATTGTTGATCGTGCGGGTCAGCGCGGCGCGGAAAGCCGCCAAGTGCGTGCCACCGTCGCGCTGCGGGATGTTGTTGGTGAAGCAGAGGACGTTCTCATAATAGCTGTCGTTCCACTCGAGCGACACGTCGATGCCAATGCCGTCGCGCTCAGACGAAATCGCAATCGGATCGGGCATGATCGGCTGTTTGTTGCGATCGAGATATTTGACGAACGCCGCGATGCCGCCTTCATAATAGAGGTCATGCTCGAGCACATCGGCATGGCGCTTGTCGCGCAGCAAGATGCGGACGCCCGAATTGAGGAAGGCCAACTCGCGATAGCGATGCTCGAGCTTGTCGAAATCGAATTCGGTGACGTTCTTGAAGGTGTCGGTCGACGCCATGAAAGTCACGCGTGTGCCCTTTTTGGGCTTTCCGTCGACCACCGGCGCATCGCCTTTGACGATCAGCGGCGCGACCGCATCGCCATGCTCGAACCGCATCCAATGCTCTTTGCCCTCACGCCAGATGGTCAGTTCGAGAAATTCGGAGAGTGCGTTGACCACCGAAACACCCACGCCGTGCAGGCCGCCCGACACCTTATAAGCGTTATCGTCCGACGTGTTCTCGAACTTTCCGCCCGCGTGCAGCTGGGTCATGATGACCTCAGCGGCGGACACGCCTTCTTCCTTGTGCATACCTGTCGGTATGCCGCGGCCATTATCTTCAACCGAAACCGAACCGTCGGGGTTCAGTTCGATGAGCACCAGATCGCAATGTCCGGCCAGCGCCTCGTCAATCGCATTGTCCGAAACCTCGAACACCATGTGGTGCAGACCTGAGCCATCATCGGTATCGCCGATGTACATGCCGGGCCGCTTGCGCACCGCATCAAGGCCTTTCAGCACTTTGATGCTGTCTGCACCATATTCATTCTGGTTGGGATTGGCGGCGCTATCGCCGGTACGCTCTTCGCTGTTTTCTTGCATGCGCGGACTATAGGGGAACGGGTGCAGAAACCCAAGGAAAAGCCGTTCTTTTCCACAAGGATTTGGGCTTCCCTTTTGCCGATTCGTCAGCTTAAGCAATCCCGGAATCAAGGAGAGAGACACGATGACATTCGACCCGGCGGCCGAACTGGAAAAACCCTTTGGAGATTATAGCGGCCTGGTCGCCGCTTATGGGCAACAGCGACCGGATCGCGTTGCGCTTGATGATGGAATCGAGAGCCTGACCTGGAGCGAAGTCGCGACGCTGGTCGAACGGATTGCGGCGCAATTGCAACGCGATGGCCTGCAAAAAGGGCAGGCGGTTGCGATATTGGGGACCAGCACGGTGCGTTATGCACTCGCCTATCTCGGGGCGATTAGGGCGGGTGGATGCGCCGCCCCGCTGACCACTTCGGCAACGCCGCAGCAACTGGAGGCGATGCTCAAGGATTCGGGTGCGATGCATCTATTCATTGATGCACCCAAGCTGGCTGATCTTGCGGGGCGGGATTTGCCGCCTGTCAAGACGATCATGTTGGATGCGCCACTGGCCGACAATCCTGACATTTTTGGCTGGATGGCCGAAGAGGGTGCCGAAGCAGCACCGCATGGCTGCGGCCCCAAAGATCCGTTCAACATCATTTATTCGAGCGGCACGACCGGCACCCCCAAGGGCATCATCCATTCGCGCCAGATGCGCTGGCTGCATGCCTGCGTCGGAGCGAATACCGGCTATGGCGCACCTGAGGCTGCCTCGCTGGCCTCGACTCCGCTTTATTCGAACACCACGCTGGCGCTCGTGATTCCGACCATCGCTTATGGCGGTACGCTGCACATGATGCCCAAATTCGATACCGTCGGATATCTGGAGCGCGCGCAAAAGCACCGCATCACCCACACGATGCTAGTGCCCGTCCAGTATAAGCGCTTGATGGAATATGAGAAATTCGACGATTATGACCTGTCGAGCTATTGGCTGAAATATTGCACCAGCGCCCCCTTTGCGCCTGCGCTCAAGGCCGATGTGCTAAAGCGCTGGCCGGGTGGGCTCGTCGAAATCTATTCGATGACCGAAGGCGGCGTCGTCTGCCTGTTGCAGGCGCACGAGCATCCGGACAAGCTGCACACCGTAGGGATTCCCTGGAAGGGCAGCGAGGTTTTCACCATCGACGAAGCCGGTAACCGCTTGCCTGCCGGTGAAATTGGTGAGCTGGTCGGGCGGTCGGCGACAATGATGTCGGGTTATCAGAACCAGCCCGACAAAACCCGCGAAGGTTACTGGATTGATCCTGAGGACGGCAGCATCTGGCAGCGGATGGGCGATATCGGCCGGGTTGACGCTGATGGCTTCGTCGAACTTCTGGGCCGTTCAAAGGACATGATCATTTCAGGCGGGTTCAACATCTATCCCGTCGATCTGGAGGGTATTCTTCTGGGTCTGCCGGGTGTGGAAGAGGCTGCTGTCATTGGCGTACCGAGCGAGCGTTGGGGCGAAACCCCAGTCGGCTTCGTGACCGGGGCGAAAGGCGTGAAGCTAGATACCGACGCGCTACTCGCAGCTGCGAACGAACAGCTTGGCAAGACTCAGCGTCTGTCCGCGCTCTACCAGATCGACGAAATGCCGCGCAGTCATATCGGCAAGCTGCTAAAAACCGACTTGCGCGAAATCGCGGACAGGATGGTGGCCGCATGATGCAGGAACATTGGGGTGCCGAATTGAAAACTGTCATTTCGGTGCTTCAAACAGCGCTAACACCTGCTTTTTTGCTCGTCGCAGTGGGCAGTTTGCTCAATGTCCTCACCGGGCGGCTGTCCCGGATTGTCGATCGGTCGCGCCATCTCGAAGATCGTCATGCCGCAGCGAGCGGGCAGGAGCTTGTCCGTCTGGTTCTTGAACTGCGCATATTGCAACGGCGGATGCTGATTGTCGGCCGTTCGATTCTCCTGTCGGTGCTCGCCGCCGTTGCTGTTTGCGTGATGATCGGCCTGTTGTTTCTGATGGGGCTCACGGAAATTTCGATGGCGTGGATCATCGTTGCTGTTTTCATGGTCGCATTGGCCTTGCTGGCATGGGCGCTAGCTGCCTTTGTGCGCGAAATCTCACTTGCGACACATGCAATCAAGGTGCCGAAAGAATATCTGGAATTGCCCGAGCCTGTAGAAGCTGAATAGGAGTCTGTGGCGCTATTCAGAGTTGGCTTCGGCCATCTGCCACACGACAACCACGCCGACGCCGGCCGCTGCCACCAAGCCTATCCCGATCCACGCCGCTGTAGACATGTTGTAACGCCCGTTAACCTTGGGCACTTCGCGACCGTTGAGCATCAGATGCGGGTCTTTGGACAGGCTAAGCCCGATCCGTGCTTTTTGACTGTTCAGGGCTTTCAATTCGGTGCCGACAACTGCAACTGATTGTCGGTTGGCACGATGATCGAAACCGAGTTCAAGCCGGGGTTTACGCTCCTGCGCTTTGCCACCTTTGCCAAAGGGCACAGTCAGGCCCAGGCTCACTCTTTTGTCGGCAGGACGGACAAAGTCGGAACCATTATAGGACTGGGCGACAGCACTTACTGGCATGGCCAACAAGGTGGCTGAGATGATGATCGAACGTAGCATGTGCGTTTCCCTCCGCTGCTTTTGTCCACCTAATAGGTTGGACAGCGTGAAGGGGTAAGCGAGCTGATGTACTAGTCGCACAATATCGCAATCAACGTTTCGCTCAGCTTCCTTTGCGTCCGAGCGCTTCGACTCTTGCGACAACTTCATCGCGGATTTTTGGGGTCACGAATTTCGAGATATTGCCGCCGTAAATAGCGATTTCTTTCACGAGGCGGCTCGCAATAGGCTGCAGGGAAACATCGGCCATCAGAAAAACGGTTTCCACTCGGTCGTTGAGCTGGCGGTTCATGCCGGTGAGCTGATATTCATATTCGAAGTCGGTAACCCCGCGAATACCGCGAATGACGACTGCGGCACCTTGTGCATCGGCAAAGTCCATCAGTAGCGAGTTGAAGCCGACGACGCGGGTGTTGCTGATACCCTGATTTTTCACTTCGCGCTCGACCATCGCCATCCGCTCTTCGTCATTGAACATCGGCGATTTAGCAATATTTGTAGTCACGCCGATGACCAGTTCGTCAACCAGCTTCGCACCGCGCGCGATGATGTCCATATGGCCAAGGGTGATCGGGTCGAAGGTTCCCGGATAGACGCCGATACGCTTCATATTTTCTCTCCCCTCAGCGATCCCGTTCGAGCACATAGCGTGCAATTGCGCGGAGCAAATCTGCTTCATGGCCATAGCCAGCCAGATGGCTAACCGATTGTTCGACGAGCATTCCCGCTTGCTGTTTGGCGCGTTCAAGGCCCATTAGCGAGACGAACGTGGCCTTTCCGGCATCGGCATCCTTGTGCAACGCCTTGCCCGCCAGCGCCTCGTCGCCTTCGACATCCATGATGTCATCGACAATTTGGAAGGCGAGGCCGATGTCGCGCGCATAGCCGCGCAAATGCGTGCGACCCTCGGGCGGCACATGGCCGAGGATGGCCCCCATTTCGACACTGGCGGCAATCAGCGCGCCGGTTTTCAGCGCCTGCAGCCGGGTGACGGTGGGTAGGTCGAAGCTCGATTTTTCGGCTTCCAGATCCATCATTTGCCCGCCCGCCATTCCTGACGGGCCGCTGGCAGTCGCCAATGTTGCTATCAGTTCCGAACGGGTGAACGGATCGGGATGGGTGGCAGCATCGGCAAGGATTTCAAAGGCCAATGCATGGAGCGAGTCTCCTGCCAATACCGCCGTCGCTTCGTCAAAGGCCTTGTGGACTGTTGGTTTCCCGCGGCGCAGATCATCATCATCCATGCAAGGCAGATCGTCATGGACGAGCGAATAGACATGGATTGCTTCTACAGCTGTACCCGCCCGAACCGCATAGACCCGCGACACGTTAAAAATACTGGCGGTAGCAATAACCAATAGCGGTCGCAGCCTTTTGCCACCACCAATCGCGGCGTGGCGCATGGCTTGGTACAGTCGCGCCCGTGCATCGTCAGGCACTTGAAGCAATTGGTCGAACAGTTCGTCAACCTCGGCGGCCACTTGTGCAATGGCGGATTCGAGCAGTGACGTCGATTGCGCGCCCAACGGATCAGTCCGCGTCGAAGGGGCGTGTCGCGGCGGGTGCACCGTCAGCGCCAAGCACAATCTGTTCGATTTTTGCCTGCGCCGCGTCGAGCCGTGCCTGGCACAGCACGCGCAATTTGTGGCCTTGTTCGTAGAGCGCAATCGATTCATCGAGCGGCGCTTCGCCACTTTCGAGTTTGCGTACAATCTCTTCAAGCGCCTTGAGCGCCTCTTCAAAACTGGGTTCTGTGCTTTCGCTGGTCATGCCGCAGCTTTGGCGCGGGGCAGCTTGCCGGTCAAGCGTTTCGCTTCGTCGATCTTCGGCGCCGATTTTACTTTCAGCTGCAACAAAGCTGGGGCAAGGTCCCGAGTCTATGAAGAAATCTATTCTCCTCATCGCCCCGTTGTCCATGCTGGCGTTAGCGGCATGCAACAAGTCCGAAACCCCCGCCGCCGAAGGCGAAGCGACCGCCGGTGCCGAAGCACCTGCTGCGCCCGTTGCAGAGATGCCCCCGGCGATCACATCGCAGGCGACCTATCGCTGTGCTGACAACACCATCGTGCATGTTGACTTCCTCGGCAAGAACGAAGCCGCCGACATCCGCGTGGGTGACAAGACCGCCGCTGCCGTGCGCGTGAAGGCTGAGGCACCCGCCGCTCCGGCTGAAGGTGCAGCTGCTCCTGCTGCCGAAGCACCCACAGGCCCGCTCAAATCCGAAGATGGCAAGACCATGCTGTCGGGCAGCGGCAAGCAGATCAACCTCAAGCTCGCCGACAAGGGCGCGCAGACCTGCAAAAGCAACTGATACAATATTCAAATCGAAGTCGGAGAAGGGGTCGCGTGTCGGCCCCTTTTTCTTGCGCATTGCAGTCGCCTCGCTAGTCTCGGCCGACAGGGGAGGGACCAGCCATGTTTATCGGACATTTTTCACCTGCGATGATCGCCGCGCGCCACAAGGATGCGCCCAGCCTGCCAGTTTTGTTCATCGGTGCGCAACTGGTTGACTGGGCCTTTTTCGGGCTGCTGCTCACGGGCATTGAAAAGATGCGGGTGACACCGGGGATTTCGGTGATGAACCCGATGGATCTCTATCATATGCCCTATACGCATAGCCTTTTGGGGTCGGCCCTATTTGCCACCTTATTTGGTGGTTTGGTGTTTCTGGTTTCGAAAAACCGCATGGCCGGGATTATCTCCGGTCTCGTCGTGCTTTCGCACTGGTTTCTCGACCTGTTGGTGCACGTACCAGACCTGACACTGATTGGCAGCCCGCCCAAACTGGGCTTGGGCCTCTGGAACCACCGCGCAATTGAAATGCCGCTCGAACTGGGGCTAACTTTCGGATCGCTCTGGCTCTACTCAAAAGCGGTTAAACCCAGGATGCTGCCCTTGGCTGTGCTGGGCGGTGTGATGCTGCTGTTCCAGGCGGTGAACTGGTTCGGTCCCGTCGAAACGGAAGTGACGACGGGTACCAGTCTTCTCGCCTTCTTTGCCTTTGGTCTGATCACGCTCGCCGCGTGGTGGGTTTATCGCAGCGAAGGCCGCAAACAGGCTGGCTAAAGGCGGCATGCAACGCTAAAGCGCCGCGCATGACCCAGATCACCCCGCAAGTCGTCGCCGACCATGGCCTTTCCGAGGAAGAATATCAGCGCATCCTGAATGCGATGGGGCGCGAGCCCAATCTGGTCGAGCTCGGCATCTTTTCGGTGATGTGGTCGGAGCATTGCAGCTATAAAAGCTCGCGCATCCACCTGAAAAAGCTGCCGACCGAGGCCCCCTGGGTGATTTGCGGGCCGGGCGAAAATGCGGGCGTGATCGACATTGGCGACGGGCAGGCGGCGATTTTCAAGATGGAATCGCACAACCACCCGTCTTACATCGAACCCTATCAGGGAGCAGCAACGGGTGTCGGCGGCATCTTGCGCGATGTTTTCACCATGGGCGCGCGGCCGGTCGCGAATATGAATGCGCTGCGCTTTGGTCGTCCCGACCATCCCAAGATGAAGCACCTCGTGCAGGGTGTGGTCGCCGGTATCGGTGGCTATGGCAATTGCGTAGGCGTGCCGACCGTCGGCGGTGAAACCAATTTCCACCCGGCTTATGACGGCAACATCCTGGTCAATGCGATGACGGTGGGCGTCGCTGATACCGACAAAATTTTCTATTCGGCGGCGACCGGCGTGGGCAACCCGATTGTCTATGTCGGATCGAAAACCGGGCGCGATGGCATTCACGGTGCAACCATGGCATCGGCCGATTTTGGCGAGGATGCCGAAGAAAAACGCCCGACGGTGCAGGTCGGCGATCCCTTTACCGAGAAACTGTTGATCGAGGCGTGCCTCGAGCTGATGGCAACCGATGCGATCGTTGCAATTCAGGATATGGGTGCGGCAGGCCTTACGTCGTCCAGCGTCGAAATGGCGTCGAAGGGTGGTTGCGGTATCCGGCTCGATATGAACAAGGTGCCGCAGCGCGAAACCGGTATGACGCCTTATGAAATGATGCTGTCCGAATCGCAGGAACGCATGCTGATGGTGCTGAAGCCCGGCAAGGAGCCGATGGCGCAGGCGATTTTCGAGAAATGGGAACTCGATTTCGCTGTGATCGGCGAGGTGACCGATACCGGCCATATGGTGCTCGAATGGAATGGTGACGTGGTGTGCGACATCCCGCTCGGCCCGCTTGCCGATGATGCCCCGCAATATGATCGCCCGGCGCTGAGCCGTGAAGACTATAAGGCATGGGCTAAGGTGAAGCCGCTCGGCGATGTGCCGCAATCGGCGGATCTGACAAAGGATTTGCTCAAGCTGATGGCTTCGCCTGACCTCGCCAGTCGCGCGTGGATCTGGCAGCAATATGACAGTCAGGTCGGCGCCGATACCGCGCAGAAATCGGGCGGCGATGCGGCTGTAGTCCGTGTGCACGGGCATAAAAAGGCGCTCGCCATGTCGACCGACTGCACCCCGCGTTATGTCTATGCCGATCCATATGAGGGCGGCAAGCAGGCGGTTGCTGAGACCTATCGTAACATCAGTGCTGTCGGCGCAACCCCGCTCGCTATCACCAACTGCCTAAACTTCGCCAACCCGCAGCGCCCCGAAATCATGGCGCAATTTGTGGGTGCGCTTGAAGGCATGGGCGATGCCTGCCGCGCGCTCGATTATCCGATCGTCTCGGGCAACGTCTCGCTCTACAATGAAAGCAAGGCGACTGGCGGCGGTAGTGCGATCTTGCCGACCCCTGCAATTGGCGGCGTCGGCTTGCTTGACGATGTGTCGAAAATGGCGACCATCGCCTTCAAGGCCGAAGGAGAAATCCTCGCCGTGATCGGCCCCAACTATCCCGAACTCGGGCAGTCGTTATGGCTGCGCGAAATTCACGGCCGCGAAGAGGGCGATCCGCCCTTTGTCGACCTGGCCGACGAGAAATTGAACGGCACTATTGTCCGCCAACTGATCGCCGAAGGTGCGGTTACGGCGGTTCACGATATTTCGGATGGCGGCCTGCTGGTCGCCGTGGCGGAAATGGCGCTGGCGGGCGGAATCGGCGCTGAACTGTCGGCGATGGATACAGCCTTTGCCTTCAACGAAACCCAGTCGCGCTATCTGGTGACCTATCCGGCAGACAAGCCGCTCGATCGAAACAAAGTGCCGTTTGAACCCATCGGAACCGTCAGTGGCGATGCCATCCGCGTCAATGGTTCGACTGTTTCGCTGAACGACCTGCGCGCCGCGCATGAAAGCTTCTTCAAGGACTGGATGGAAGTTTGATGGCAGGCGCGGCGGGCTATTCCGGAACCCCGCTGGCGAAGAAGCTGAGCCTGAAAGACGGCATGCATGTCTGGTTTGACGCCATGCCGGAAAGCGTGCGCGCAGCGATTGGCAGTTTTGGTCTGACATTGGTCGAGGAAAGCGCGCCCGTTCAAGGCATCGATGCGGCACATATATTTGTGACTGAACAGGCGGTGTTGGCGGACCGGCTCACAACCTTGCGCCATAGCATTGACCCCGCAGGTCAACTCTGGGTCAGCTGGCCCAAAAAGGCGTCTAAAGTGCCAACCGATATTACCGAAGATACGATCCGCGAACTCGCGCTGCCCATGGGCTGGGTAGACGTGAAAGTGTGCGCAATCGATGCCGTCTGGTCCGGCCTCAAACTCGTCATCCGCAAGGAATTGCGTTAGGCTGCGGCCTTCTGCTGCCCCAGCAGGTCATAGGGATCAATGCCTTCACCGCGCATGATGGCATGTGCGCGCTGATAGGTAACCGGATCGGCAATGTTCAGTTTCTTGCGCGCTTCCGCCAACGGCATTGCCAGCAAGGCTTCGATATCCTCATGCGCCGGACTTTTGGCGAGGCGGCCCATGCGCTGTCCTTCACGCACTGCGGCGTAGATGGGCGCGTCGGTTGACACCGTCTTCTTCAGCTCGCGTGCGCCCGCCCATGCGATGAACAACACGCCCCAGCTGGGGTTCAGGCTGTAAGAAAAGGCGAGGACGCATTGTTCGCCTAAGGCATCGCGGCCATAGCCGGTCAGTACGTGAAAGAGATCATGCGTATCACGCAGGCGGTTGCCATAACGTTCAAGCATGTCGTCATGACGGGGTTTGCCCTGCTGGAAGCGGTCAAATTCGTCGACCAGGCCTTGCGACGTCAGCCCCTCTTTTTCCATGAAGTCACAATAGGCGTGTGCCACGGTGCCCATCGGCAGTTTGCGCAGCCGGTCATGGTCATCAAGCAAATGCGGCAGATATTCGTTCTTTTCGAGGATGGTCTTGCCGGTCGGGCTGGCGAAGAAATGTTCGGCCGATTTGGCAAAACGGTTGTCGCGCAGCGCTTCGATAATGTGGAAGACCTGGGCAGTATCTTCCTTGTCGGCGATCAGTTTCCGGAAGTGGTGCAGCGCCTTCATCGGGCGGAAACCCGAATCGGTGCGGGCGGGGTCGCAAAGGGGAATTGCCTGATCCATGAACATCTTACCTATGTTGCAGTTGTTGCGGATGTCTTACCAACAAGAGTGTTAATAGCAGCTTAGCAAGTCAGTATCAATAGCGACTGGACGTATCACCGCCCCAACTGTATTGATGGCTTAATACAGGAGGGGAAAATCATGTCCAGCCAAGTGGTTGCAACACGCCACATCACATTGGACGCGCTGCGCGGCTTTGCGGTGATGGGCATATTGGCGATGAACATCGTGGCTTTCGCGCTTCCCGAATGGGCCTATGTTGCTCCGGGTACCTATGGCGGGGATAGCGCCGCTGACAAGGCAAGCTGGTTGGTTTCGTTCATTTTCATCGATGGTAAGATGCGCGGATTATTCTCGCTTTTGTTCGGGGCGAGCATGGCGCTGATTATCGAGCGGGCTGAAGCCAAGGGCGAAAATCCGGCGAAGGTGCATTATTCGCGGATGATCTGGCTATTGCTATTCGGCGCGGCCCATTATCTCTTCATCTGGTGGGGCGACATATTGTTCCTCTACGCCGTAATCGGCTGCATCGCCTACCTGTTCCGCAAATGGGAGGCAAAGCGACTGATCAAATGGGCGCTGATCATCTATGGCCTCGGCTTCCTTTTGTACGCGCTGCAATTTGGTGGGCTGCAGTTCCTCCAGTTCATGGCGACGCAGCCCGGTGCGGACGCGTCGGTTGTGGCGCAATATAAGGAAATCATCGCCAGCCCCGACTTCAGCTTGGACGCCAGCGCAGAGATTGCCGCCTATAGCGGGAGCTATGCCGATATTGTCGCGCGGCGTTGGGACGATGCGCTCAACCTGCTGATATTGATTGCACAATCTTTCGCCGAAACCCTGCCGCTGATGATGCTTGGCATGGCGATGAAGAAGAACGGATTTCTGACCGGAGAGTGGGATCGCAGCGATTATGCGCGTTGGGCCCGCAAGATGCTGATCCCCGGTCTTTTGATCTCGACGGGGCTGGGCCTGTGGGTCGCTTCGAGCGGGTTTGACCTGATCACAACTTTAGGCAACTTTCTCGCCTGGAGTTTGATTCCGCGGCTGCTGATGACAATCGGCTATGCCGCGCTGCTGATCATGGCGATCCAGTCCTTCGCCGATTCGGCATTCATCGGACGGGTTACAGCAACGGGACGAGCGGCTTTCACCAACTATCTGGGCACCAGCATCCTGATGTCGACAATCTTTTACGGCTATGGACTGGGGCTGTACAATCAGGCCGGTCGTGCCAGCCTGTGGTTCTTCGTGCTTGGGGCATGGGCGTTGATGCTGCTCTGGTCAAAACCCTGGCTGGAGCGTTTTCATTTTGGCCCATTTGAATGGCTGTGGCGCAGTTTGGCACGCGGGAAGCTCCAGCCGCTCAAAAAATGATTCGGTGGCTCCAATTGCTATTGCAATCAATTCGCATTAACGCTAATTCGAGTCCCATGATCGTCTGTGTCTGCAACGCCATTCGGGAAAAAGATCTGCGCGCTGCCGTGCGTTGCGGCAGTGAAAAGCCGGCGGATGTCTACGCACGGCTGGGCCGTAAACCGAAATGCGGCCAATGTCTCTCCTTCGCCAAGGATCTGATCAGCATTAAGCCTGCAAGCGCTTAGCAATAGCGCCAGCTTATCTAAATGTAACAGCGCCGGATTACAGGGCTTTTCCTGCTTTCCGAACGTACGCCATCGGCCTATTCTGATGGTATCCAATTTCAGGAGAACGGCCATGAAGGGCGACAGCAAGGTCATCGAATTTCTCAACGAAGCGCTCAAGAATGAGTTGACCGCGATCAACCAATATTGGCTGCACTACCGGATGCTGGATAATCTGGGTGTTTCCAAACTGGCCGAATATGAACGGCACGAATCGATTGACGAGATGAAGCATGCCGACAAGCTGGCGGAACGCATATTCTTTCTCGAAGGTCTGCCCAATTTCCAGATGCTCGGTCGCCTGCGCGTGGGCGAGTCGGTCGAAGAAATCCTGAAGGCCGATCTCGATCTCGAATATGATGCCCTTCCGCTACTCAAGGACGCGATCGCGCATTGTGAAAGCGTGCGTGACTATGTCAGCCGCGATCTGTTTGCCGAGATCCTCGAAAGCGAGGAAGAGCATGTCGACTTCCTTGAAACGCAATTTGATCTGATCAAGCAGATGGGAATCCAGAATTATATCCAGATGCAAACGGAAGCGGCAGAAAGCTGAAATTTAAGGGCTTAGAGGCGACCGAATTGGCTTTGGCCCATGGTGCGCGCACCGAATTGGGCGCGGCGTTCGACCAGCGGGCTGGCTTCATTTTCAAGCGCAGTGAGGGTGGCTTCGAATAGAGGGCGGAGTTGGACAACTTTTTCGACCAGTTCTTCCGGACCCTGTCGCAATTCCACATAGTGGCGCGCTGCAACCTCAATTTCTTCGGCAAGAGCGGCCAGTCTTTCCGCGCCAAACTGCCAGCTTTCGCCTTTCAGCGTGTGCGCCGGCAGGACTAGTTTGGCAGAGTCGCGCTCACGCATCGCCTGTTCGATGGTGGCGACCGATTTGATACCGTCTTCGCGGAAATAGCCGAGTACGCGGACAAAAGCTTCGCCGAGCACGGATCGTGTCTCGCCAAAGGTGGCCCAGTTCACAATATCGTCGGCAGGGGATGTCATTGCCGCCATTGCTCCGTTCTCGGGATGATACCCAAGCGGACTGTATAATAGTTACAGGTAAACAGAGCGTTGACGTTTGCCGCAAAAGGCCCCCGCCTGGCTTCAATCCTTGTCGGCGAAGGGATTTTTCGAAGAACGGAAATTCATTCTCACCGGAACCGCGCCAAAACCCAGATCGCGACGGATGCCGTTCAGCAAATAGCGGCGATAACTGTCTGGCAACTGATCGGTGCGATTGCCGAACACCACGAAGGTGGGCGGACGGTTGCGTGCCTGCGTCACATAACGCAGCTTGATCCGCTTGCCGCCTGGCGCTGGCGGTGGATTGGCAGCAACGGCTTCTTCGAACCAGCGGTTGAGCTGGCCGGTGGACACGCGGCGGTTCCAGCTGTCACGCGCCTCGAACGCGGCCTTGAGCATCTGGTCGAGGCCTTTGCCGGTCGCGGCGGACACCGCGAGAACCGGAACGCCCTTTAGCTGCGAAAGACCCTCATCGAGCGCTGCTTTGATACCATTGAACAGGCTGGAGGCATGTTCCGCCACATCCCATTTGTTGATCGCAATGATCAGAGCGCGGCCCTCCTCAATCACATGGTCTGCGATCTTCAGATCCTGATGCTCAAGTCCCTTGGTTGCATCAAGAAGCAGCACCACGACTTCGGCAAAGTCGATCGCGCGGCGGGTATCGGCGACGGATAGCTTTTCGAGCTTTTCCTGCACCCGCGCGCGCTTGCGCATCCCTGCGGTGTCGATCAGGCGTATCCGTCGCTCCGCCAGATCAGGCTCGGACGGGTTGGGATCGTGCCACACCCAGTCGATGGCGATACTATCGCGCGTGATACCAGCCTCGGGGCCGGTCACGAGCCGGTTCTCGCCGAGCAATTTATTGATCAGCGTCGATTTGCCCGCATTGGGCCGTCCAACAATCGCAAGCTGCAGCGGCGCATCGGGAGATTCGCGATCAAATTGTTCTTCTTCGGCGCCATCGACATGCGGGAGCAGCGCCTGAAACAGATCCGCCATCCCCTCACCATGTTCGGCGCTGATGGTTATGCCTTCGCCAAGCCCGAGGCCATAGGCTTCCAAAACAGTATTGTCGGCCTGCTTGCCTTCGGCCTTGTTGATGACGAGGATGACGGGCTTGTCACTCGCGCGCAGCCAGCGGGCGATTTCTTCGTCCAACGGGGTAATGCCGGCACGACCGTCGACCACGAACATTGCGACATTTGCACCTTCGAGCGCCGCTTCGGTCTGTTGGCGCATCCGGCCAGGAAGTGTTGCCGCGTCATCATCTTCATAGCCCGCGGTATCGACAATGCGGAATTTCAGGTCGAACAGCTGCGCATCGCCCTCTCGCCGGTCACGCGTAACCCCCGGCTGGTCATCGACCAGCGCGATTTTTTTGCCGACAAGGCGGTTGAACAAGGTCGACTTGCCAACATTCGGACGTCCGATAATGGCTACCGACGGCAGCATGACTTTATCTTTCTAAAATGGTTCGGCACCAGCATTCTCCCCCACCCGGCGTCCCATGACAATAGTCTGTTTGGGAGACCCTGTGGTGGAGAGGGCTGGTGCCGCTTTCCACGAAGTGGAACTGACCTAACGAAACGCCGACAGTCGCCCGCTGTCGTCGAGGACATAGAGCGTATTGTTGGCGACGATCGGTGCGACCGACACCGGTGCCTTGATATCGGCCAAAAGGCTTGCTGAACCTTCACCCGACGAAACTGACCAGATCTGGCCTTCGCTGTTGGCGACGATCAGGCGACCATTGGCGAGGACCGGCCCGCGCCAGGTGATAACTCCCTTTTTGTCTTCCTCATCCCGGTAGCGCGGCAGCTTTGAAATCCAGCGAATCTTGCCGCTGGTGCGCTGGACGCACAGCAGCTTTGCATCGCTGGTCATCACGAACACCCATTCGCCGGAAACGACGGGGGTCGAAATGCCCGCGATGTTGATTTCCCAGATGCGCTGGCCGGTGACCAGTTCATAAGCGGCCATGCGACCGCCCTGACCCAGCGCGAAGACGCGGCCACGATCGATAACCGGGTCGGCATCGATATCGGTCAAGGTCGAAACGCTGGTCGACATTGCTGTACGCGACAAGGTGTCGCTCCACAGGCTACGGCCATTTTCATAGCGATAGGCGGCGAGTTCGCCGGTCGAATAGCCGGCAATCACTGTGCCTTGTGCAGCAGCCGGAGCAGCTACGCCAAAAATACCCGATGCGCCGACGGGACCAGCTTCATTCCACTGGGCTTCACCATTATCCATGCGTACAGCATAGATCTGGTTATCCTGCGTCATCACATAAGCATTGCCGTTGGACAGCGTTGGGGCACCGCGCAGCGGGCCGGCCGGACGCTTGGTCCATTTCACTGCGCCATTTGCAGCATCGATAGCGGAAATGTCCCCGACGCCATTGGTTGCATAAACCGTAGTGCCGTCGGTGGAAACGCCGCCGCCAAAGCGTGATGGCTTGCCATCCTTGTCAAAGGGCAAGGCGGCTGCCCAAAGCTTCGCACCGCTTGCGGCGTCGAAAGCGCTGACCGTCGCTTGCGTGTCGATGACGTACAACTTGCCTTCGTGAACCACCGGCGTTGCGGCCAGGCGCTCCCGGTTACTGGCACCGGCAACTTGCGCCGTCCATGCCCGCTGTGGTGCATCGGCGAGCGAGAGATGGCCGGGTGATTTGGACGCATTGCCACCCGGCTGCGACCAGCTGCTGTTGGTGGTGACGGGCGGAAGTACGACCGAAATTGCCGAAAGTGCGGGATCGGCAACACTGTCTGCCTCAGTACCCAAAATATCGACGCGCTTGCCGATGGTGGGTGTATCTTTCTTTTCGCCCCCGCCCAATGCCGAGCATCCGCCAAGCAATGTGGCCGCTGCCAGCGAAATCAATAAGGTCGTGCGTAGTCTCACAGGCTCAATTTCCTTTGTCTGCATCGGTTGTCGCCGATGCGCCCGTCGGCTTGACTTCAAGCTGAACGGTATCCACTCCCAACGCCCCCGCCATTTGTTGCGCACGCGCACGCAGCGTTTGGGGCAAGTCTTCCTGCTTTGCAATCTGGGCAAAAATGGGGCCAGCCAGATTGTCTTTGCCCATTTTCATATAGGCGATTGCGGTCATTTCGCCGGCTGTACCGAACCAGGCTGCCCCCGGCTTGGCCAGTGGCTTCATCCGGTCAATAACCTGTTGTGGGGCAAGGCTGTCAAATTCGGCAGCTGTCTGGCGAACAAGCGCCAGATCGCGGAAGGGCTGGGGCAGACTGTCGTCGCCTGCGACCTTGGCATAATCGGCCACGGCTTTCTTGCTATTGCCTTCGGCTGCGGTGACATTGGCCAACAGGATCTGCGCCATCGCGCGATAGCCCGGCTGCTCCGCCTTTGCCAAAGCCAACAGGTCGGTTTTCGCCTCTTTGACATTGCCGCCCTGCAGTTTCTCGACTGCCAGGATGAATTTTTCGCCCTGCGCTTCGGCGGCGGCAACCTGCTGGTTCTGCCAATATATCCAGCCGCCAAAGGCGATCAGGCCGATGACGACGGCTGCGACCAACCAACGGCCAAAGCGATTCCAGAAACTTTCGAGATCACCCGCACGAACGGCATCGTCGACTTCGCGCAAAAAGGCTTCGTCGGTTGCGGCTCGCTTATCGGTCGGGGGTAATGCCAAAATGGCCTCCTGTAACTTATACTTGTCGCGTCCTTAGCCATGCGGCGCAGGACTTTCCAGTGCGAAGCGTGGCTAGGTCTATTCCGATCGATAAAGCTGTTCGGCGCTCGGGAAAGCGCGGGAGCGAACATCCTCGGCATATTTCTTCACAGCGTCCTCGACGTGCTCCTGCATCGCACCGAAACGTTTGACGAATTTCGGCGTACGATCAAACAGGCCCAGCATGTCTTCCGCCACCAGCACCTGGCCGTCGCATTGCGCAGAAGCACCTATGCCGATGGTAGGGCAATCGACCTTTTGCGTGATTTCAATGGCGATGGGCTCCATCACCCCTTCGATGACCATGGCAAAAGCACCTGCCTTGGCTACTGCCTCGGCATCCTCGACAATCGAGCGGGCCTCAGCAGCACTTTTGCCGCGCACGCCATATCCGCCCAATATGTTGACCGCCTGTGGTGTCAGGCCGACATGGCCCATGACGGGGATTCCGCGTTGCGTAAGGAATTCGATGGTCGGCGCAATCACCTTGCCGCCTTCGACCTTGACGCCTGCGGCACCGGTTTCCTTCAACAGCCGAGAGGCGTTGGTGAAGGCCAGTTCGGGCGAGGCTTCATAGCTGCCAAAGGGCATATCGACGATGACCGCCGCATGATAGCTGCCACGGACCACTGCCGCACCATGCAGCGCCATCATCTCCATCGTTACCGCGACAGTGTGTGGCAGCCCATAGATCACCTGTGCCAGCGAGTCGCCGACCAACAGCATGTCGCAATGCGGGTCCATCAGCTGCGCCATGCGCACGGTATAGGCCGTCAGCATCACCAGCGGTTCGCCGCCCTTGCGCTGCCGGATGCGCGGCACGGTGAGGCGCTTCATGGGCTGCGGCGTAGGGTTCGCGCGGCTGGTGGATACAGGCAGGGTGAGCGTTTTGGGCGTCGTAGACATGGGACTGGCGCTTAGCCGCTAAAGCGCAGGGGCAAAAGCGCGAATGCCATGTGCGTCAATAATATTTGACTCAATGTTAAATAAAACTAACATTAAGTGCGAATCATCTAACACGGAGTTTGCACATGTCGTTTCGCGAGAAAATTCACTGGGTCGCCCTTGTCGGGCTGGTTGCCGGATTTGGCTGGTATTTTCTGTCCTATCCCTGGGCCTCGGCCAACACCCGCATGGGCATGCTGACTTCGGTATGGATGCTATTTCCAACGACGATCATCTTTCTGGTGCCCATGATTGCCGGCAGCGCCTATTTTGCCATCCGCACGCCGAAAGAGGCCAATCTGAAAGAGGATGAGCGCGAGAAACTGATCCACCTGAAGGGAACACATGCGGCCTATTATCCGCTGGTGCTCGGGGTATGGGCCAATATTTTCGCCATGATCAACGGACTGATGTACGGCTGGTCGGTCAATATCCTGATGGCGACACTGGTGCTTTCAGAACTGGTCCGCGTCGGTGCCCAACTATATTATTATCGCAGAGGGTATTGAGCCATGGCCAAACTCCCCTTTGACAATGACATCAAAACCATGCGCTTTTTGACCGGAGAAATGACCCAGGGCGATCTGGGCGACAGGGTAGGCGTCACCCGCCAGACCATCGCCGCGATTGAGCAAGGGAAATATTCCCCCAGCCTTGAGGTCGCGTTCCGCATTGCGCGGGTATTCGGCAAACCTTTGGAAGATGTGTTTCACTGGGTGGACGAATAGGCAAAAACAGTTTGTGCGTGCACGGCACAGGGGCCCGAACCATTAAGCTCCCCAGGCTCGCGGTTCGGGCCCCAACTTTTGCAAAACGTCTCAAGCTGCCAGATCGGCTTTCACGAAATCCGCTGCGCGCTCGCCGATCATGATCGAAGGCGCATTGGTATTGCCGGAAACCAGCCTTGGCATGATGCTGGCGTCGGCGACCCACAATCCGTTGACGCCGCGTGCCTTCAATCTCGGATCGACGACACTTTCCGCATCGCTGCCCATGCGGCAGGTGCCGACCGGATGATAGATGGTATCGGATACTTCTCGAATACGCGCCTCCAGCGCGGCATCGTCATTATAATCGATTGGCGACCGATCGCGTGCACCCATATCCGAAAGCGGGGGGGTTTCGGCGATGCGGTACATTAAGCGCGCCGCGTCGCGCAGCAGATGGAGGTCGCGTTCGTCGCTGAGGAAATTGGGGTTGATTGCGGGTGCCATCGCCGGATCGGAGGATTTGAGTTTCACCCATCCCCTGCTTTCCGGACGCAGCACACAGGCGTGCAGGGAAAAGCCGTGCACCTTCAGCTTGTCACGGCCATGGTTCTGGATAATCGCGCGGATGAAGTGATACTGGATGTCAGGCGCAGGAGCGTCAGGCCGGATTTTGACGAAACCGCCGCTTTCGGCGAAATTCGTCGTCAGCATGCCCGTGCGGCGTAGCCTGTGTTCGAAAAAGGCTTTGGCGACGGCAAAGGTGCCGCGCAAGGTTCCGCCGAATAGCGACACATCGTCCAGTTCATAACCGACCAGATAATCG
The DNA here is from genome assembly GCF_003367235.1 of Sphingorhabdus pulchriflava. Lineage (GTDB taxonomy): Bacteria > Pseudomonadota > Alphaproteobacteria > Sphingomonadales > Sphingomonadaceae > Sphingorhabdus_B > Sphingorhabdus_B pulchriflava. The sequence goes on from NZ_QRGP01000003.1 coordinate 151,916, forward strand.
CAATGGTCCTGCAGGTCTGCGCCGACCGCTGGCTTGTCGACCAACGTCTCGATCCCCTTTTCCTGCAGATGCGCGCCGGGACCAACGCCCGAAAGCATCAGAATTTGCGGACTGCCAAAAGCCCCTGCCGACAATATGACACCCGCTTTTGCGCGCAGCACTTCGCGTGTGTTGCCAAAGCGAACGGCGACACCTGTTGCGCGGCCGTCTTCGATGATGATCTTCTCGACCAGCGCGCCAGTGCGCACGCTCAAATTCGGTTTGCCCGCCAGCGGATCGATAAAGGCGCGCGCCGCCGACCAGCGTTCGCCATTATGCTGCGTCACCTGATACAGGCCGAAGCCTTCCTGCTTCGCCCCGTTGAAGTCGTCATTCCGCGGGAGTTGCAACCGGGTTGCCGCCTCGACAAAAGCTTCGCCCACCGGGCTGGGAGCGATCTGATCACTGACATGCAGCGGTCCGCCTTTGCCGTGGAAATCATCGGAACCGCGCGCATTGTCTTCCTGCCTGCGGAACACCGGCAAGACGTCATCCCAGCTCCAGCCAGTGCAGCCCAAGGCTGCCCAATTGTCATAATCCCAGGCATTGCCGCGAATATAGACCATGCCGTTGATCGCGCTCGACCCGCCCATGCCGCGACCGCGCGGTTGATAGCCGATACGACCACCCAGACCCGGCATCGGTTCGGTATCATAGGCCCAGTTGCTCCGCTTCGGCATCAGCGCGAGCAGGCCGGGGGTGCGGACGAACAGATCGTCATTCTTGCCGCCGGCTTCGACAAGGCAGACCTTGTATTTGCCGCTTTCAGCCAGCCGCCCTGCCGCAGCACTTCCTGCAGATCCGCCGCCTACAACGATGATATCGAACTCGTCCATACTGACTCCTTTGAAAGTAGGACTTAACCGGACGATTAATTTTGGCAATCGCTATTCGGCAGGTGTCACCTGATTTTCCTGCCGTGCCTGCCAGCGGGCCTTGATGCTGTCGCTGGTGTCGCGGCTGCCGTCATGGCTCCAACCCGGCGGGCGCCAGATATAGCCGAGCTTGTGCCGCCAGGGCGCAGACCAGACGTCCTTGGCGATGCCGATCCATTCATGAAACACGCTATAGAGCAGGTTGAAGGTGCCGAGCTGCTTGACGATACCGTATCGGATTTTCTCTTCATCGGTTTCGGGGGTGAAACTGCCGAACATCTTGTCCCAGATGATGAAGACCCCGGCATAATTGGCATCGAGATAGCGGGGGTTGGTGGCGTGGTGGACGCGGTGGTGCGACGGCGTGTTCATCACTGCTTCGAACCAGCGCGGCATGCGGCCCACCGCCTCGGTGTGGATCCAGAATTGATAGATCAGGTTGATGCCACCGCAAAAGGCGATCATCGCGGGGTGGAAGCCGACCAGCGCCAATGGCATGCGGAAGACGAAATTGAACGCGATGAAGCCAGTCCAGGTCTGCCGCAAGGCTGTCGACAGATTGTAATGCTGGCTCGAATGATGGTTCACATGGCTCGCCCACAGCCAGCGGATGCGATGCGCGCTGCGGTGGAAGACGTAATAGGCCAGGTCATCGAGAACGAAGCAGGCGATCCATGCCCACCAGGCCCAGCCGATATCGAACAGCCGATGTTCGTACAGCCAAAGCATCATCGCGAACACCAGCCCGCCGGTCAGCGCGCCAGCCACTGTGCTGCCTGTACCGAAGGCGAGCGAGGTCAGAGTATCCTTGGGCTCATATTTTTCCGGCGCCCTTTTACGTGCCCACAACATCTCGAAGATGATCAACAGGATGAAGACAGGGACGGCATAATCGACGGGATTGAATAACTCTGGCATCATTTCGTCCTATGTCACCATGTGGCGCAGGCCAGCAGCCCAATATTGTGCATCCTTGCCAAGGTTCAGCGTGACTTTGCCAAAGGTCTTTTCGCCCGTCCCGATGGTCAGGAAATTGTGGTCGAGCCGTGATTCGCTGTGCCGATCCAACAAGCGGGCGACAAAGGCGGCGCCATGGCGGCGGATCAGCATGTGGCGGCCGGATGCATCTTTCATCAACGCGCCCATGCCGGCCTTGTCGATGATGATATCGACCGGTTCAAATCCGCATATTGCTTCGTCGGCAAGCGCGCGCGCATGGGCTTCGTCACGGATGCGAAGATCGCCGCCAAGGTCCAAACGGCGTGCAAGCCAGAACAGGAAAAGGATCGCAGCAATCGATCCGCCCAGCTTGGCCAGTTCGATCAACGTACCTTCCAAGACTCAGGCCCTTGCTTTCAGCATGTCCATCAGCGGACGGACCGGGCTGACATCATAGCCGGCCTTGGCCGCCATATTGGTCAAGGAATCGGGGTCGCCACCTTGGCTCGCTTCGGACAAGGCCCAGAGCAAGGTCGAGCGCGTGCCCGAGCGGCAATAAGCGAGCACGGGCCCTGCGGCCCCATCGAGAGCCTTGGCCATCGCGACCACTTGTGGCTCGCTGAATCCTGCATGGGTAACGGGGATGGCGACATAGTCGATCCCTGCCGCGCGCGCTGCAGTTTCGATGTCGGCACCGGGAATCTGATCGTCGCTTTCGCCTTCGGGGCGGTTGTTGATGATCAGCTTGACGCCAATCTTCGCCGCTTCCGTTACGTCCTCAAGGCTGATTTGTGGCGCTGCATAGATGTTGTCGGTGAGCTTGCGAAACATGGGGCTTATCCTTCCGCTGCCTCCCTTATTACAGACAGAAAGGCTGCGCCATAGGCTTCGAGCTTGCGCGCGCCGACGCCGCTGATCAGCGCGAAATCGGATGTATTGCGCGGGCGACGCTCGGAAAGCTCACGCAAGGTCGCATCGTGGAAGATGACATAGGGCGGCACGCCAGCCGTCTCGGCCAGTTCACGTCTTTTGCTGCGCAGCGCTTCGAACAGTGGGTCGTTGACCGGGTTGGCTTCACTGCGCTTTTCCTTGCGCGTCTTGGGCGGGACGACGATTTCGAGTTTCATCTCGCCCTTCAGGATCGCACGCGATGCCCCAGCCAGCATCAGCCCGCCATGTTCGTTGGCGCTCAGATGCCCTTGCGCCTGCAACGCCCGCGCTACCGGCTTGATCAGCCGTGCATCGTCACCCGAAACGATACCGAAGACGCTGAGCTGGTCATGCCCGCGCGCCTCGATGCGCTCATCGGTGCGTCCGGTCAGTACCTTTTCAAGATGCCCAACTCCGAAACTCTGGCCGGTGCGATAGACGGCGGAAAGCAGCTTTTGCGCAACCTCGGTCGCGTCGACCACACCCGGGGCATCAAGGCAGTTGTCGCAATTGCCGCATTGCGCGGGTGGATCCTCGCCGAAATGGCGCAGCAATACCGCGCGGCGGCAACCGGGCGTTTCGACAAGCGATGATAGCGCATCGATCCTTGCTTTCTCGGCCAGTTGCCTTGCCTCAGGCTGTTCCTTCAACCGTTCGCGGGCAAGGCTGAAATCGCCGGGTGACCAGAAGAGATGCGCAACCGCCGGATCGCCATCGCGCCCCGCACGCCCGCTTTCCTGATAATAGGCCTCGATCGATTTGGGGATGCCCGCATGGGCGACGAAGCGGACATCGGGCTTGTCGATCCCCATGCCAAAGGCAACGGTCGCTACCATCACCATGTCTTCGCTCGCGACGAATTCTGCTTGTGCCGAAGCGCGTGCGGAGGGTTCCATGCCTGCATGATAATAACGCGTACGCCGCCCGGTGCGCGCAATCAGTGCCGCCAATTTCTCGGCGCGATCGCGGGTGGTGGCATAGACGATGCCTGCTCCGGGCCAACCGCGAATGGCGGAGGCAATCGCCGAGCCCTTGCTGGCGGTGTTGGTAACGGCATAGCGGATATTGGGCCGGTCAAAGCCGGAAACGATCGTGCCGCTCGCGGGGATGCCCAGCTGCTGTGCGATATCCTCACGCGTATGCGCGTCGGCCGTCGCGGTCAGTGCCAGTCTTGGCACATTCGGGAATTCGTCCATCAGCGGACGGAGCAGTCGGTAATCCGGGCGGAAATCATGCCCCCATTCGGACACGCAATGCGCCTCGTCGATCGCGAACAGCGCAACTTTGGTTTCGGCGAGAAGCCGCTGGAAATCCGCAGTCGAGGCGCGTTCGGGGGCTACATAGAGCAGGTCTAGCGCACCAGACTGCAGCCGCTCGATAGTCTCGGCGCGGTTGTTATCTGCAGAGGTCAGCGTTGCCGCACGGATTCCCACGGCATTGGCGGCGCGCAGCTGGTCGTGCATCAAGGCGATCAGCGGTGAGATGACGATGCAGGTGCCGTCGAGCAGCAAAGCCGACAACTGGTAGCAGAGCGATTTTCCCGCCCCTGTCGGCATCACCGCGAGCGTGCTTTGCCTGTCGAGTGTGCGGCGCACCACCTGTTCCTGCACCCCGCGAAACTCGGCAAAACCGAAAACGCGGTGCAGCACATCGGCTGGGTCAATTGTATCGGGCGCGAGCATCTTCCTGCCCGCTAGGCCGGATAGTTCCTCAAGAATAGAGCGCTCTTCGGGCATTGGCGACTTTCGCTGTGGATAGTCGAGTCGCGGCGGAACATATAAAGAACAAATATTGAAGTAAAGAAAGGCTGTGCTTTAAGTTTACCGTGAGTGCTGAGCCTGCCGAAGCACGTGTGTCAGTACTGCGACCCGCCCTTCGACAGGCTCAGGGCTACGGTTCTATTTTGCGCCTTCACTCCGCCGCAACAGCCTCTTCATCTTTTTCTGCCTGCTGACGCGCCCACATTTCGGCGTACAGACCATCCTTAGCCAGCAATTCGGCATGCGTTCCCTGTTCGGCGATACGGCCCGCATCGAGGACGACAATCTGGTCGGCACCGACCACGGTCGACAGACGGTGCGCGATGACGATGGTGGTGCGCTGTTTTGACACTTCGTCGAGTGTGTCGAGGATTTCGGCCTCGGTGCGGCTGTCAAGTGCGCTGGTGGCTTCGTCGAGGATCAGGATCGGCGGGTTTTTGAGCAACGTCCGCGCAATCGCGACCCGCTGCTTCTCGCCACCCGACAGCTTCAGTCCCCGCTCGCCGACCTGCGTTGCATATTGCTTAGGCTGGGCGGCGATGAAATTGTGGATTTGTGCGCCGCGTGCCGCATCCTCGATTTCCGCCTGGCTCGAACCCTCACGGCCATAGCCGATATTGTAACCGATACTGTCGTTGAACAGAACCGTATCCTGCGGGACGATGCCGATATGCGCGCGCAGGCTCGTCTGGGTCACGTCACGCAAATCCTGCCCGTCGATGGTGATCCGCCCGCCGGTGACATCATAAAAGCGATAAAGCAGCCGCGCAATCGTCGACTTGCCCGCACCCGATGGCCCGACCACAGCGAGCGTCTTGCCCGGTGGAATGCGCAAGGACAGGCCGTTCAAAATCTGCCGATCCGGATCATAGCCAAAGGTTACATCTTCAAAGGCGAGTTCGCCGCCCGATACGCGGAGCGCCTTTGCTCCGGGCTTGTCGACAATTTCGGGCGGGGTATCGACCAGATCGAACATCGCTGCCATGTCGATCAAGCCTTGGCGAATGGTGCGATAAACCATGCCGAGCATGTCGAGCGGGCGGAAGAGCTGCATCAACAGCGTGTTGACCAGCACGACATCACCGGTGCTGAAACGCCCTTGCGCCCAGCCCCAGACACTGAAACCCATCGCGCCTGCCATCATCAAATTGGTGATGAACGACTGGCCGATATTGAGCCAGGCAAGCGAGTTTTCCGATTTTACCGCGGCATCGGCATAGCGGCGCGCGACCTTGGCATAATAGTCGGTCTCACGGTCCTCGGCATTGAAATATTTGACCGTTTCATAGTTGAGAAGGCTGTCGACCGAACGCGCGACTGTCGCGGTATCGAGCTCGTTCATCTCCTCACGCAGTTTGTTACGCCAGTCGGTGACGCGCTGGGTGAAGAGGATATAGGTCACGACCATGACGATGGTTGCTACCACCAGCCCCAACCCGAACTTGAACCAGAAAATCACCAGCACCGCGATGAGTTCGATGGCTGTCGGCGCGATGTTGAACAGCATGAAATAGAGCATCACGTCGATGCTCTTGGTGCCGCGTTCGATCACCTTGGTAACGGCGCCGGTGCGACGGTTCATGTGGAACCGCATCGACAGCCGGTGGAGGTGCGCGAAGGTGTTTTCCGCCAAGCGCCGCGTCGCATCCTGCCCGACGCGTTCGAACACGGTGTTCCTCAGATTATCGAACAATACCCCGCCAAAGCGGGCGCCGGTATAGGCAACGACCAGTCCGATCGCCATCCAGACGCCCGCCTCCAGCCCCGGCTGCATCCGGTCAATGGCCGCGCCATAGACAAAGCCCATCGACAGCTGCACGCCCTTGGAAACCAGCACCAGCAGCATCGCGATGACGATACGAATGCGCAGCGCGGGCATATCCTTCGGCCACAAATAGGGCAGAAAGCGTTTGAGCGTGGCGAAACTCGCCTCCGCTTTGGCCACTTCCTTTTCTTTCCCGTTTTCCGGCTGTGCCGCCATTCCCTGCATCAGGCCGATATAGGGAAGTATCGGGGTTTAGAAAGTCCCGCTGACGGTTGCCCGGTAAATCAGGCCATATTTGTTGCGCCCGGTATGGGTGAAATCGACAGGGCCATCGCGGCGGTCGACGTAGAATATTTCGTCATATCCCTCGGTCTGCCCGGCGAGGTTGATGATCTGGCCACGCACTTTGAGGCCGAGCACATTCTTGTGCTCGATAAAGGCCCCGACCATTGGACCGGTGCGATAATCGCGCCCAAAATAGTCGAGCCGGTAGAAGCCATAATCGCTGCTATCCTCGGCAAAGCCGCCATAGGCCCATTGCGAATTGGGAATGTCGTGGCGGAAGTCGAGGTTCCAGTAGGTGCGGCCGCGGTTACTGAGTGGGCGTTTTTCGCCGGTCAGCGGATCGCGAAGCGATGCCGTCTGCCAGGCACCGATCAGATCGAGCTTGGCGCCCTTTATGCCGATGGTATCGAGCAGGAGGCTGGCATTGATTTCAGTACGCAGCCGTCTTGCCGTGCCATCGATATTGCCCGGCGCTTCGGTGGTCGCGGTGATCGGGATGCGGTCGACCAGATCGCTGATCGATTCAAGATCGACCTTCAGCTTCAACGACCCCGCCTTGCCGAGCGAGCGGTTCGCCTCGAAATTCAGAAGCCAGCTTTGCGGTGGGACCAGGTCGAAATTACCGGCATTGTTGTTGTTGTTACGCACATCGACCGAAGCAAGGAAATCGCCAAAGTTGAGCTGCAACACTTTGCGCTGGAATTTGGCGCTGATGTCGAGCACCGGCGATGGCTTCCAACCGAGCGCTATCGAGCCTTTCGGACGCACATATTGGCGTGCATTGCCGTTGGGGCCGGTCACGCCCAGTTCACTATATTCGCCGCCCAGCGTCGCTTGCAGCGTCAGATCCTTGGCAATGGGGCGACCATAGGACAATATAATCTGCCCGCGCTTCTCTTCCACCCGTGCGGTTGCATTGGGTAGTGGCACCGGCTGGAAAACCCCTGCATTGTCGAGCCGGAAAAATTCGGATTCGGCGTCGAGATAGTTGAACGCACCTTCGGCTGAGACCTGCCAGTCGGTCTTGCCCGCCTTCCATCGATATTCGGCGCGCAATACACTCTCACCCTCATCGATCACCTGCGCGAATATCTGTCCGCTTTCGGCGGAGCCGTCGGTTGGGGTGATACGGAATTGGTTTACAAAGGGGCTATGTTCAAAACGGTGGAAGCCGATGACCTTTAGACGGCCGCCGCCAAGACCGAACTCATAGTCAGCGCCCAGCTCCATATTCCATTCGTCTTCACGGTCCTTACCCGCTTCAAGGATATTCGCCTTACCTGTCTCTTGCTTCAGGAATGTACGGTTGCCGCGAAACTCGAAAAACTCCAGTGCGCCATTCGCATTGAGAATGTTGCCGTTATCGCTTTTCAGCGAATAGGTGCCGGCCAATCGGGGTCGGTCCCCCTGCGATCGGACGCGGACGTCGCGGAAAAACAGCCGATCGCCATCGGCATCGCGCACATCTTCATAGCCCCAGCCCCCGCCGCGGAAACCGTCTTTGTTGGAAAGGCCCAGCGTAAAATCGCCTTTGCCAAGCTTACCTGAAAGATTGACCTCGCCATTGATCCAGAAATCTTCGACCCGCCGCCGCCATTGCGGACGCCAGGCAAAATTGCCCTGTAGCGCATCGGGCTTGGTGATAACGTTGAGCACCTGACCATTCAGCCCTGAGACGTTAAGTGTTGCCCCATCGGCGATCTCGAGCTGAATGACCGAGGAGGCCGCGATGCGTGACAATGCAGTCTGCGCATCGTTGCTCTTGCCGGTGATCCGTTGGCCATTGATCAGCACATTCTGGCTGGCTTCGCCCAATCCGCGGTCGGTGCTGACTTGGCTGATCTGGAATCCGGGAATTTGCCCGACCATGTCGAGCGCGGTCTGCGGCGCGAAGCGGGTGAATTGCGATGCCTCGTAAATCTGCCGACCGTTTTCGGCGCGCGGTTCCAGATCGGTTCTGGTTTCCTCGAACTGCGGCGCTGCGGCGCTGGTGTTGGCTAAGGCCGGTTGTGCCACTGCCATGGCAAGCACACTTCCGGAAGCCGCAAAAATGCGACAGGTGCACAATTTCATCTAACCCACTCCTGTCGGGCTCTCATGGCCCTTATGTTGTGCTCCCTGTGGAGGCGGGTTAGGATTACAATTGTATTCGATACAGCCGCGTTCGATTAGCGACTGATAATTTGGGACAAACTACATCGGCATTCAAAAGCGCCGCGACAGCAGCAGCCAGGCTGCAATGCCGTTGAAGGCGGTATAGGCTGCATAGAGGCCGACGATTATTCCTGAATCGGAATAGGCAAACAGCATCGCGCCGAGCAATATTCCGAACTCCAGAAAATAACTGCCATTGCGGCCAAAATGCTTGCCGAAATAGAGCTTGGTGTCCTCGACAAAGGGGTGACCCGATTCAACCACCGCCTTGTGCATGGCGAAATTGGCGATGCCGAGAAAGAAGGCGACGATCAGGTACATCTATCGCCAACCATGCTCATTTTGCTGCTGCCGGTTCGGCTTTATCAGGACGCAAGCTCGTGCCCGCCCGTCCACCGCGGAAGGAGGAAAACCAGCTCGCCGGATTGATCCCGGTGGATCCGTCGAGCGAGAAGGTGATGATTTCCGCCCGTCCGCCGATCCGTTCCCAAGCCACCGGCCCGCCTAGGCCGATCGGCGCATCGACACGGCTGTCGGCGCTATTGTCGCGATTATCGCCGAGCAGATAATAATGGCCCTTGGGGATGCGGATCGGCGCAACATCGTCGGTCGATCCACGCCGTGCGTCGATTGTGTCGTAGCTCACGCCATTGGGCAGTGTTTCGCGAACGATTGTGACATAGCAATGCAGCGAACCATCGGCTTCCTGCACCAGCGCGCCGGGGAAATCGAGTTCGGTGCAGGGGTTGTTGGCGTCTACCGGCAGGTCCTTGACTGGCTGCGCCTCCTGGCGGATCGGCTTGCCATTGAGGTAAACCTGCCCGCCGCGCATTTCGAACAGGTCGCCGGGCATGCCGACGACGCGTTTGATGTAATCCTGATTCTTGCCCTCGGGCGTCAGAATCACGACATCGCCGCGCTCGGGCGTTGCACCCCAGACGCGACCCTTGCTCTCGGGCATGGTGAAGGCCAGCGAGTCGACCTCTTCGCGCAAGACCAGCCAGTGGAAAAGCGCGACCGGGTTGGGAATGGTGGGGGAGACAAAGCTCCAGCCATATGCATATTTCGAAACAAACAACCGGTCCCCGACCAGCAGCGTCGGCATCATTGAGATCGACGGAATGTAGAAGGGCTTGGCGATGAAGCTGTGAAAGGCCAGCACCGCCAGCAACAGCCAGAACAGACCCTTTATCTCGGCCCAGAGCGTGGCAAGCCAGCCTTGTTTGGCGACAGGTGCGGCTGCAGTTTCGGTCTCGGTGGTAACGGGTTCGCTATTCAAAACGGTCATGCTTTCGAAATCGGGAGCGCTTCGATGATCACAAAGGCCTGCGCCCAGGGGTGATCGTCGGTCAGCGTCAGATGAATGTGCGCCTCATAGCCATTTGGCACCATCGCGTCGAGCCGTGCTTTCGCGCCGCCCGTCAGCGCGAGCGTTGGTGCTCCGGAAGGTGCATTGACGACGCCGATGTCCTTCATGAACACCCCGCGCTTGAACCCTGTGCCGACCGCCTTGCTGAAAGCCTCTTTCGCGGCAAAGCGCTTGGCGTAGGTTCCGGCGCGGGTGAAGGGCCGTTTTGCTGCTTTAGCGCGTTCGACGTCTGTAAAGACGCGGTTTTCAAACCGTTCGCCAAAACGGTCGAGCGAGTTCTGAATACGCTCTATATTACAGAGGTCAGAGCCGAGGCCGATGATCATTGCCTACCCTCATCGTGTCGCGCTTTGGCATAAACCAACTTAAAAATCAGGCGCATCGCTACATATAAAAACGCCGCAAACACTGCCAAGCCAAGACCTGATACAATCAGATTCCAATCAAATGACTTTCCTTGCCTAGCGTTGCTCCAAATGTTTATTCCGATAGCAGCAACGCCTACCGCCAAACCGAATTTGAACGACAGCATAGTCCAACGCCAAATTCTTTGAACAACTTGAGCGTCGGTGATCACCGCGCTGCGTCCATCAATTCGCGCATTTTGCGCACGGCGTTTTCCAGCCCGTCGAAAATCGCCTCGCCGATCAGATAGTGGCCGATGTTGAGCTCGGCCAATTGCGGGATGGCGGCGATGGGCTGGACATTGTCATAGGTCAGCCCGTGGCCAGCATGCGGTTCGATGCCGTTCTTTACCGCAAGTGCGGTGGCATCGGCGATGCGTTTCAGTTCGGCTTCGATGCCCGCTGCGTCGCCATCCAGCCAGAGATGCGCATAGCGCCCAGTGTGCAGTTCGACCACGGGAGCGCGCAGCCGCATGGCCGCCTCGATCTGGCGCGGGTCGGGTTCGATGAACAGGCTGACGCGAATGTCGGCATCGGCCAATCGCGATACGATCGGTGCAAGTTGGTTGTGCAATCCGGCCGCATCCAACCCGCCTTCGGTGGTACGCTCCTCGCGCCGTTCGGGGACGATGCAGGCGGCATGCGGTTTGTGGCGCAGCGCGATCTCCAGCATCTCCTCGGTCGCGGCCATTTCGAGATTGAGCGGCAGGCTGGTCGCCGCCTGGATTCGCGCGAGGTCGCTGTCGCGGATATGGCGGCGATCTTCGCGTAGATGCGCCGTAATGCCGTCGCCGCCGACCCGCGCAACAATCTCCGCCGCGCGCACCGGATCGGGATGGTCGCCGCCACGCGCGTTCCGGATAGTCGCGACATGATCGATATTGACCCCGAGACGCAGGTGGCTCGCCACGATCAGACCTTCCGGCTTCCGGGCTTGACCGCCTCGGTTGCGGCCAGTTCGGGCGGCAGCTCATCGGGTGCATAGGTCGGGAAATTGAGCTCGATCAGCGGGAAAAAGGGTACGCCAAGATCGACGGCGCCCGCCGACCGGTCGATGATTGATGCCGCCGCGATCACTTCGCCACCCGCCGCTTCAATTGCTTTGATCGCTTCGCGTGATGAAAGCCCGGTGGTGACTACATCTTCGACCATCAGCACCTTCTGGCCTTCGCTGAGCGCAAAGCCGCGCCGCAATCCGAAAACACCGTCAGGCCGCTCGACGAACAGTGCGTCGACGCCCAGTGCACGCCCCATTTCATGCCCTATTATAAGGCCACCCATGGCAGGCGAGACCACGACCTCTATCTGGCTGCGGATATCGCGCGGCAGCTTTTGGGCAATGGCGACCGCGATGCGGCTTGCGCGCTCGGGGTTCATCAGCAGCCGGGCGCATTGCAAATAATAGGCGCTGTGGCGCCCCGAAGAGAGCAGGAAATGCCCTTCGAGTAGCGCTTCGGCCGCGCGGAATTCGGCGAGAATCTCGTCTTCGGTCATGATCGGGTGAATGTCCTGTATGTTATGGCCACGCGTTTGGCCTTTGGCTGGCAATTAGGTCTAAAAACCGTATAAATAAATCCATAAAAACTGTTGCGCAGCGCTTGAGGCTTGTGCCAAGCGCGCCTATAAGCCGCGCCAAATAGCGGTTTTCGTACAAGAGTTAAGCAAAAACAATGGGATCGTTCGATCCCGAACATCGGGGCTAAAGTAATGAATGTTCTGAAGAAATTGATTCTGCTCTTCGGCCTGGCGGCAATGCCCGCCATCGCGCCGGCGCAAGCGCCGAATCCGGCACCGCAGGTTGCGGCGCCCGAAGCCAAGGCTGTTCCGGCACCTGTAGCCGCCACGACTGCCGCAACTGCTGCACCGGCAGCCGATGCAAAAGCTGCAACGGCTGGCCCTGATGATGGCTCGCTGCCCGGTTATACCCCGATGAAACCGACGCCAGGCGTCGGCATGCCTGTCGACCGCGGCGTTGATTTTCAGGATCAGTACAGCGCCAATGGCGAATATGCGAAATGGCTGAACAACAGCATTCTTTTGCCGATCATCACGATCATCTCGCTGTTTGTTCTGGGCTTGCTTTTGTTCGTGGTCGTGCGCTTCCGCCGTTCGGCGAACCCGAACCCCTCCAAAACAACGCACAACACTTTTATCGAGATCGTCTGGACGCTGGTTCCGGTGCTCATCCTGCTCGGCATTGCCTATCCGTCGCTGACGCTGGTCGCCAAGCAGTTCAAGCCTGCCCCGAAAGAGGCGGTGACGGTGAAGATAACCGGTTACCAATGGTATTGGGGCTACACCTATCCAGATCATGGCGGTTTCGAAGTCGTTTCGAACATGCTGAAGGAGCAGAGCCAGGTTGGCCCGGGCGAGCGCTATCGCACCGAGAATGACGGGCCTAGCCACCTTGCAGTCGACGCGCGCATGGTTGTTCCGGCAGGCGTTCCCATCCGTATCCAGACGACGGCTGCAGACGTGATCCATAGCTTTGCGGTGCCCTCGCTCTGGTTCAAGCTCGATGCCGTTCCCGGCCGTCTCAACGAAAAGCAGCTGCTGATCGAAAAGCCCGGCGTCTATTTCGGACAGTGTTCGGAACTGTGCGGTGCGCGCCACGGCTATATGCCGATTGCTGTCGAGGCGCTGCCGCCCGAGAAATTCGCTGCCTGGATCAAGGCCAAGGGCGGCACAATGCCCGGCGAAAAACCGGCTGAAGCGCCCGCTGCGCCCGCCGCCGCCACTGCTGCAGCCCCCGCTGCTGCCGCACCTGTCGCTGCCGCCGCAGCCGCAGTTCCTGCCAAGTAAGACAAGAGGCAAAGACGATGACAACCATTGCCGCACATCCTGCCGATCATCATGATCATGCAGACCATGACCACAAGCCGGGCTTTTTCGCTCGCTGGTTCATGTCGACCAACCACAAGGATATCGGGACGCTGTACCTGATCTTCGCAATCTTCGCCGGTATAATCGGCGGCGCGATTTCGGGGATGATGCGTCTGGAACTGGCTGCTCCCGGCATCCAGTATCTGACCGGCTGGGCATCAATGATGGCCGGTAAAGAGGCATCGCTCGACGAAGCCTATCATATGTGGAACGTGCTGATTACCGCGCACGGCCTGATCATGGTGTTCTTCATGGTCATGCCTGCGATTATCGGCGGTTTCGGCAACTGGTTCGTACCGTTGATGATCGGCGCGCCAGACATGGCCTTCCCGCGCATGAACAATATCAGCTTCTGGCTGACAGTCGTTGCCTTCATCATGTTGCTTGGCTCCACCTTCGTGCCCGGTGGCACAGGTCTGGGTGCGGGGACGGGCTGGACGGTCTATGCGCCGCTTTCAACCTCGGGCTCGGTTGGGCCGGCAGTCGACATGGCGATCTTCTCGCTTCACCTGGCGGGTGCCGCGTCGATCCTTGGTGCCGTCAACTTCATCACCACCATCTTCAACATGCGCGCACCGGGGATGACCATCCACAAAATGCCGCTGTTCGTATGGTCGGTGCTGGTTACCGCATTCCTGCTGCTGCTCGCACTCCCCGTGCTCGCCGCTGCTATCACCATGTTGCTGGTTGACCGCAACTTTGGCGGCGCCTTCTTCGATGCCGCTGCCGGTGGTGACCCGATCCTCTACCAGCATCTTTTCTGGTTCTTCGGTCACCCTGAAGTGTACATCATGATCCTGCCGGGCTTCGGCATTGTCAGCCAGATCGTTGCAACCTTCAGCCGCAAGCCGGTCTTCGGCTATCTCGGCATGGCCTATGCCATGGTCGCGATTGGCGTCGTCGGTTTCGTCGTCTGGGCGCACCACATGTTTACGATCGGCATGAGCGTCGAGATGAAGATGTATTTCACTGCGGCGACGATGGTTATCGCGGTGCCAACCGGCATCAAGATTTTCAGCTGGATTGCCACTATGTGGGGCGGCTCGCTGAGCTTCAAGGTGCCGATGGTCTGGGCGCTGGGCTTCATCTTCATGTTCACCGTGGGTGGCGTGACCGGTGTTGTCCTCGCCAATGGTGGCCTCGACGATAATTTGCACGACACCTATTATGTTGTCGCGCACTTCCACTATGTGCTCTCACTGGGTGCGGTCTTCTCGCTGTTCGCCGGTTTCTATTACTGGTTCGGCAAGATGAGCGGTCGCCATCTGAACGAGTTCCTGGGCCATTTGCACTTCTGGGTGTTCTTCATCGGCGTGAACGTATTGTTCTTCCCGATGCACTTCCTGGGCAATCAGGGCATGCCTCGTCGCTATCCCGACTATGCAGAAGCCTATGCGCACTGGAACGAAGTCGCGTCGATCGGCTATGCGATCATGGGCGTTGGCGTATTGATCTTCTTCGTCAACGTGATCTGGTCGCTGCTGGCTGGCCGCAAGGCAGAAGGCAATTACTGGGGTGAAGGCGCGACGACGCTCGAATGGACATTGTCGAGCCCGCCGCCGTTCCACCAGTTCGAAACGCTCCCGGTTATCAAATAAGATAGCATCCCCTCCCGCCCCAAAAAGGCGGGGGGGGTTGGATTTAGACAATGACGATTGCTGCACGCGAAATCACTCTTCCTGCCGACTGGCGGGATTTCTGGGCGCTTACAAAGCCCCGGGTGATGTCGCTTGTGGTTTTTACCGCGCTCTGTGGATTGCTGGCAGCGCCCGGCGAGATTCACCCGATACTCGCCTTTACCGCCATCTTGTGCATCGCAACCGGTGCCGGTGCGTCGGGTGCGCTGAACCAATGGTATGAAGCTGAACTCGATGCCAAAATGAAGCGCACCGCAGGGCGTCCCTTGCCTGATGGCCGGATGGAGCGCGAATCAGCGCTGCACTTCGGTATCGGCCTTGCCGCCTTTTCGGTGGGTATCATGGGCGTTGCGGTCAATTGGCTGTCGGCGGGCATTCTCGCCTTTTCGATCTTCTTCTACGCCGTCGTCTATACGATGTGGTTGAAACCCAATACGCCGCAGAATATCGTTATCGGCGGGGCTGCTGGTGCCTTTCCTCCGGTTATCGGCTGGGCTGCGGTGACCGGTGACCTGACACTGCTTCCGCTGTTGATGTTCGCCATCATCTTTTTCTGGACCCCGCCGCATTTCTGGTCGCTCGCGCTGTTTATGAAGTCCGATTATGGTGCCGCAGGCATTCCGATGCTGCCCAATGTTTCTGGCCAGCGGGTGACCCGCAACCAGATTTTCGGCTACAGCTTCGTGTTGGCGGCCATCGCTGTGGCGCCTTGGTATCTGGGTATGACCGGTGCGATTTACGGCGTCACGACTGTCGCATTGAACGCGGTTTTTCTTGGCCTCGCCTTTGCTGTCTGGCGCAATGAGACGACCGAAGCGCAGATGATGAAGGCGGAAAAACGCCTGTTTGGCTATTCGGTGCTTTATCTGTTCATACTTTTCGCCGCGTTGGCCTTCGACAGGATGTTGCTCGTATGACCGACGATGTGAAACCCGCAGCCCAAGACATGGGTCCGCAAATGGTCGGCAGCCTCAGTGTTGAAGAAAGCCGCCTTGTCCGCAGCCGCCAAGCCGGTCGCGCGCGGGCTATGGCTGTGGTTCTGTTCGGCCTTTGTGTGCTGTTCTTTGCCATCACTGTCGTCAAGGTAGGAGTTTGGGGATGACGGCACTAGCTGCAACCCAGAAGTCGAATGTCAAAACCGCTCTGATGGCAGGCGCGATTGCCATCGGCATGGTCGGGATGGGCTTTGCTGCCGTTCCGCTCTACCGCATTTTCTGTCAGGTAACCGGCTTTGGCGGAACGACCATGCGTGTCAGTGAGGCTCAAGCTGCGACGGTGCAAGCCGTGAGTAAGACTGTCGTCGTTCGCTTCGACGCCAACCAGCGCGGCCTGCCGTGGGAGTTCAAGCCGGAGCGCCCGACCGATACGGTCAGCATTGGGGCGCGCGACATGTCGGTCTTCATCGCAAAGAATTTGTCCGACCAACCCGTGACAGGCACAGCGACGTTCAACGTCACGCCCGCACAGGCCGGAAAATATTTCAACAAGATTCAGTGCTTCTGCTTTACCGAGCAGACGCTGAAAGCTGGCGAGCAGATTCGCATGCCGGTGCTTTATTATGTCGATCCGAAGATCATGACCGATCCGGATACCAAGGATATCGAAGAAATTACGCTCAGCTATACCTTCTACCCGGTGGACCAACCGGGTCAGGGAAGCTAAGGGCAAAGTTGAAACAGGTTAGGGAATAGGGAAGCAAACCATGGCCGGTGCCAAGAACCACGATTATCACATTCTGCCGCCGAGCATCACCCCGTTGCTGGGGTCGTTCTCGGCACTCACCATGTTCTTTGGCATGGTGATGATGTTCCAGCCGAAAGTGCTGGGCGGCTATGGCAGCCTTGTCTTTGGTGCAGGCCTGATCGGTGTTCTTTACACCTTCTGGACTTGGTGGGCGGATGTCATTCGCGAAGCGCATGCGGGCGACCACACTCCGGTTGTGCAGTTGCATCTGCGTTATGGCATGATCCTGTTCATTGCGTCGGAAGTGATGTTCTTCGTCGGCTGGTTCTGGGCCTGGTTCGATTATTCGTTGTTCCCTGTACCGCTGCAGGTCGAAATTGACCATGCGACGCACGCATTTACTGTTACCAACCTGATCGGTCAGGAAGGCGCTGCAGCGCTTGAGCAATGGCCGCCGAAAGGTATGCAGGTCTTTGACGCGTTTAGCCTGCCTTTGCTCAACACGCTGATCCTGCTCTGCTCCGGCACCACTGTCACCTGGGCGCACCACGCGCTTATCCATGGCGATCGCAAGGGCCTGATCAACGGTCTGTGGCTGACCATCATCCTTGGTGTGATCTTCTCCTGCGTGCAGGCCTATGAATATTCGATCGCGCCCTTCCCCTTTGCAGGGCTGAACTATGGCTCGGCTTTCTTCATGGCGACCGGCTTCCACGGTTTCCACGTGATTGTCGGTACGATCTTCCTGATCGTTTGCCTTGCCCGCGCCTATAAGGGCCATTTCACGCCCAAGCAGCATTTCGGTTTCGAAGCAGCTGCCTGGTACTGGCATTTCGTCGATGTTGTCTGGCTCTTCCTTTTTGTCGTCGTCTATGTCTGGGGCGGCTGGGGCGCACCGGTCCATTGATAGCCATCGGCCGGTATCGGCGATGACGAACACTCAAATATCAAAAGGGCAGCCTGGCTTGGTTCAGGCTGCCCTTTTTGGTCTTTGCCCGAAATGCGGCGCCAAGACGCTTTTTGCCGGTCCCGCTCGGTTTTCCGAACGCTGTGGCAATTGTGGATTGGAATATTCGACGTTCAATGTAGGCGATGGCCCGGCGGCCCTGTTGACCATGGCGATTGGCGCATTGATTATTGTTTTGGCGATCAGCCTTGAACTTGGTGCACATCCGCCCTTCTGGGTTCATGCCCTGATATGGGTGCCGTTGACGGTTCTGCTTGTCGTTGCGTCATTGCGCTTTGCCAAAGGGGCCTTACTGGTTGCCGAGCATCGCAACCGTGCGGTCGAAGGACGTCTGGCAGAGAGCGACGATACCGAATGAAAATGCGACTGCCCTTTATCCCGACCGTCATCGTAGCGCTTGCTGTCGCTGCGATGGTCGCACTTGGGGTTTGGCAGTTGCAACGCAAGGCGGAGAAAGAAGCTCTGATAGCGATCTATTCGGCGAATATCGGCAAGCCTGCCATAGCCTTTCCCGAACTGCCACCGGTACGCGACGCGGAAATGTTCCGGAAATCTTCGGTGAATTGCCTGGAAGTCATTGGCTGGCAAAGCGGTTCGGGTCGCGACACCCAAGGAAAGCCGGGCATCCAGTTCATCGCCGAGTGCAAGACAGGTGCGGAAGGTCCTGGCGCGCTGGTTGCGTTCGGAATTACCGATCGTCCGGATTTCAAGCCATCATGGAAGGGCGGGGTTATTCAGGGAACCATCGTTCTCGAACCCAATCGATACAGCTTTCTGGAGCGGATGATCGGTGTAATCCCGACTCCGTTGCCGATGCTGATAGCTGACTCCGCCCCAGAAGGCATGCGACCGGTGGCTCAACCTGATCCAAAGGATGTGACCAACAACCATCTGTCCTATGCAGTGCAATGGTTCTTCTTCGCGGCTGCGGCGCTGGTGATTTACCTTCTGGCGCTGCGTCGCCGTCAATCTGGCCGTTGAGCGTCCCGACCGATTTGGTTTTCTGGCTAGTTGCCGGGCTGGCCATCCTGCTTGTTGGATTGGCCAAGGGTGGCTTTGCCGGACTGGGCGCGGCCTCAATGCCTCTGATCGCCCTGGTGATGGATCCGGTGCAGGGTGCCGCGATGCTGCTTCCGATATTGATGGTGCAGGATGTCGTTAGCGTATGGTCCTTCCGCAAGGAATATGACCGCGCTTTGCTATGTCAGATGCTGCCCGGCGCGGCTGTCGGCATTTTTCTCGGCTGGTTGTTTGCGAACTCGGTTTCGACCGAGGGCGTGAAGGGATTGGTCGGTCTGATCGCGCTCGCTTTCGGGTTTTACCGTCTGGCGGAAAACCGGTTGGGCACGGCGGGCTGGGCCATCGCCATGCCGGGATGGGTCGGCACTTTCTGGGGTGCCGTAGCCGGTTTCACCAGTCATGTCGCGCATGCGGGCGGGCCACCTTTCCAGATCTGGGCACTGTCGCGAAACCTGCCGCATACGATTTTCATCGGCACCTCGGCGATTTTCTTTGCTGCGATCAACTATATGAAAGTTCCCGCCTATCTTGCGCTCGGGCAATTCACCGCAGAGACATTGTGGCTGACGGTTCTGTTCATGCCACTGGCAATCATCAGCACGATTGCAGGCGTGATTCTGGTGCGCCGGATTTCGCCGGCGCGATTCCATCTCGCGATCAACCTGCTGATGATCATTGTGGGTGCGGAACTGATCCGCGAAGCCATCTGGTAGGGCGAACCCCGCGCCTTATTTCGGCGCGAGCACCATAAGCATCTGGCGGCCTTCCATGCGCGGATAGGCCTCAACCTTGGCGGTTTCAGTCATATCCTCGGCGACGCGCTGCAGCAGCGCCATGCCAAGTTGCTGGTGCGAAAGCTCGCGACCGCGGAAGCGCAGCGTCACCTTCACCTTGTCACCTTCGCCGATAAATTCGACGATCTTTTTCATCTTCGTCATATAGTCATGATCGTCGATGTTTGGACGCATCTTGATCTCTTTGATCTCCTGCGTCTTCTGGCTCTTTCGGGCAAGGTTGGCCTTTTTCTGGGCCTCATATTTATATTTGCCGACGTCGAGGAATTTGCAAACCGGCGGGTCAGCATTGGGGGAGACTTCGACAAGGTCAAGGCCGACTTCGGCGGCCTGTGCAATTGCTTCGCGGGTGTACATCACACCCAGATTTTCGCCCTCTTCATCGATGACGCGAACTTTTTCGCTCTGGATGAACTCATTATAGCGCGGTCCACTTTTGACCGGAGGCGTGTTCATACGCCGTGAGACTGGGGCAGCGATAGCAATTACTCCTGAAATTGATGTTGGCTCGCCCTTACAGACAAATGCGTTACAAATAAAGGGCTGGCCGCATCACCTGTTGCTTTTGTGCACAGGCGTTGCAGCGATGCAACGAGGGGGCAGTTCTGGCCAGATTTCAAGCCGCTACTGGCGGCTCCGCATGTTCCGACATTGATGCCAATGCTTCATCCGGCACAGCGAGCATCATTTTATAGCGATCGTCAGGATAAGCCATATGCGGCTTGGCCGGGTTATAGTCGGGTTGCTTCACAATTCCACCCTCGCCATCATATCCATCGGGGTTTGCAAAAGCTTTGGCTTCCTCCACACCGATGCCAATCTTGGCCAACACCGAAGGATCAATCCAGCGGTCAGCCGTCACTGGCATTCCGGGACAAGCCACCTCAAGCGTCAATTGTTCCGGGCCGGCAAAATAGATTGATTTGCACATGCCATGGTTGAGCGGCCCGATCACATTCACGCCCTTGGTCCGGATCCGGTCGCGCATGGCAACCAGCTGGTCCTCATCCTTCACATAAAATGCGAGATGCTGCATCGTACCGGGCGCGCTGTTACCGGCGCCAGTGCCTGCGTGGGTCAGGCCGAGAGTAATCGGGGTCTCTGCGGTTTCGGGCAGCTGGACCAGAGAGAAATAACAGCCGCCGTCAAGCTTCAGAAAGGCGTGGATTCCGCCCGGTACGCCATGCATGTCGAATATCGCTACCAAGGGCGTGCCCAGCACATCGGAGAAGAACTCGATCTGCATCTTCATGTCGCCGGTCATGATTGCGATGTGGTGGATGCCTGTTGGCTGGACCATAAGACTTGCCTTTCCTCTTCCTGCAGGCAATCTGCCACGGAAGAGGAGCAAAGCAATGGAAATCGTGCGCACCCCCTATGCGGTGGTCTATCAGGAAGAGTCTGCCTTCAAGGATGTCTATGGTGGCGCAGGGGGAACGGTCTTTGTCGAGTGCATGGCGATTACGCCGAAAGACAGCCCGTCGAAGCGCGCGATTGTGTTCACTCATCCGATAGGCGGTGGTTCGTTCCTGCCACTGGTGACGGCGCTCGCGCATGGCGGGCACCATGTGCTCTATGTAAACCCGCGTTACCGCGGGAATGATACCGCCCTCATCATGGAAAAATGCGTCAGCGATCTCGCCGCTGCACTGCGGCATGCGCGCGACAGGCTGGGCTATGAGCAGTTCATCCTGGGCGGCTGGTCAGGCGGCGGTTCGTTGTCGCTATTCTTTCAGGACCAGGCCGAGAACCCGAGCATCACGCACACTCCTGCGGGCGACGCCTATGACCTGACGGCGATTGAGATGCCCAAGGTAGACGGTATCATGCTGCTAGCGGCGCACATCAGCCGGGCGATGACACTGACCGAGTGGATTGACCCTTCGATCCTTGATGAGAGCAAGCCTTTCGAACGCGATCCTGAACTCAACATCTATGATCCAGCGAATCCCAACAAGGCACCCTATGACGAGGCGTTTGTCGCCCGTTTCCGCACTGCCCAGATCGCACGCAATCGCCGGATAACGGCTTGGGTGAAAGAGGAGCTGGCCGCAATACGTGCCAGCGACACGCCCAATGCCGAGCGTGCTTTTGTCGTCCACGGTACGATGGCGGACGTCCGCTGGACCGATCCTTCACAGGATCCTTCCGACCGGCAGCCCTATGAATGCTATCTCGGCGTGCCCAAGGTGGCGAATGACGGGCCGGTGGGCCTCGCCCGTTTCTCCACCCTGCGCAGTTGGCTGTCGCAGTGGAGCTATGACGATACCAATGCCACCGGTCTGGGCAATGCCGCGCGTATCAGCTGCCCGGTGCTGGTGATCAACAACACCGCCGATCTCGCCTGCACGCCCAGCCATGCGCAGCGGCTGTTCGAAGCGGTCGGGCATGCGGACAAGGAATATGCCGATGTCGCGGGGGCGGACCATTATTATATCGAGAGGCCAGAGCTGCTGCCCAAGGCGGTCGAGATTTGCAGCGACTGGATTTCGCGCAAGTTCGGCTAGTTTAGCAAGCGCACCACGGCAGCAACCCCGGCAACGCCCAATATGATCCCGACCAGCGTCCGCCAGACGGGTTCGCTGACTTTGCCGAACGCCAGTTCGCCCAGCCGCGTTCCGATATAGAGCGCAGGATAAAACAGCACCGACAGCCATAGTAGGTGCAGGTTTGCGACGCCCAGCGCGAATGAAGCGATGCTGCCTGCAATGGCGGTCGCGAAAAACACCATCAGCATCGACGCGCGCGCGACATCGGGGGGGAGTTTGCGCCGCAGATAGAACGGTACCACGGGCGGTCCGGGCATTGAGGCAAATCCGGTGAGCAGGCCGGCAGCGATGCCGGTCGCCAGTGTTTCCTTGCGTCCCGGTATCGCGCCCTCCTTGGCGGGTACGAACATCAGCCCGAAAGCTGCGAGCGCGAGTAGGGCGATGGCTAGGCGTGCGACATCGGGGGCGGTTACCGACAGCAGCCAGACACCAAAAGGGGTGGCTAAGACCGCCGCAACCGAGATGGGAATGGCGGTTGCCCGCTCGCCATCGGCCAAAATCCGCTTTAGCCCAATGGGCCCTGCGAGCAGTTGCAGCAGGATCGAAATCACCACCGCCTCGGCAGGCTCGACGATCAGTCCGAGCAGCGGGACAAGAATGATCGCCAGCCCAAAGCCGGTGAGGCCACGGACGACGGATGCGCCAAAAACCAGCGCCAGTGCAATGGAAAGGGTCGCCGGACTGAGCCCGCCGAGCAGAGCCTCGAGTGTCATGGCTTCAACGTAACCAGCCAGACATCGGGGTGCGCGCCATAGCGCAGCGGCAGAACCGAGGTGCCCAATCCAGCCCCAACAAAGACCGGCTGCCCCTTGTCATTGATCGCACCACAGCCAAATCGATCACGATAGCGTGAGACATAGGTGACCGGGCCATAGAGTGGGAGCACGATCTGCCCGCAATGGGTGTGACCGGCAAAGACCGCGGCGACCGGGGATGGCACGTCCGGCACTATGTCGGGGCTGTGGGTGACCAGAACACGCGGCTTGGTCGGCAGCGCATCCATCGCGGCAAAGGTCGCGGGAACATCATCATGCCCGGAAAAATCATCGTCCACCCCGCCGATGACCAGAGGGCCGCGTTCGATGGCTTCATTCTTCAACACCCTGATGCCGCCTTTGCGCAGCCCGGCTTCGATGGCCTTTGGATCGAACCAATGGTCATGGTTGCCCAGCGCCACGACCGTTCCCAACCGCGCCTTGAAGCCGTGCAAGGGGGCGGTCACCTGATCGGGGGTGTAGATGCGGGTCGACAGCCGCTTTTCGCTGATCAGATCGCCCGCAATCAACACGAGGTCGGGCTTTAGCCGGTTGAGCTTGGCCACGATCCGCGCCAGCCGTTCGGGCGGCATGTCCGGCCCGGCGACATGGGTGTCGGAAAGCAGCAGGACCTTCAGCGGCGGCGCACCGTCGGGCCAATTTTTGACCGTTAGCGTCGCGCGGTGGACAATCGGGTCGCGCGTGGCGTTCCAATAGCCCTTGCCGAGCAAAGCAAGTACCAGCAAAAGCAGCGCTAATACCCAGCGCAGCCAGTGGCGTTTGGTTCGCGCTGTTGTACTACTCAAGCGCGAAGATCCGGTGGGGTTGCCTCTGCCACCAGCATCGCGATCGCCTCGTCGACCGACATGATCCGCTGGCCTTCGCTGCCCAAAGTGCGGATCGCGACTTTGCCTTCTTCGGCCTCGCGGTTGCCCACCACCAGCAGGTGCGGGACTTTCGCCAATGAATGTTCGCGCACTTTGTAGTTGATCTTTTCGTTGCGCAGGTCGGTCTCGACGCGAATGCCCGCTGCAGCAAGTTTTGCCGCAACCGCATTGGCGTAGCCGTCGGCATCGGAAACAATCGTTGCCACCACCGCTTGCACCGGTGCCAGCCAGACCGGGAAGCGACCGGCATAATGCTCGATCAAGATGCCGATGAAGCGTTCATAGCTGCCGAAGATCGCGCGGTGCAGCATGACAGGGCGATGCTTGCCGCCATCCTCGCCGACATAGCTGGCGTCGAGGCGTTCGGGCAATACGCGGTCGGACTGGATTGTGCCGACCTGCCAGGTGCGGCCGATCGCATCGGTCAAATGCCATTCGAGCTTGGGCGCATAGAAGGCACCTTCGCCAGGCAGTTCTTCCCAGCCATATTCTTCAGTGGCGAGGCCAGCCTTGACCACGGCATCGCGCAGTTCATTCTCGGCCTTGTCCCAATCGGCATCGCTGCCGAAACGCTTTTCGGGGCGCAGCGCGAGCTTGATTGAATAGGTAAAGCCAAAATCCTTGTAGATACGGTCGGCAAGCGCACAGAAATCCTGCACTTCCTGCACGATCTGATCTTCACGGCAGAAGATATGGGCGTCATCCTGCGTGAATTGCCGCACGCGCATCAGGCCGTGCAGCGCGCCATGCGGCTCGTTGCGGTGGCAGCAGCCATTTTCGTAGATGCGCAAAGGCAGGTCGCGATAGGATTTGATCCCCTGACGGAAGATCAGGACATGCGCCGGGCAGTTCATCGGCTTCAGCGCCATCCAGTCGGCTTCGCCCGAAATGACGGGGCCTTCGTCCTCGGTGTTAGGGACTTCGTCGGGGATAACGAACATATTCTCGCGATATTTGCCCCAATGGCCCGATTGTTCCCACTGGCGGGCGTCCATCACCTGGGGTGTTTTGACCTCTTTGTAGCCAGCCTCGTCAATCGCGCGGCGCATATAGGCTTCGAGCGCACGCCAGATGGTGAAGCCGTGCGGGTGCCAGAAGACCGAGCCATGCGCCTCCTGCTGCAAATGGAACAGGTCCATTTCCTGCCCCAATTTGCGGTGGTCGCGCTTGGCTGCTTCTTCAAGGCGCAGCAGATGCGCGTCGAGTTGCTTCTTGTTGAGCCAGCCTGTGCCGTAGATGCGCGTCAGCTGCGCATTATTCTGGTCGCCGCGCCAATAGGCCCCGGCCACGCGCATCAGCTTGAATGCCTGCGGATCAAGCTTGCCGGTCGAGGCCAGATGGGGCCCACGGCACATGTCCATCCAGTCGTCACCCGACCAATAGACCGAAAGCTCCTCGCCCTCGGGAAGTTCGGCAGCCCATTCGGCCTTGAAGCTTTCACCGGCATCAGCCCAAGTCTTGATCAGGTCATTGCGGGCCACAACCTCGCGGCGCAACGGCTTGTCGGCGCGGATGATCTCGCGCATCGCTTCCTCAATCGCGGGCAGGTCGTCCTCGGTGAAGGGGCCACGGTTGGCGGGGGCCATCACGTCATAATAGAAACCGTCGTCGGTCGCGGGGCCAAAGGTGATCTGCGTGCCGGGATGTAGTTTCTGCACCGCCTCCGCCAGCACATGGGCAAAGTCGTGGCGGGCGAGTTCGAGCGCATCGGCCTCATCCTTCGCGGTGATCAGCGCAAGGTTGGTGTCGGCCTCCAGCGGGCGCATGATGTCGCGCACTTCGCCATCGACCCGTGCGGCGAGTGCAGCCTTGGCAAGCCCGGGGCCGATCGCGGCGGCAATGTCAGCGGGGGTAGTCCCGCGTGCGACTTCACGGGCAGAGCCATCGGGAAGGGTGACGCGGATCATATCGGACATTGGAAACACAAGCTTTCTGGATGGATTGGAGACGCCCCTTTGCCAGTCCGGGCGCGTGGCCGCAACCCGCAATACATCTGCCAAAAGCGACAAAAGCGACGCATTAGGCGGGAATAAACAGGGGCGAGTTCTGGGTAATCGAAAACCCCCGGCAGCCTGGGCGATATAGCAGAAGCGGCGTTTGCGGAGAAAAAACTTGACACAACTAACCTATATGGTTATATTTCCACCATGTCAACCACGCCTTCCTTCACCCCCGTCCCGCGCCAGCGCAGTCGCCATGATGGCTGGAATGCGGAGAAGCAATATGCCTTTATCGAGGCCCTCGCTGCGTGTGGAATCGTCCGTGCTGCGGCTGAAAAGGTCGGGATGCATGCGGCCAGCGCCTATCGGCTGCGCGATGCTGACGGGGCCGAATCCTTTGCTGCGGCTTGGGACGCGGCGCTGAAGACCGGGATGGCGCAACTGGTCGATGTCGCCATGGAACGCGCGATCAACGGTGTTGCCGTGCCGCACTTTTACAAGGGGCGGCAGGTGGGCGAAACGCGCTGGTTCGACAACCGCCTGCTGATGTTCATGCTGCGCCACACCAGCCCGCAAATGTTTGGCCGCTTTGCCGCCGAGGTCGACATTGCCGAACGCGCCGACCGCGAACAGGCAGAGGCCGAAGCGCGGCGGCTGGCACAATTGGAACGGGCTGAAGCCTTGCTTGCCGCGACCGAGGCGGAGCTGTGCGAGATCGAAGCCGATGGCTCGACCGAGCAAGGGCTCGAGTCACGCCATCTGCAGCATCAAATCATCCAGCGGCGTGACCGCCTGATCTCGATAGTTGCCCAATTGCGCATAGTCGACACCGCACGCGCCGCCGAAGCGAGCATTGACCAGCTGGTCGCCGCGGGGCGTTATTCGGCGCGACATGGCGCGATTTTCAAACGCCAGCTGCATGTCGGCGGGCCGTAGCCACGCATAGTTTCGGCGCTCGTATGACAAGCATGCAAGTCATACTGTCAAGATACCTTGACATGCCTTCAGCTGAGAAGTAAAGGGTACTTGTCTTTTTTGGAGGTGCCACATCATGTCTGGTAGGAAAATGCCGTTGTACATGCGCCGCTACACCATGCGCGTGCTGCTATTCATGGGGTCTTATGTTGCCATATTGACCGGCAGCCTGATGTTTGCCCGGGGTGGCGGTCATGCACAGGCGACCTTGATTGGTCTCGCAGTGATCACCGCATTTCCGATAATCGGTGTTTTTTGGTCTATTTTCCGTCTGCTCGTCGAAACCGACGATGAATATCAGCGGCTGTTATTTGCAAAGCAGGCGTTGCTGGCGACGGCCTTCACATTGACATTGGTGACTGTGTGGCAATTTCTGCAAGTCTATGATGTGGTTGAAACCGGCCCGCAATGGATGGCGGTCATCTGGTTTGCAATGCTGGGTCTTGCCGGGCCTTTTGTCCGGTGGCGGGCATGAAAAACCGCCTCAAGGTGCTGCGTGCCGAGCGGGACTGGAACCAGCAGGATCTGGCCGATGCTCTGGGCGTTTCGCGCCAGTCGGTGAATGCGATCGAAACGGGGAAATATGATCCTTCGCTGCCGCTGGCCTTTCGTATCGCCGATCTATTTGGTCTGAAAATCGAAGAGATTTTCCTGCGCCAATGATCGACGACTTGGATCAAAAAACCGTTTGTCGAGCGTAGCTTGACAAGCCTCTATGCAATCGCGCACCTACCATGTGCACCACAGGGGAAAGGAAGTGCGCGTTATGACCGACAATGAGGGGAAAGCGCCAAGTGCCGTCACTTTCCATGGCAGCTGGACCGATTTTGCAAAAATTGCGCTGCCCAATGTGTTGCTGACGCTGGTGACATTGGGTGTCTATCGCTTTTGGGCGACGACGCGGGAGCGGCATTATCTTTGGGCACAGACCCGTTTCATCGACGAACCGCTTGAATGGACCGGGCGCGGGATGGAATTGTTCATCGGTTTCATCATGGTCTTCTTCCTTCTCGGCCTGCCGCTGATTGTCATGCAACTGGTGATCAACGGGCTGGTCTTCCAGGGACAACCCATCGCGGCGGGTGTGATTATCTTTCTGAGTTTTCTGGCGATATTCTATCTGACCGGGCTCGCTTACTTTCGTGCGCTGCGATATCGCCTCAGCCGAACCTATTGGCGCGGCATAAGGGGGGGCAGCGACGATCAGGGCTTTACTTATGGCTGGTCGTACATCTGGAAAAATGTCGCAGCGGCGATCCCGCTCTATCTGCTTTATCCCTGGGCGAGCATGTCGCTGTGGAACGAGCGTTGGAGCAAGATGAGCTTTGGCCCTTACCGGTTTGAATCGAATGCCGACTGGAAGGCGCTGATGAAGCGCTATCTGCTGTTCTACCTCGTTCCGTTCCTGGTTTTCGTGGGCGCGGTTGCCCTGGGTATTACAGCGGCCTCTTCGGGCGGCGGGGGTGATCCCTTTAACAGCGCTGGCGGAATTGCTGCCGTTGGTGCAATAATTATCGGCATACTCGGCCTGTACATCATCATGCCGATTGCCGCCTTACTCTATTATTCCAAATTCATGCGCGTCGCGATCAGCGCGCTGCGGCTGGGCGATCTGGAATTTTCCTTCACTGCGCGATCGCCCGACTGGATCCTGTTCTGGCTCGCCAATCTGGCGATTCTGATGATGGCCTATGCTGCGGCTATTATTCCGTTCAGCCTGTTCGTGGCGGTCGACCCCACACAATTTGCAGCGAAAATTGAAAGCGGGGAATCGATCTTCTCGGTCGGTTTGGTGCTGTCGGTATTGCTTGCGATCATCCCGCTGACTTTCGCCACATCGCTGATCCGCTATCGCAGTTGGAAATTTTTTGTGGTGCATATGGAGGCCTTTGGCGAGGTCAATCTCGACCGGATGACGCAATCCGAAACGCAGACGGCCAGCCATGGCGAAGGCTTGCTCGATGCCTTTGATGTGGGTGCGATCTGATGTCGACCTTCTTCGATGCCTGGCATTTTGACGGGCAGAGCGCCGTCCGCCGCAAGGTTGAGGTGCAGGTTATCGGCAACCAGTTCTATCTGCTCGAACTGGAACGGCGGCACGGCCCGTACCGGTTCGGTGACTTGCATTTCTTGGGCAAAAAGACCGATGGGACGGTGTACGGGCTGGAGGGCAAGGACGGCTGGCGCCTCGGCATGACGGGGACCGTGCCCGCCGAGCTGTCCGCAATGCTGCCTGCACACCGCGTCTATGGCGGTTGGATCGACCGGTTGGGGCTGGGCAAGGCAAGTCTCGTTTTTGCCGGGATCAGCGCGGCGATAGTGGCGGTTGTGCTGCTTAGCCCGCAATGGCTGGCCCCATTGATACCGTCGAGTGTCGAACGCGAATTGGGGGATGCTCTGGTCGGCGATTTTGGCGGACGCTTTTGTGATACCCCCAAGGGTAAGGCGGCTCTCGCCAAGCTGACCCGATCGCTCGATGATAATCCGCAAGACTTGCAGGTCGAAGTCGCGAATATCGACATGCTCAACGCGGTCGCTTTGCCCGGGGGCAAGGTGCTGCTGTTCCTGGGCCTGCTCAGCCAGGCGAAGTCGCCTGACGAAGTGGCCGGGGTATTGGCGCACGAAATCGGCCATGTCCGCGAACGCCATGTCATGCAGGGGCTGCTGCGGCAGATGGGTCTGGCAGTGGTGCTGGGCGGGTTTGACGGCAGCGGGGGCAGCACGATCAACAGCCTTTTGTCGACCACTTACACCCGTGATTCCGAACGCGAGGCTGACGACCATTCGTTGAAGGCTTTGAAGCAGGCGAATATCTCCCCCGTAGGGGCAGCTGATTTTTTCAACCGTTTGGCGTCGATGGACGGAAGTCGTGATCTCAAAGACCGGCAGGCGCGCACGATGGCCAGTTACACGTCAAGCCACCCCTTGTCTGACGAGCGACGCAAGCTGTTTGAGAACGCCGTGGTCAAAGGCAGCGCCTATAAACCGGCGCTTACTGCAGATGAATGGCAGGAACTGAAAACAATGTGCGCGCAGGACAAGGATGTGAAATCCGGCTGGGGCTTTGACATCGAATAGGGGCAACGGCTAAACGGATGAAAATCCATTATCCGGAGTAGACCATGTTCCGCCGCCTCTTCATTGATCACCCGCGCACCGTCGACGAGACCTATTTCGAGCATTTCGGTGTGGCGTCGAAGTTCGGCGTCACCATGATCTGGGGTGGGCTGTGCGCATTGGTGCATGCAGTGGTTCCCGGCTGGTGCGTGACCACCGGTAGCCGCACGATCGAACGGCTGAATCATATCATGGTGATCCAGCGCCGCGCCAAGGGGCAGGACGTCAGCCAGATGCTGACCGTCGACTGGGTCATTTAGGCGACTCAAATTTGAGTCAGGTAATTTCCCACAATATGTTCATTCGGCCTGACGGGCTGAAGCTTGCCTATCGCAAGGCGGAGGGCGCTGGCCCGACTTTCGTCTTCCTTCCCGGCTATATGTCGGACATGGCGGGAGGCAAGGCGACTGCGGTTTTCGATTGGGCTGTTGCCAATGGCAAGTCCTGCCTGTTGCTCGACTATGCCGGATGCGGGGAGAGCGAGGGCGACTTTGCGCAGCAGACGTTGACCGGCTGGCGCGACGATGTGCTGGCGATGATAGACGCGCTGGTCGAAGGGCCGGTTGTGCTGATCGGATCATCCATGGGTGGCTGGTTGATGCTGCTGGTCGGTGAGGTACTGGGCACGCGCCTGGCCGGGTTGATCGGGATCGCGCCAGCACCCGATTTCACTCGCTGGGGTTTCACCGATGCGCAGCGCGAAAACATCCTGACCAAGGGCGTGCATTTCGAGCACAACCCTTATGGGCCGGAACCGACGCCGACCTACAAGGGTCTATATGAGTCAGGCGAGGCCAACCTGATGCTCGACCGCGAAATCGCGATCGACTGTCCGGTGCGGTTGCTCCACGGACAAGCCGATGCCGATGTGCCGTGGAAGATTTCCCCGAAACTAGCATCGGCGCTGCGATCGAACGATGTCCGGGTGACGCTGATCAAGGATGGCGACCACCGCCTGTCGCGCGAAGCCGATATTGCGCTGTTGCTGGCGACTGTGGCGGAGATGGCTGGCGGTTAGATCGCGTCGTCCCGAAGGGTTGCGATTTTCTATTTCACGCAAAGACGCAAAGATTTTTAAGACGGTCGTGCGCCATTTCTACGCCAAGCGCGCAGCGCGCGAATTGCGAAAATCTCGCTGCGCGAGTGAGTGGGTTTACCAAAGGCATACCTCTTAAAAATCTTTACGTCTTCGCGTGAAATAAATCGCGCTGCGCTTACAAAGTAGGATGCCAATGCAGTTGACCACTCAATAACCTGCAGCCTGCCCATCCTTTCTGAACTCGCTCGCGCCCCAATAGGCCCCGGTCACCGGATCGCGCCAGATTGCCTGATAGCCGCCATAGGGGCCGACCGAATATTTCACCTTGTGCCCACGCTTTGTCAGTTCGTCGGCAATCGCTTGTGGCACACCGGTTTCAATTTCGACTACGCCGCCCTCGGTCATCGCTTTGCCACCTTCGGGGTCGGTCGAGCCATCATGGTGGAACCGCGCGACATCGCCTGCGGCCTGCACGGTCATGCCGAAATCGACCATGTTGACCACGATCTGCGCATGCCCCTGCGGCTGCATCGCGCCGCCCATGACGCCGAATGAGAGCAAGGGCTTACCGTCCTTGGTCATGAAGGCGGGGATGATGGTGTGGAAGGGTCGCTTGCCCGGCGCATAGGCGTTGGCATGCTTGGGATCGAGGCTGAACTGCGCGCCGCGATCCTGGAACATGAAGCCCAAAGTGCGTCCATTGCCATCGTCGGGCACCAGCCCCGAACCCATACCGCGATAGTTGGATTGGATGAGACTGACCATCATCCCGTCCTTGTCGGCGACGGTCATGTAGATGGTGTCGTTACCACCATCGACGGGCAGTGCAGGATCGGCCAATGCTGCCTTGCCCATGTCGATATCCGCGCGCTGCTTTGCCGCACGTTCCTTTGACAGCAATTCCTTCAACGGGATTTTGGCAAAAGCCGGGTCGGCATAATATTTAGCACGATCGGCAAAGGCGCGTTTCTTCGCCTCGATAAAGACATGCCAGAAATCGGCGCTGCCGCGCCCCATCGCCTTCAGATCATAGCCTTCGAGGATGTTGAGGATTTGCAGCGCCGCAATGCCCTGCCCATTGGGCGGGATTTCCCAGACGTCGTACCCGCGATAATTGGTCGAGACCGGTTCAACCCACTCGCCTTTGTGCGCGGCGAAATCCTCATAGCGGTGCGGCGCGCCGATGCGTTTGAAATAGCGGTCCATCGATTGCGCGAGCGAGCCTTTGTAGAATGCGTCGCGCCCGCCTTCGGCAATCTCGATCAGCGTCAGCGCAAGGTCGGGATTTTTGAAGATTTCGCCCTCTGCCGGGGCCTTGCCGCCGGGCATATAGGCGCGACGCATATTGTCGATTTCCTCGATCACGCCCTCCTTGTGCAGCGCGTCGAAACCGGCAGTGTTGCCTTTCCAATATTGCGCAATCAGCTCGCTGACGGGAAAGCCTTGCTGCGCATAGCGGATAGAGGGCGCGAGCACCTGCCGCATCGGCAGCTTGCCGAATTTGCCGTGCATTTCGAACCAGCCATCGACCGTGCCGGGGATGGTGACCGAGGCGGAACCCCAATCGGCTATCGTGCCGTCGGAATCGCGCACCGAGCGCGGCATCTTCCTGGTCCGTTCCTGCAACTGCTTCAGGCTCTGCCCCATAGGTGCTCGCCCGCTGGCGTTGAGGCCGTGCAGCTTTTGCGTTTTCGGATCCCAGATGATCGCGAACAAATCGCCGCCAATGCCATTGCCCGTCGGCTCCATCAGCCCAAGCGTGGCATTGGCCGCAATCGCCGCGTCGACCGCACTGCCGCCCGCTTTCAATATATCGAGCGCCACCTGTGTCGCCAGCGGCTGGCTGGTCGCGGCCATCCCGTTTTGCGCAATGACCGACGATCGACTGGCACCGGGGATGCCCGAATAGCGATCACCCTGATCCTTGGGTGCGGTTTGCGCCGACAGCGATGTTGCCGCCAGCAACACGGTCAGGAATGTGAGCGTTTTGCGCATAATAGTTTCTCCTCGCTTTGGCGTATCGCCTTGGCGCTGCGCTCGCAAGGAGAGGTTGTGCTATTTGTTTCACACGAAGGCGCAAAGATGATTAAGGTAAAAAGCGCGCAGCGCAATCAATCCGAACCTGGCCGGCAATTCAGGCAATGGGTCTTGTGAAGGGCTGACGCCCGTATTTTCTTTTTTCCCTTCGTGTCTTCGTGTGAAACGAAAGTCCGGCCCTATCTGCGAAAAGCGAGCAGGCGAGTAGACGCAACCTCAATCCAGATAATATTCGACCGTCGTTACCACGCGCACCTTTTTGTAGGGCGTGTCTGCTGCACCCCACCCGCCTTCGTTGTCACCATCGCGCGCGGTGACTTCGAAATAGCCTTGCGTCGCAGATTTGATGCTGCCGACATCGGTGCCGCTGTCCTTGGCGAATTGTTCGGCGGACTTGCGGGCATCCTTGGTCGCCTGCGCAATCATCTCGGGCTTGATGCTGTTGAGCTTGGTATAGGTGAAGGCCATGCCCGATCCTTCATCCAGCTCGACGCCCTGTTTGACGAGGTCGAACTGGCGCTTGATCGCGGCCTGCGCCTTTTTGATGTCGGTCGTGCGCAGCGACATGCGTTGCTTGACGGTGTAGGTCGTGATGCCTTCATTGCTAAATTGCGAGACATTGGCCCCGGTCGGCTGCACCGCATCACCATCGAAACCGAGTGAGCCAAAGAAGGTGCGAATAGCCTTGGTATCGGCATCCGCCTTCGCCTGCGCGCTTTGCAGGTCGCTGCCTTTGGCGGAATAGGCGATCGTCCAGGTCGCGAGGTCTGCCGTCACTTCGCGTTCCGCCAGCCCGCGGACGGTCACCGCGCGGTCAGCCTGTTTCATACGGACAAGCCCGTCGCCCATCAGATAGCCGCCCGCGATCAGGCCTGCAGCCAATAGGCCCGTACCAGCAAGCCAAGATTTCCCCTGATTGGCAGTGAGTCGGCCAAGCCAGCCTTTGTCCTGCATTTCGTCAGCCATATTCCCTCCAAAAATAGGGACAGTCCCTATTTAATTGCTGACCGTGGCACCTGTACGCCCCTTGCGTCGTCCTGCCTTCCGGTCCATGTTTGCGCCGACCCGGCACGCTTTACCGGATATTGTAACTGCGGTGAACCGTGCATGAACATCGATGAGTTGAGTGATGACCGTTAAATATCTCCACAGCATGATCCGCGTGACCGACCCGCAAGCGACGGTTGCCTTTTTTGAACTGATCGGCCTGCAAGAAGTGCGGCGTTTCGACAGCGAAGCTGGCCGCTTCACGCTGATCTTCCTTGCTGCACCGGGTCAGGAAGGACTGGCCGAGGTAGAGTTGACCTACAATTGGCCGCCAGAAGAGGGCGAGGCCGAGGTCTATACGGGTGGCCGTAATTTCGGCCATCTGGCTTACCGCGTCGACGATATTTACGCGACCTGCCAGGCGCTGATGGATGCCGGCCACATCATCCACCGCCCTCCGCGCGACGGCCATATGGCCTTTGTAAAGTCGCCCGATGGAATTTCGGTCGAACTGCTGCAGGAAGGGCATTTGCCGCCGCAGGAACCCTGGGCGAGCATGCCCAATGTGGGGAGCTGGTAAGATGGCATTGGAAATCATCCGCATCCCTGTCCTGTCCGACAATTATGTCTGGCTGGTGCATGAGCCCGAAAGCGGTGAAACGATGGCGGTCGATCCCGCTGTGGCGGAGCCAGTGCTGGCAGAAGCCAAGGCGCGCGGCTGGACGCTCACGCAGATCTGGAACACCCATTGGCACCCCGATCACACCGGCGGCAATGCGGCAATCAAGGAGGCGACCGGCTGTGTGATTACTGGGCCAGAGGCGGAAAGTGCACGCATTCCGACGCTCGACCGCAAGGTGAAAGAGGGCGATATTGTGAAGCTCGGTGCTGTTGCAGCACGGGTCCTCGATGTTCCCGCGCATACCGCTGGTCACATCGCATTCCACTTTGCGGACGACCAAGCCGCCTTTGTCGGGGACACGCTTTTCGCGATGGGCTGCGGGCGGCTGTTTGAGGGGACAGCGGAGCAGATGTTCACGAATATGCGCAAGCTCGAGGTACTGGGCGACGACACACGCATTTATTGCGCGCACGAATATACCCAGTCGAACGGCCGCTTTGCCTTGACCGTCGAGCCGGACAATGCGGCGCTTATCGCCCGCATGGATCAGGTGAATGCGATGCGCGAACGGGACGAACCCACTGTACCGACCACCATCGCCCTCGAACGTGCGACCAATCCGTTCATGCGGGCCGGGTCGGTCGAGGAACTGGCAGCACGCCGTGCCGCGAAGGATGCGGCTTAAGAGGTACCCAAGCGGCGCGCTGCAAACAGCATCAGCAATGTACTCACACCTTCGATGATCATCGCCTGATTGTTCGCCGCCGAAGCTGGATCGCCAAGGCCAAGGCCGATCAGGCGGCCGGCCAAAGCAGTGCCGAACAGCGCGGCGGGCACATAGAGTAACTTTGCCTTTTCGGGCTTGGCTGCGCCCCACAAGGCGCAGAATGCCGATACAAGGAAGAAGGCCCCGAAATCGCTGCGGACGCTGTTGATTGACGAGCCCGGCGCTTCGATTCCGAACTGTGAAGTAAAGACTTTGGGATCGATAATCCCCCGCACCGCGAGCAAGCCGAAACCCAGGCCCCAAAGGCCGACCAATATGCGCAATACCAAATTCATGAATATTCCCCTCTCGTCGGCAGGCATATCGGGCAATTTCGCGACTGGCAACTGGACAGCGCGGCGCTTCGCCCCTAACGGCTGGCCATGACTATCCAGCCTTCGGATTCCATCCTTATCGTCGATTTCGGGTCGCAGGTGACCCAGCTCATTGCCCGCCGCGTGCGCGAGGCAGGGGTGTATAGCGAAATCGCCCCGTACAACGCCGCCGAGGCCGCGTTTGAGCGGATGAAGCCCAAGGGTATCATCTTGTCGGGATCGCCCGCATCAGTGCCCGAAGATGGCAGCCCGCGTGCGCCGCAATGTCTTTTTGATTCAGGTCTTCCGATCCTCGGCATCTGCTACGGCCAGCAGGTGATGAGCCATCAATTGGGCGGCGAAGTGCGCCCCGGGCATGAGACGGGGGAAGGCGGCGAATTCGGCCGTGCTTTCCTGACCGTGACCGAAGAATGCATTTTGTTCGATGGGCTGTGGCAGGTGGGTGAGCGGCATCAGGTATGGATGAGCCATGGCGACAAGGTGACGCGCTTTGCCCCCGGCTTCCGCATTGTCGCGACCTCGGACGGCGCACCCTTTGCACTGATCGCCGATGACGAGCGCCGCTATTATGGCACGCAATTCCACCCCGAAGTCGCGCACACCCCCGACGGGGCAAAGCTCATTGCCAATTTCGTGCACAAGGTCTGCGGGCTTTCGGGCGACTGGACGATGGCCGAATTCCGCGCGACCAAGATTGCCGAAATCCGTGAGCAGGTCGGAACAGGCCGCGTGATTTGCGGGCTTTCGGGCGGAGTTGACAGTTCGGTCGCGGCGATCCTGATTCACGAGGCGATTGGCGACCAGTTGACCTGCGTCTTCGTCGATCATGGCCTGCTGCGCCTCAACGAACGTGAACAGGTCGAAAGCCTGTTCCGTGACCATTATAATATCCCGCTCGTCGTCGTCGATGCCGAGGAACGCTTCATGGCGGGGCTGGCCGGCGTCACCGATCCGGAGAAGAAGCGCAAGTTTATCGGTGCCGAATTCATCAACGTGTTTGAGGAAGAGGCGAAGAAGATTGGCGGCGCGGATTTCCTCGCACAAGGCACGCTCTATCCCGATGTGATCGAATCGGTGTCCTTCACAGGCGGGCCTTCGGTGACGATCAAGAGCCACCACAATGTAGGCGGCCTGCCCGAGCGTATGAACATGAAACTGGTCGAGCCATTGCGCGAGCTATTCAAGGATGAAGTGCGCGCGCTGGGCCGCGAGCTTGGCCTCAACGATCAGTTTGTTGGCCGCCACCCCTTCCCCGGCCCCGGCCTCGCTATCCGCATTCCCGGCGAAGTGACCAAGGAACGATGCGACATCCTGCGCAAAGCCGACGCGGTCTATCTGGAGGAAATCCGCAATGCCGGATTGTACGACGCGATCTGGCAGGCCTTCGCCGTGCTCCTCCCGGTTCGCACCGTTGGTGTGATGGGCGATGGCCGCACCTATGACAGCGTTTGCGCGCTCCGCGCCGTGACCAGCGTCGACGGCATGACCGCCGACATCTACCCCTTCGACGCCGCCTTTTTGAGCCGCGTGGCAACGCGGATCATCAACGAGGTGAAAGGCATCAACCGCGTGGTTTATGACTATACATCAAAGCCGCCGGGGACGATTGAGTGGGAATAGAAGTTTAGCCAGTTAAAGCGACAAACTTCCCAGCTTCACGATCTTTCCTGACTTTTAGTCCGTCAAACACCTGCCCGCTCATCGCGATCCAGACACCCGGTGCTGCGACCTGCGCGGTGGCGAAGGCCATGCCGAGGTTAAAGTTCGCGTCCGTCTCGGCAAAGCGCGCGGGGCTTAGGGCGCCAGTCAGCACGATGGTTTTGCCGGGCACTTCGGCTGCGAGCACCTTCGCCGTCTCGGTCATCGTATCGGTGCCGTGCGTCACGACGATGCGGGTTTCGGGCGCTTCGCGCGCAGCACTGGCGATGAGGGCGCGGTCGGCGTCGGTCAGTTCGAGGCTGTCTTTGCGCATCAGTTCGACCAGCCGGTAAGGCATGGCAACGCGCGCCTCCTTGAGCAACGCGGGAATGCCGCTGTCGACGATCTGATATTCGGAGAGCGCGTCGAAATAATTTTTATCGATCGTGCCGCCGGTAGTGAGGATGAGGATGCCTTGCTCTGCCATGCGCGGCCAATAGCCGAAGCGGGGCGGCGGTGAAAGGCTGGATGGTGCATCGCTTCAGCCATCTTGGCCTTGCACCCGCCGGGAAAACTCCCTTATAGATTTCAACAGCGGGGGCGCAGATAAAAGGGACGCAAGATGGGAGCCTCGCTAGCAACAGCCATATTATTTGTGGCCGTTCCAACCGGAGAAGCGGTTTCCGCTCCGATAGCAGATCCTGTTGAGACAGAGCCAGCGGAGCCAACCGGCAAACAGGCGGACAATGAACCTCCCTTCGACCTCTCCAAGCTCGAGCCACTGCCGCCGACAACGCCGCCCGAGCCCATTGCCGATGAAATTGTTGTAACGGCGCGCACTGCCGATCCGCGCGATCCGGTGGAGGCGATCAATGTCGAGGCATTTCAACTGGTGCAGGGCGCCGATGCCGCCTTGGTCGCGCCCGTTGCCGAAGCCTATGAAGGGGCGGTGCCGAGCCCGGTGCGCCAAGGCATCGGCAACTTCCTCAACAATTTGCTCGAACCGGTTGTCGCGCTCAACTTCCTGCTCCAGCTCAAACCGGGGAAGGCGGCAGAAACGCTGGGGCGTTTCGCCATCAACACGACATTCGGGGTCGGCGGGCTTGTCGATGTCGCCAAGACCAAGCCGTTCAACCTGCCGCGACGCCCCAATGGCTTTGCCAATACATTGGGCTTTTACGGGGTAAAGCCGGGGCCCTATTTCTTCCTGCCTCTGATCGGGCCGACCACGCTGCGCGACATGATTGGCGGCGGGATAGACGGGCTGGTCTATCCGACGGTGATCGGAAAGCCGTTCACCCAGTTGCATTACACCTTGCCGGCAGGCACGTTGAGTTCGCTCAATTCGAGAATTGCCAATGATTGCGAATTGCGGGCGCTTAACGAGGATACGGCGGATCCCTATGCCGCCACTCGCGACTATTATCTGTGGCGGCGGCAGGCGCAGATTGATGAATTGAAAGGCCGACAGCCAGCGCCTCTTCCGGTTGGAACGGTTGCCAAGTGCAAGACGGGTGCCGATCGATAGGCATCGCTCGATCGTCGATGGAATATTTGAGAGCTGTGGGAACAAATTCAGGACGTTGACCGTTTTGTTGTCATGCGTCGAAAGCGCATGGACCGACCAAGGTTCCGATGGAGACCCACATGACAAAACTGACTCACACCCTTTTAGCCCTTTCCGTATCCGCAATGACACTTGGCGCCTGCGCCACTTTGGAAGAAACCGTTGCAGAGGCAGTGGCGGAAACGCGTCGCGCTACGCTT
This sequence comes from Sphingorhabdus pulchriflava, assembly GCF_003367235.1. Lineage (GTDB taxonomy): Bacteria > Pseudomonadota > Alphaproteobacteria > Sphingomonadales > Sphingomonadaceae > Sphingorhabdus_B > Sphingorhabdus_B pulchriflava. The sequence goes on from NZ_QRGP01000003.1 coordinate 190,834, forward strand.
GATAACGCCCAGCTGGTCGGCATGCGCGGCGATAGCGATGGCTATGCCCGCGTCGAATTGACTGTCTCCGATGAACTTGATCAGGTTTGCTACGATTTGAACGACACGCGAAACCTGGACGAAATCACCGGTATTTCGATCCACCGCGGGGCTTATGGCCAAAATGGCCCGGTTGTGCTTACGCTGCGCCGATCAAATCAAGGCGGCTTCAAAAGCTGTGTTAGCCGATCGGAATGGCTCGAGGATTCGATGGAGCGTAACCCCGCTGCTTATTATGTCCAGCTGGCGACAAGCCGATACCCGAATGGCGCTATTCGCGGTCAGTTCTCGCGAAATTGAACGGTTCGACCTGACCAGATTTCTGGTCGTTTACGATAAGGCCAGCCTTGCGAGGCTCGCCTGGTCGTAGGAACGACTATTTCGGCAATCCTTCCGCAACCCAGAAGCGCGAGATGGATGCTTTCTGCCGAATTGGCGCGACTGCCTGATAATCGGTTGAATGGTAAAAGGCGCGCGCCGCCTCGAAACTGGGATATTCGACGATCACAAAACGTCCGGCAGGTGGCGGCCCCTCCAACTGTTCGACGCGCCCGCCGCGTGCCAGATACGTCCCGCCAAATTTGGCTACCGCCGCACCTGCTACCGGCACATAGGCCTTATAGGCTTCGGCATCAGTCACCTGAACTTCGGCGACAATATAGCCCTTGGGAGCTTGCGCCGGTTTTGCCGCCGCATAACCACCTGCTGCCGCCAAAGAGGCCAGCACCAAAGCCCAACCGACATGCACCCTCATACTTGCCTCCCCTTCTCCATCCGCTAGAGCAACAGATGATAGCAAGGACGATCAAATGAGCATCATATTTTACGGCATCCCCAATTGCGACACAGTGAAGAAGGCGCGCGTCTGGCTGGACGGTCAGGGCATCGCTTATGCGTTTCATGATTACAAAAAGGCGGGCGCGGATGCGGGTAAGCTGAAAAGCTGGTGCGCGGCGAAGGGGTGGGAGACGATCCTCAATCGCGCTGGCACGACCTTCAAGAAACTGCCCGATGACGCGAAAGCTGGGCTGGATGAGGCCAAGGCGATCGCGCTGATGCTCGAACAGCCGAGCATGATCAAACGCCCGGTGCTCGAATATCCGGGCGGGCTTCTGGTCGGGTTCAAACAGCCAGAGTGGGAGGCCGCGCTGGGCGCATGAACCCGATAGCGACCGCACTTGCCGGGCAGATTGAAAGCTGGTTGACGCCGGGTGAGCCGCTGATCGTCGGGCTATGCGGGACGCAGGCCTCGGGTAAGTCGACGGCTAGCGCCCAACTTGCACGGCATTTTACTGGGCAGGGGTTACGGGTTGGCACCTTGTCGCTCGACGATCTCTATCTCGGGCGCACCGTGCGGGCAGGACTGGCGGAGCAGATACATCCGCTATTTGCAACGCGCGGGCCGCCGGGGACGCATGATACTGCTATCGGCATCGCGACGCTTGATGCCGTAAAGGCAGGTCGTTCGGTAATGCTGCCGCGGTTTGACAAGCGGGCCGACGAGCCCTTGTCCTCGCGCGAATGGCCGCTGCTCGATGGGCCATGCGACCTGTTGCTGCTCGAAGGGTGGTGCGTGGGTGCAAAGCCGGTGCCTTCGGATCTGATCGCCCGACCGGTGAACAATCTGGAACGCGACGATGACCCGGACGGCGTCTGGCGCAGCTTTTGGAACGCACATCTTGCCCGCGAAACTGCGGAGCTATTCGCCCGCATCGACCGGCTGGCCTATCTGCGCCCGCCCTCGTTCGAAGTCGTGCACACATGGCGCTGTGAGCAGGAGCAAGCCTATCAGGCGCAGGATGGGGCGCAGCGTGCCGCTGCCGCGATGACAGATGAACAGGTCGCGCGCTTCATCGCCCATTATGAACGATTGACGCGCTGGATCATGGAAGAGGTGCCAGGTCGCGCGGATGTAACAATCCAGTTGGATGAAGCGCGCACCCCGGTTTCTGTTTCGGAGCGTGCATGAAATTCAAATTGCTACTCTGTGTCGCGCTGGCCTTGTCTGCCTGCACCAGCGGCACTGCCAATGAAGGAAAATCCGCCATGGCCAAGGACCCGATCATCATTGCCCACCGCGGTGCCAGCGGCGAACGCCCCGAGCACACCATTGCGAGCTACACGCTCGCGATCGAGCAAGGCGCGGATTATATCGAGCCCGATCTGGTGCTGACCAAGGATGGCGTGCTTGTCGCGCGGCACGAGAATGAGATTTCGGAAACCACCGATGTTGCTGACAGACCCGAATTTGCCGACCGAAAGGCTAGCAAGACCATCGACGGCCAGAAAATGACCGGCTGGTTTACCGAGGATTTCACGCTCGCCGAACTGAAGACTTTGCGGGCAAAAGAGCGGCTGCCGATGTTGCGTAAAGCCAATATGGCCTATGACGGGCAGTTCGAAATTCCGACCTTTGAAGAGATCATCCTGCTCGCCAAAGCCAAGGAGAAAGAGACCGGACGACGCATCGGTATCTATCCCGAAACCAAGCACCCCAGCTATTTTGCTTCTATCGGTCTACCCCACGAGGCGCCCTTGCTCACGATGTTGCAAAAACATGGCTATACGCAAAAAGACGATCCGCTGTTCATCCAGAGTTTTGAGGTCGGCAATCTCAAGGCGCTGCGCGGCAAGACCAAGCTGCGGCTTATCCAGCTGATGTCAAAGGACGACGGACCGGCGGACGACCCGGCAACCAAATATGCTTCAATGGCTAAGCCAGATGGGCTCAAGGCGATTGCGATCTATGCCAACGGCATCGGCGTTGAAAAGGCCATGGTCATTCCGCGCACGATGCTCGGCAATCTCAGTGAGCCGACCTCGCTTGTCGCCGATGCCCATATGGCCGGGCTCGACGTCCATATCTGGACGTTCCGGCGCGAAAATTACTTCCTGCCGCTGGGCCAACGAAGCGGGCTCAATCCGGCAGGCCATGGCGATCTGGTGGCAGAGATCAAAGCTTTCCTCGCCACCGGGATCGACGGATTTTTCAGCGACAATGTGGCGGAGGCGGCTGTAGCGGCGCGCTGATCAGGCGACTATCGCACGCGCAACAGCGCGGATGGCTTCGGGATCGGCGATGAACGCCATATGTGAGCAATCGAGCTCGGTCGATTGATCCGACTCTCCGATCCGACCGCGCGCGGCATCGGGTGCTACAACACCGTCTCGTGCCGACCAGAAAGCGAAGGTCGGCACGGGCGGTTTTTCATGCAGTACGGCCTCGACCGGCGGATCGTCGACCGCGTGGCCGGCGACAAATTCATAGACCCGCCAGGCATTGTTCGCGCGCGGATGCGCTGAAAAGGGGCTGCCCAGCGTGATGACACGGGCGACACGGTGTGGACTGCGCTTGGCATATTCGCGCGCGATAACACCGCCCAGGCTCCAGCCGACCAGCGTTGCCGGGCCGTCGATGCCGTTGCGGTCAAACTGGCGATCAATTTTCTCGAACAAGTCGACGGAAACACCGCCATTGCGTCCAAGGCCCCAACCATGGGCACGAAAACCTGCCTGATCGAGCGAGCGGCGGAGCCGGATTGTCGTGCGATCAGACGCCAGGAAGCCAGGCAGGACAACAACTTCGCGGCCCTTGCCTTCAACATCAAGCGCAACCGGCGGGGCGAATGTGGCGCGCGTACGCGTATAGGCAAAACCCGCCACCTCACGCGCCAAAAGGCGCAACGGGGGTGCGTTGATGAGGTCCGCACGTTGACCGGGAATCGGAAGGGTGATCGTCGCCATCGCGACAATCTATAGGGTCGCTACATGTATGAAAGATTTATTACACTATCCACAGGGGGACGCTCTTATGGTGCGACGTTAGCCGGGGTTTCGGGTGCGGGTGTTGCAGCAGCACTATCTGGCGCAGCAACCACGGGCGCAACTGGTGGCATGACGGGGATAGCAACCGCAGCGGCATCAAGTGCGTCAAGCGCACGCCGCATCGCGACATAGCGGCGTGCTTTGTTGAGCCAGTTGCTGCCATTGGCCGCGCCGGGCATTGCTTCGACGGTGCGCGCAGCACCGGCGACATCGCCCGAAACGAGCTGTTGCCGTGCATGTTCTAGTTGCGCGGCGGGGCCCGTCGGTACCGAATCTTCCTGACGCAAGACGAACAGGTTGCTCGCTTCGCGGCGGGCGATTTCCCACGCGGTTCCGGGCCTATGTTTCAGTGGTTCGCCGATGTCATCGAGTTCGGCGAGCAGCATCCCGCTGGTCAGCGGTACACGCGCGCCCGAAATCAGCGTATCCAATGCGTCGGGTTGGACGCGCCCGAAGGCAGCATTCAACCTCGGCTCGAGCGGCCCCAGTTGCGCGCCGCTTTCAATGGCGCGCCGTGCGGCCATTGCGACAACCATCGCCTCGATACGCGCTGCGTCGCCGGTCAGCACTGTCGGAACGGCAATCGCGCCGGCATTGACGACAGGCGCTGCATTCTTGCCATAGGTCACTAGCGGTGGCTGGTTTTCGCTTATGTGCGCAGCCTGTTCCGTAGATCCTGGAAGGCGATTGGTCGATGCCAGCCAGCCGACCAATGCGGCACCACCCAAAAAGGCGAGCAGCAGCAAAACCAGTGGAGTGCGTTTGGTCAATGTGCGTCCCTTATATTTGCTTCGTCACTGACTGTAGCGAGGCATTGCACCGCCGACAACAAGGCGCTGTCCTCTGGCCGTTCGGCAATCACCACTGCACGCCAGCCAGGCCCTGCGGCGTCAGATATGGCCTGCGAAAAACAGGCAATGGTGATTGCCGTACGTGGATATTGCCACTGCTCGACCAAAGCAGCCAGGCGTTGGGCAGCGCGGGCCGAATGCAGCGCTATCACGTCGCTCCTGAGGACGGCTTCGGCCATCGCACTGTCCGGCTCGAGCGGCACAGAGGCATAGACCACCCGCTGATCAACTATCATGTCGGGAGGTGGTGCAAGGTGCTGATGGTCCTCGCCTGCCAGCCACAAGAGGCGATGATGACCAGCATCGGCAGCGGCCTGTAACGCTTGGGCAGCATCGGCCGTCCCCTCGGATTGGACGCCAAGACCAGCTTGGCGCGCTTGGTCGCCGCTGCGGACGCCAACAGAATGGACTGGCAAGTGACGCAGCATGTCGAGCTGAGGACCTGCATGGCGGATGGCATTGGCGCTGGTTATCAATAGCGCATCATATCGTGCAGGGTCCGGTGCGGACCATGGGCAGGCGCGGACTTTGAAAAAGGGAAACTGGGTCACTTTGAATCCGGCCTCACGCGCCCGTTTGGCACTGGCATCATTGCCTGGCTGCGGGCGTATGATGAGCAGGTTCATCCTTCGAACAAGGTCCGCAATTCGGGCGAGGCAGTGTCGAGCAGCTGGCGGGCAAGCTGCGCCGGTGCTGCGCTGTCACCGACTGTGCAGGCAATCGAACCCGACTGGCGCTCGCTGCCGTCCTCGCGCAATATTTCAGCCTTGAGCAATATTGCGCCGCCTTCCCAAGCGGCTTGTGCCGCGACCGGAGAGTGGCAGGTGCCACCCAGTGCTTCGAGGAAGGCGCGCTCGGCCATCACACAGTCGAAGGTCGGCTGGTGGTTCACCGGTGCCAACAGCGCGGCGATTTCGGGGCGCTCGACGAGACAATCGATGCCGATTGACCCTTGTGACGCAGCGGGCAGCATTTGGCCGGCTTCAATGGCAACGCCTATTTCGGATTGCCCCAATCGATCGAGGCCTGCAGCGGCGAGCAAGGTGGCATCAAATTCGCCACTGGCCACTTTCGACAGGCGGGTCGCAACATTGCCTCTTATGCTGTCGGTAACGATGTCGGGCCGCAAAGCTTTCAGCTGCGCGGCACGGCGCGGGCTGGAGGTGCCCACCTTGGCACCTCGCGGAAGTGCCGCGATGCTCTCAGCGCCGATCAACCGTTCACGCACATCGGCGCGCGGCAGCATGGCGGCGATGCGGAAGGCTTCGGCACGGACGGTTTCGACGTCCTTCATCGAATGCACCGCAATGTCGATCTCGCGATCTAGCAAGGCGCGTTCCAGCTCCTTGGTCCACAAAGCCTTGCCGCCGATTTCGGCGAGCGGGCGGTCCTGCACCTTGTCGCCGCTCGACAGCATCGGGACGAGGAGGACAGCGGCTTCATCCCAGCCATGTGCCGCGATCAGGGCGGCCTTGGTCATCTCCGCCTGCGCCATAGCGAGCGGGGAAGAACGGGTGCCGATACGCAAGGGATTGGAACTGCTTGGGGTCATGCGGCTTGTCCATAGCGGGGCACATCCCTAAGGGGAAGCCGATGGCAGTGATTTTGGGCCTTGAATCGAGTTGCGACGAAACAGCGGCGGCGCTGGTGCGGTCGGATCGGACGATATTGAGCCACGCTCTAGCGGGGCAGGAGGATCATCACCGGGCCTTTGGCGGGGTGGTGCCAGAGATTGCCGCACGCGCGCATGCCGAACTGATGACGCCTTTGGTCGAAACGGCGCTCGCTGATGCCGGAATGACGTTGAGGGATGTCGACGCCATTGCAGCCACTGCCGGTCCCGGATTGATCGGCGGCGTCATGGTCGGGCTGGTGACGGCGAAGGCATTGGCGATGGCGGCGAACAAGCCGCTGATTGCGGTCAATCATCTTGAGGGCCATGCGCTTTCACCGCGCCTGATCGATCCTGGCCTCGAATTTCCCTATCTGCTGCTGCTCGTTTCCGGCGGGCATTGCCAGTTGCTACGCGTGAATGGCGTCGGCGATTATGACCGGTTGGCGACGACGATTGATGATGCGGTGGGCGAGGCGTTTGACAAGAGTGCCAAGATTCTGGGCCTCGGCTTCCCCGGCGGCCCGGCGGTGGAAAAAGCGGCGAAGCAGGGCAACGCAAAAGCGGTTCCTTTGCCAAGGCCGTTGAAAGGCGCGGACGAACCGCATTTCAGTTTTGCAGGTCTGAAAAGCGCTGTGCTGCGCGCGCATGAAGCGGGAACGCACAGGCCCGAAGATATTGCCGCCTCCTTCCAGCAGGCCGTGGTCGATTGCCTTGAGGACCGGCTCGAATACAGCCTGTCGCGGATCGATCCGCTCGGTGCGCTGGTGGTCGCAGGTGGGGTGGCCGCTAACGACGCGATCCGCGCGATGCTGCAGCGCGTGGCGGAACGATATGGCATGCGCTTTGTGGCACCACCACACTGGCTGTGCACCGATAATGGCGCGATGATCGCCTGGGCGGGGGCGGAGCGCTTTGCCGCCGGATTGACCGATCCGCTCGATGTCGCGGCACGCCCGCGCTGGCCGCTCGACCCGGATGCAGAGGCCGTGCGCGGCGCAGGAGTGAAGGCATGACCGGACAACCCATCGGTATCATCGGTGCAGGCGCGTGGGGCACCGCGCTTGCCAGCGTGATGGCGCAGAACCATGCAGAGGTGCTGCTTTGGGCACTTGAGCCCGAGGTGGTCGAGGCGGTGAATGCAGGGCAGGGCAATCCGCTCTACCTCCCCAATCTCGCGCTGCCGCCGCAGATCCGCGCCACCGGCAACTTGGCCGACATGGCCGCCTGTTCGGCGCTGTTGCTGGTGACGCCCGCGCAGCATCTGCGCGGCACGCTCGAACGCCTGCCCGAAACCGACTCGCCCTTGCTGCTTTGCGCAAAGGGGATTGAGGCGGGGACGCAGATGCTGGTCTCCGAAATCGTCGCCGAACTGCGCCCGAACAATCCGCTTGCCGTTTTGTCCGGACCCACCTTTGCGCACGAAGTCGCGGCAGGAAAGCCGACCGCGATCACACTCGCCTGCGAAAGCGAGACGCTGGGCAAGCTGCTGATGCGGCTGGTCGCGACCCCTGCTTTCCGGCCCTATTGGTCCGACGATGTGGTGGGGGCAGAGATTGGCGGCGCGGTCAAGAATGTGCTCGCCATCGGCTGCGGTGTTGTCGACGGTGCGGGGCTGGGCCTGAATGCCCGTGCGGCGCTGATCGCGCGTGGTTTTGCCGAGATGCAGCGATATGGTCTGGCCCGCGGGGCGCAAGCAGAAACGCTGGCCGGGCTTTCAGGGCTGGGCGATCTGGTGCTCACCTGCTCTTCCGAGAATAGCCGCAATTTCTCATTGGGCCGCGGGCTCGGGCAGGGCAAGGCGGCGGCCGAGCTGATGGCTGACCGGCGCACCGTGGCAGAGGGCGCGTTCACAGCACCCGTCCTCCTCGAATCGGCGCAATCACTGGGTGTCGAGATGCCGATTGTTGCGGCTGTCTGCGCGCTTCTCGATGGCAGTGCCAACGTCGGACAGGTCGTCGAAGCGCTGCTCTCCCGTCCGTTGAAGGCCGAAAGGTGACAGCGGGCCACCGCTGCGCTACACATCGGTATTGGTTCCGGCGAGGGGGATGACAGTCAGCACGGGTCCTGAAGCTGCGGCGCAGAACGAAGCCGATCTGAAGGCGCTTGCCAAGGGCGGGCGGACCAATGTGTTCGGCTTTGTCCTGCGGCTGCTGGCGCGCTTGCCCTTCCTGTTCATCGCCGGGCGGCTGTACGGGCCAGAGGTGCTCGGGCGATTTGCCTATGCGATATTGATCGTCGAATTTGTCGCCCAACTGGCGACGCTGGGGTTGCGGCGCGGGCTGGCCGAAGCGCTGTCGAAACAGGACCGGCCCGACACCCATGTTGTTGGTGACGCGATGCTGGTCGCGACCTTTGCCTCGGCACTGGGTGCAGCGGTGCTGATCGCGCTGCCGCAACTGATGTTCCCCAACAGCCCGCTGAACGGGCTCGACCGCTATCTGCCGCTCACCATTTTCGCGATTGTCTGGACGGATATTGCCTTGGCGGCGCTCGCCTATCGCTTCGACGTGGCCTCGACGGTGCGCGCACGCGCGATTGTCGAACCGTGGACGATCAGCATCGCGGCAGGCGCGCTCTTCTTCTATTCGGCGCGCGACGGTCTGATCCTGTCCTATGTCGCCTCGATCCTCGCCGCGATGCTCACCGCGCTCTGGCCGCTCTGGCGCAGCTATGGCACGCCGCAGGGCTGGCGACCGCGCCCCGTCGAGCTCTACCTGCTCGCCCGCCGCAACCTGCCCTTGGCGGCGGCGGATGCGATCGAATGGGGCAGCAGGCGTCTCGATCTCGCTATCCTCGGCCTGTTCGCCAGCCCCGCCGTGGTCGGGATTTATTATGTCGCGCAACAGGTCGCCAGCCTGCCGCAGAAACTGAAATCGAGCTTTGATCCGATCCTCGGCCCCGTCATCACCCGCAATTTGCAGGCGAAAAATTATGGGGAGATTGCGCGGCAGGTCGGCCAGGTCGGTTTCTGGATTATCGCCGCCCAAGTCGGCATCGCGCTCGCGCTCGGCATTCCGGGGGAGGCTGTGATGGGTCTGGTCGGGCCGGAATTTGTCGGCGGCACCGCGGCAATGGCCTTCCTGCTCGCGGCAGAGGTGGCAGCGGCGACTGCCGTGGTCAGCGAAAGCGCGCTGGTCTATATGGCGCGGCACAGGAACCTCCTGCTTTCGCTCGGCATGTTGGCCTTGCAGGTGGTGCTCAGCCTGATCCTGATCGAGATGGTGCCGATGCTGCCGTTGAAGCCCGAATATCGCGGGTTGGCGCAGGCCGCCGCAGTTGCCGCCGCGCTGATGCTCGCCTTGGGCTTCGCCTCGGTCGCCAAGGCGATATTGCTTTCCAAGCTGTTGGGCGAGCCGCTCTCCATCTGGCGCTGGAGCCTGCTGCCAGCCATCGCCGCCGCCATCCTGATCGGCGTCGGCGCCACCCGCCTGCCCGAATGGGCCGAACTGGCACTGGGCGTCCCCGCGATCCTTGGCGTATATCTATGGGTGATCTGGCGCTGGGGTTTCGGGCCCGAGGATCGGGTGCTGTTCAAGAAATAGGAGCAAGGATGAACGACAAGCCCAGAAGCAGCCTTTGGGGCCGCGCAGCCGAAATGGCCGCGATGACGCCGCCCGAACGCAACCGCTATGTCGATTTCCTGCGCGCGCTTTCGATCCTTGCCGTGGTGGTCGGTCACTGGCTGGTCGCTGCGCCCTATATGAAGGACGGCGCCGTAGAGGGCGGGCATCTGCTCGGCATCATCCCGTGGACGCAATGGCTGACCTGGGGGTTTCAGGTGATGCCGATTTTCTTCCTCGTCGGCGGCTTTTCGCACGGCATGTCGTGGGCGGCGGCGCAGCGCAAGGGGCAGCATTATTCCGACTGGTTCGGCGGAAGGGTGCAGCGCCTGATCAACCCGGTATTGCCGCTGTTCCTGATCTGGACGCTGTTCGCAGCCTTTGGCACATGGGCCGGGATCGACCGCGAAATCGTTGCGATGGCGGCGCAGCTGGCGCTGATCCCGGTCTGGTTCCTTTCGGTCTATCTCATCATCTCCGCGCTGGTGCCGTGGACATGGGCGCTGTGGCAGCGTTTCGGATGGGCAAGCTTCTGGGGCTTTGTCGCGGGCGCGGTCACAATCGACGTGCTGACGCTGAAATATCATGTGCCTTATATCAATTTCGCCAATTTCCTCTTCGTCTGGCTGGGAATCCACCAATTGGGCTATGCCTGGCAGCAGGGGCGGATCCGCAATCCTTGGCTATGGGCAGTGTTCGGCGCGATTGCTCTCGAAATGCTGGTCTATTTCGGCCCCTATCCGGTGGCGATGATCGGCGTTCCGGGCAGCGATCTCTCCAATTCGATGCCGCCGACAATCGCGCTCCTCGCGCTCGGTATTGCGCAATCGGGCTTTGCCATCGCGTTCGAACCGGCAGGGCGGCGCATGCTGGAAAGGCTTTGGCTGTGGACCGCAACGGTGCTGATGAACGGCATGATCATGACGGTCTATCTCTGGCATCTGACCGCCTTTGTTTTTGTGATGGTCGCAGCATGGCTGCTTGGCGGCATCGGCCTGCACCTTGCACCGGGGAGCGGCGAATGGTGGCTGACCCGGCCGGTCTGGTTCGCGCTATACATTCTGATGCTATTGCCGCTGATTGCGATTTTCGCGCGCTTTGAACAGGTGCGCGGCATGCCCGAACGCGCGACGCCGGTGCCGCACTGGCGGCTGATCACCGGCCTGCTGCTGACCTGCGCCGGATTGGCCTTCACCGCCGCGATCAGCATCGCGAGCCCCATGGGCGTTACCGGCGTGCGGCTGTGGGTGGTGGCTTTGCCCTTTGTCGGAACCGCGCTGATCGGCTTTGGCCCAGTGCGCGATCTGTCGAAACGGGTGAGCGGGGTTTAGTAGACCTTGCCCCACACCCCAAACGCGTACATATAGCGAACATGGCTGAACTCATCATCCGCCGTGGTCTGGAAGAGCCCGATACTGACGGCAGCTTCACCCCGCATCGCCCCGAACGGCCGCCCAAGGTGGAGGGGGGGAAGCCGTTCAAGCTGGTTTCTGAATATGAACCTGCGGGCGATCAGCCGACGGCGATCAAGGAACTGGTCGAAACCGCGCGCACGGGGGAGAAAAACCAGGTCCTCCTCGGCGTCACCGGTTCGGGCAAAACCTTTACCATGGCAAAGGTGGTCGAGGCGCTGCAGCGCCCCGCTCTGGTGCTCGCGCCCAACAAGATCCTCGCGGCGCAGTTGTATGGCGAATTCAAAAGCTTCTTCCCCGACAATGCGGTCGAATATTTTGTCAGTTACTATGACTATTACCAGCCAGAGGCCTATGTGCCGCGCAGCGACACCTATATCGAGAAGGAGTCGAGCGTAAACGAGGCGATAGACCGGATGCGCCATTCGGCCACCCGCTCGCTGCTCGAACGTGACGATGTGCTGATCGTTGCCTCGGTTTCCTGCCTTTATGGCATCGGCTCGGTCGAAACCTATTCGGCGATGATCTTTGACCTGAAAAAGGGCGAGAGCGTTGACCAGCGCGAGCTGATCCGCAAGCTGGTCGCGCTCCAATATAAACGCAACGACGCCGCCTTTGCGCGCGGCAATTTCCGCGTGCGCGGCGACAATCTGGAGCTTTTCCCCAGCCACCTGGAGGATATGGCGTGGCGCATCAGTTTCTTCGGTGACGAGGTCGAGGAGATTGCCGAATTCGATCCTCTGACCGGCAAGGCCGGGGTGCGGCTGAACGCGATCCGCGTCTATGCCAACAGCCACTATGTCACGCCGGGGCCGACGATGAAGCAGGCGACCGAGGCGATCAAGTTCGAGCTGGTCCACCGGCTGGAGGAGCTGGTCGCCGAGGGCAAATTATTGGAGGCGCAGCGGCTTGAGCAGCGCACCAATTTCGATCTGGAGATGATCGCGGCGACCGGCAGCTGTGCGGGCATTGAAAATTATTCGCGCTTTTTGACGGGGCGCTTGCCCGGTGAGCCACCGCCGACTTTGTTCGAATATCTGCCCGACAATGCGCTGCTGTTCGTGGACGAGAGCCACCAGACCATCGGTCAGGTCAACGGCATGTCGCGCGGGGACCATCGGCGTAAGCTGACGCTAGCCGAATATGGCTTTCGCCTGCCCAGCTGCATCGACAACCGGCCCTTGCGCTTCAACGAGTGGGAGGCGATGCGGCCGCAGACGGTCTTTGTCTCCGCCACCCCCGGCGCGTGGGAGATGGAGCAGACCGGCGGAGTCTTTGCCGAACAGGTCATCCGCCCCACCGGGCTGATCGACCCGCCGGTCGAGATCAAGCCGGTCGAGGATCAGGTGCAGGATTGCATCAACGAGTGCCGCAAGACCGCCGAGCTTGGCTATCGCACCCTCGTCACCACGCTGACCAAACGGATGGCGGAGGATCTAACCGAGTTCATGCACGAGGCGGGGCTGCGCGTGCGCTATATGCACAGCGACGTCGAAACGCTCGAACGCATCGAACTGATCCGCGATTTGCGGCTGGGGGTCTATGACGTGCTCGTCGGCATCAACCTGCTGCGCGAGGGGCTCGATATTCCGGAATGCGGGCTGGTGGCGATACTGGATGCGGACAAGGAAGGGTTTTTGCGGAGCGAAACCTCGCTGATCCAGACCATCGGCCGGGCCGCGCGTAACGTTGATGGGCGGGTGATCCTCTATGCCGACCGCATCACCGGCAGCATGGAACGCGCGATGCGCGAGACCGACCGGCGCCGCGAAAAGCAGCGCGCCTATAACCTCGAACATGGCATCACGCCCGAGAGCATCAAGCGCGACATCCACAATATCGTCGCCGACACCGCGAGCCGCGATGGGGTGCTGGTGGAGATCGACGCAGAAGGTGCCAACAACCTCGTCGGCCACAATCTGCGCGCCTATATCGAGGAGCTCGAAAAGAAAATGCGTGCCGCCGCCGCCGATCTGGCATTCGAAGAAGCCGGCCGCCTGCGCGACGAAATCCGCGCGTTGGAGGCGGAGGAATTGGGCCTGCCGCATGAACAGCGCGTTGCTGCGCCCAAGGGGCGGGCGCAGGAAGGCAAGCCAGGGACGCGGAAATTGCGCTTCGGCAAGACGCAGCGGAAATTCGGGCGCTAGGCTTAACCGCTGCTCGGAAAATGGGCGTGGGTGGTTTTGTCCCATTGCAGCTTTCCGCCGAGCAGGTGGCGGGCATAGACAAAGGTGGCGCGGCGTGCGGCCATGATGGCGATGATGTTCGCGACTACGGTGCGCGGAATCGATAGCAACCCTTGCCGCCAGCCATATTGCCGCGACACAAAGGCGCAGCGCACCGCCATGCGCCACATCAGAAGCACGGCGTTTATCAGCAGCAATAGCACTAGGGTGGAACTTAGCGGCTTGGGATCATGCACGCCACTGCGATGCGCGAGGATGAGGAGTGCGGTGAGCGCGATGCAGGCATAAGCAAGCGTCAGCACCAGCGCCGCAAACACTGCCTTGCGATCGCGCAGCCGCATCCAATATTCAAAGGCACTGCCGCGCCAGCCGAGCCTGTCCCATCCGGCAAGGGCGATCCCTGTCATCCAGCGCGCTTTTTGCCGCACTGCCGCGCCCAAAGTGTCCGGGAAGCAGGCGCGGGTTCCGACCAATTGGCCGTCCTCATCCAATATGCGCGCAAAAATGGTGCGCGCTCCGGCTTCGGTTACACCCAGGCCGAGTTCATAATCTTCTGTCAGGCTTGTCGCGTCAAACGGGCTGCCGCCGTTGCGCAGCGCAATCCGGCCCAGATGGTTGCGCTCGATAGCGCAGCCCACACCCGCCAGCGGTACCGCCGCACCAATCGCCTCGCGCACCACCAATTGCTTGCCATGCGCTTCGGCAAATTCGTCGCAATAATGGCCGCTGACCCAGTTTGAGTGCGCAACCGGGATCGCGATCACCGGTAATTGGACCGCGCTCGCCTTTTCGATCAGATAATCAAAGACGCGCAATTCGTGCGGGTGCACCGAATCTTCGGCGTCGTGCAGAACAATGGCCTTGGCTTTCATCCCTGCCACCAGCTCGTCCGATAGCAAGGCGTGCCACAGTCGGTTGAGGCAATCTGCTTTTGATGTCGGGCCGGGCAGGTCGCACAGGACCAGCCGACATTGCGGATGCCCGCTACAGCCGCGCATTATTGCGGCCGCCCCGCGCCGGTCATTCGGGTAGCAACCGACATAGATGCGATACTCGGTTTTGCCTGTGCCCCACGCCTGTTGGCATTGGCGCAGCATAGCCTCGATCACGCTTGCCTCTTGCCAGGTTGCGATGAAGATCGCGATCAAGCCCGGTGTGGTGGGCGGCGGAAGCTGGCTCGCCCGAATGGGCGGGGCAATCCGGTAGCGGGCCAGCCAGCGCCCGGTGCGGTGCAGGGCCCAGACAAGGTCGACGCACAGATCATCCAGCGCGCCAATCAGGAAGAATATCGCGCAGAACAGCAAAAGTTCGTGCTGCCAATATTCGAACAATGTCCAGATAGTCGGGGCTGTTGCCATATGCTGGTTGCTGCCTGCTTGCGCAGCGATGCAGGTGGCGGGACTCGATTTAGCGGGCAATTAGCCCGGTTCGATATGCTGCAACCTGTCGCGCGAAATACCGATGACCATCGCCAACAATATCGGAAGCGACCAGAAAGCCCCGAAACCATAATAGAGCATCTGGCGCACATCATCGGCGAACAGCACCGCGATGTGCGAAAAGACAGAAATCAGGTGAAAGCCTGTCACCCAGATCGGCCAATAGCTTTTGCTTCGTAATGCCAGCCAGTAAAATCCGGCAAGTAGGATGAAGTCGATGGTCATGACGGGAATGTGGGTTTGATTCCACGTTCCAAACTGCTCGCCTGCAACCGAGGCGACGCTTGCTGTGATGATCATCAAGGCACCGATGCGACCCGACCTGCCCCCTGCCACCGCAGCAAAACCGCAGCACAAAAGCGCAAGTACCCAATAGAGGTTGATGACCAAAGCGTCGGGGAGAGTGAAAGCGGGCATGTCCTGTCATGACCATCGACCGTGGCAATATGCAAGCCGGGGTGGTGGCTTCGACCTGCATATCACCAATTCTTGCCAGAGAGACGCGCATCCGGCGGGTTGCGGCCCTGAACGGGCGACCGCTTTTATGGTCAGGGGTGCGGTTTAGCCAAGTGTCCGGAAAAAGCCGGAGATCAGGATCGTCAATGCGATTGCCGATGCTGTCGCCAGGACCGCAACCTGCAGGATGCGCAGGGTTCGCGAGGTGCCATCTAGGTCATTTTTCTTCCCTCCAACTGGCGGAAGGACCAGAAGCCGTTGGCCAAAATTGGCTTGGACTTTTCCTTCCGCTTTGGAAGGATTCATGGCGCTATCGCCGCTATCGGCAAGCTCTGGCGACTGACTAGGCAAATATTGCCCAACCTCTGCACTGGCCAATGCGCGCGCTGCGGCACCCCGGCTCGGCGCTCCGAGAAGCTGAACCGCCATCGTGACGTGATTGTCGACGGTAGAGGGTGAAAGGTCGAGCAATCGCCCGATTTCCTTTGAGGTAAAACCTTGGGCAACCAGACGCAGGCAGTCTTTCTGGCGATCGGTAAGTCGCTCGATTTTCTGCTCGTCCATGCAGTGCGTGCCCTGCGAATAGTTAAACCCGATGCGGAGTGAATAGTTGCATCGACTAGGCTTGCGCAAGGTGAATAGCGGAAAAGATTGCGGTCAGTGTCTTGTGCGGGCTATTCGGTCGCCATGAGCAGCAATGCAAAACCCAGCGTACGCAGACCTGCTTCTGCCCTGCGCGATTTTCTGGATAGCGAAGCGGCGGGCGGGATCATCTTGATGATTGTTGCCGCCTTGGCGATGGCTGTGGCCAATTCGCCTTTGGCGGAGAGTTATTTCCATCTGATCCACGCCGAAACCGGTCCCGAATTGACGCCCAAGCTGGGGCCGATGACGGTGCATCTGTGGATCAATGACGGGCTGATGGCAATTTTCTTCCTGCTGGTCGGGCTGGAGATCAAACGCGAATTTGTTGATGGGCATCTAGCTACCTGGGCGGACCGGCTGTTGCCAATGATCGCAGCGGCAGCAGGGATGGCGCTGCCTGCCATGGTTTATCTTTATGTAGCGGGTGGCGACCCCATGTTGCATCGCGGCTGGGCAATCCCGGCCGCGACCGACATCGCCTTTGCCATCGGTGTTCTGGCACTGCTGGGCAGTCGGGCGCCGGCGTCGCTCAAGCTGTTCCTGACGACGGTGGCGATTGTCGACGATATGGGCGCGGTCGCCATCATCGCCTTGTTTTATACGGCCAGCCTCAACTTTGAGGCCCTCGCGGCTGCAGGAGCAATCTGGCTTGTGATGCTGGTCATGGGTAAAATGGGGGTGCGCCAACTCTGGCCCTATTTGCTGCTCGCTGCGCTGCTTTGGTATGCAACCCTGCTGTCGGGCGTCCATGCGACCATCGCCGGTGTGCTGGCAGCCTTTGCCATTCCGTTGCTGCGGACGGTTGGCGCGCCCGATGCCGAGGATTCATTGCTGCACCGGCTGGAGCATGCTTTGGCGAAACCGGTCGCCTTCGTCATTGTCCCGCTGTTCGGCTTTGCCAATGCAGGCGTCTCGCTCGAAGGGGTAGGGGCCGATGCACTGCTTTCACCGCTGCCGCTTGGCATCGCGCTCGGGTTGTTCGTCGGCAAGCAGCTGGGGATTTTCGGCAGCGTGTGGCTGACAGTGAAGGTCGGGCTGGCGCAACGCCCCCGCGATGCCAGTTGGACGCAAGTCTATGGCGTGGCGCTGCTCTGCGGTATCGGTTTTACGATGAGCCTGTTTATCGGCGGTTTGGCCTTTACCGATCCCGCACTATCCGATGCCGTGAAGATCGGGGTGTTGATGGGATCGATTGCCTCGGCACTGGCCGGATTCACGCTGCTGCGCTTTGCCAGCAAACCGAATCGCTAATTCCCGAATCAAAAAAGGGCGCGATAGCCGCACCCTTTTTCATCCTGATTCAGCAAGGCGCCACGGGACCAAAGGCCCCGGCACCACTTACTTGATCTTGGCTTCCTTGAACTCGACATGCTTGCGCGCGACGGGATCATATTTGCGGAAAGACATCTTTTCCGTCTGATTCCGGGGGTTTTTCTTGGTTACATAGAAGAAGCCGGTATCAGCGCTGCTGACGAGACGGATTTTGATCGTGGCTGGCTTCGCCATGGCCTGTTCCTTCGGTTCAATAAGCTAAAACAAAAAGCGGGCCGCTTTGCGCCGCCCGTCACCGGCGCGCAATTGCGATGATTGCCCACAAAAGTCAAGTCTGGATGTAATCACCGCCATGTTAACCAAAGGGTAACCATAATGGCGCATCTCGGGATCGGGCAAATTCGGGGGCTAACCGGCATGAAATATGATCATGACCAATTGTTGATGGTACGGGCAGAGCTGGGCGAACTTATCGAGGCGCTGGCGATGACGGCCTATGATGCCAATCCGTTGCAGTTTCTGATGCGGCTTGAACAAGTCCGTGAAACGGCAGCACGCCACGGCCTGACAGCGATTTCCGAAATTGCCGCGACTTTTGAGGCCGCATTGCAGCGCTTTGGCGCACAGGGCAGCCGGGCGGTTACCGATAGTTTCCTGAGCATCATGGGTGATGCGGTGGGTATCGCGCATCTGCATCCCGCTGCATCGGAGGCCTTGCTCGCCTCGGTCGCGATACGTCTTGGCGGCTGACACACGCCAACTGCTCGACTAGGCAGTTCCGATGGACAGCCTGATTGCATCCTTTCTGACGCTGATTCTGACTGAAACGGGGGATCGGACCCAGTTGCTGGCGGCAGCACTTGCGATTCGTTTTGCCAGCAACCGGCCTGTGATATTGGGGCTTGCAGTGGCGAGCCTGATCAACTGCCTGATTTCGGCCTATGCCGGATCGTTCATCGACCAATGGGTGAGTCAGGATCCGGTGCGGCTGTTCAATGGTCTGGCCTATTTGCTGGCTGGTGCCGCGATGCTGGCGTGGCGCAGGCCGGTCGATCTGCTCAAAGGTTGGAAGACCGGCCCCTTCCTGACGGCGTTCCTCGGCATTTTCATCCTGCAATTTGGCGACAAGGGGCAGTTTATCATCGGGGCCAATGCGGCGCGCGCCGACCATTGGCTGTTCCCGGCGATTGGCGGCTGGCTGGGAACTTTGGTCGCTGTGGTTCCAGCGATCCTGCTGAAAGAGCGGCTGGCCAAAATTTTGCCTATATCGAAAATACGGATTGGCGGCGGGGTTGCCCTGTGCCTGTTGGGGCTGATTCATGCGCTAAAGGCTTGGCACATCATCTGATCGCTTGCGCGACGGGCAAATTGCCGACAGGTTGGTTTCTCCAATCAGGAGTGGAGCCCAGATGTCAATTTCCCCACGCCCCTTTACCGTTTCGATCGACCAAAGCGCGCTTGATGACCTGCAAGCGCGGCTGGCGCTAACCCGGTTGCCCGAAAAGGAAACCGTCGACGATTGGGATCAGGGCCTGCCGCTGTCCTATGCCCGGGAGTTGCTCGATTATTGGCGCAGCAGTTACGACTGGAGACGTTGCGAGGCAGAACTCAACCGCTGGCCGCATTTCAAGGCCGAGATTGACGGGCTCGATATCCATTTCATCCATATCAAAAGCAGCCGCGCCGATGCCCGCCCGATGATCATGACGCATGGCTGGCCGGGATCGGTGCTCGAATTTGTGAATGTCATTGAGGCGTTGACCGAGCCGTCAGAGTCCAGTCAGCCCGCCTTTCACCTCGTCCTGCCCTCGCTGCCCGGTTACGGCTTTTCGGGACGGCCCGATAAGGCCGGATGGTCGGTCGAAAAGATTGCGGAAGCCTGGGACGTGCTGATGCGCGGGCTGGGCTATGACCGTTATTTTGCGCAGGGTGGCGATTGGGGGGCGATGGTAACCTCGGCCATCGGTGCGCAGAACAAGGGCGCTTGTGCCGCGATCCATGTCAACATGGCGGTGGCGACACCTCCCCCTGAAGTGCTCTCGGAGCCGACACCGTTTGAGGCCCAATCGCTGATGCGGGCAGGCTGGTATCAGGAAAAGGACAGCGGCTATTCGAAAATCCAGAGTACGCGCCCGCAGACTCTGGGTTACGCACTGACCGACAGCCCCGTCGGCCAGATGTGCTGGATTATCGAGAAATTCCATGGCTGGTCCGATTGCGACGGACATCCCGAAAATGTCTTTAGCCGCGATCATCTGCTCGACAATGTCATGCTCTATTGGCTGAATGCGACCGCCGCCTCATCGGCACGGCTGTACTGGCACAGCTTTGCGGCCGGGAACCTCGCCGAAGTGCAGGTGCCAACCGGGATCAGCGCCTTCCCCAAGGAACTGTTCCGTCCCTCACGCCGCTGGGCTGAGACGCGGTACAAGAATATTGTCTATTGGAACGAGCTGGAAAAGGGCGGGCATTTCGCCGCGATGGAACGGCCCGAGCTGTTCATCGCCGAAGTCCGCAATTGCTTTGGGACTCTAAGCCTCTAAACACCGCGCATGGGCAGACTGATTGCACGGCGGCTTTTGACGGCGATACCGACGCTGCTCGCCATCATTGTGCTGTCGTTCGTGCTGATGCGCGTGGCACCTGGCGGGCCGTTCGATGGCGAGCGACCGCTGGCACCCGAAGTGCGGGCTGCGCTGGAGGCGGCCTATGGACTCGACAAGTCGCTGCCTGAACAGGTTTGGCTCTATCTGACGCGGTTGATGTGGGGCGATTTCGGGCCGAGCATGGTCTATCGCGATTTCACGGTCAGCGGGCTGATTGCCGAGGCGCTGCCGGTGTCGCTTCTGATTGGTGGCTGCGCGCTGCTGCTGGCGAGTGTGCTGGGCATTTCGGCCGGGCTGTGGGCGGCACTGCGGGCAGGCAAATGGCAGGATGAGGTGCTGATGCTGGGCGCAACGTTGCTCACCGCCTTGCCGACCTTTGTCACCGGGCCGCTCCTGGCGCTGATCTTCGGGCTATGGCTCGGCTGGTTGCCGGTATCGGGGCAGAATGATGGCTGGAATTGGCTGGTGCTGCCGGTGGTTGCGTTGGCCTTGCCGGTCACGGGCGCGGTTGCCAAATTGGCCCGCGCGGGGTTGGCGGGCGAATTGGGGGCGGACCATATCCGTGCAGCACGGGCGCGGGGCATCGCGCCGCTGACAATCCTGCGCCGCCATGCCTTGCGCCCCGCCCTAGTGCCAGTGGCGAGCTATTTGGGGCCCGCTGCTGCGGCCCTGTTGACCGGTGCAGTGGTGATCGAAACCGTTTTCGGCCTCCCGGGTCTTGGCCGCTATTTCGTCCAAGGCGCATTGAACCGCGACTATCCGCTCGTTCTCGGCGTAGTGACGCTCTACGCCGCGCTGATCATCCTCTTCAACCTGTTCGCCGATCTCATTTACGGCTGGCTCGACCCACGGATGCGCGAAGGATGAAGCCCGCGCTCATTCTCGTTGCGCTGATTGCGCTGGCCGCGCTGCTTGTCCCGCCTTTGCTGCCTTATGACCACATATCAATTGATTGGAATAGCGTCCGGGTCGGGTTGTTCACCGACGGTCATCTGCTTGGCACCGACGATCTGGGTCGTGACCGGCTGGCAAGATTGCTGGTCGGGACGCGGGTGACGCTGTCGGTGGCGCTAGCGGCTGCGCTGGTCGCGCTTGTGATCGGCGTGGCATGGGGTGCGATAGCGGGCTGGGTCGGCGGACGGACTGATGAATTGATGATGCGCATTGTCGATGGGCTCTATGCGCTGCCCTTCATGTTTGTCGTCATCCTGCTGATGGTGGTGTTCGGTCGGTCGATCCTTCTGGTGTTTCTGGGGATAGGCTTTGTCGAATGGCTGACGATGGCGCGCGTCGTGCGGGGGCAGGTGATTGCGCTGAAGCAACGGCCCTTCATCCTTGCAGCGGAAGCGGCTGGATCGCCAGCCCGCGCCACCCTGCTGCGCCACATATTGCCCAATGTCGCGGGAGTGGCGGTTGCCTATCTGATGCTCACCGTCCCGCATGTGGTGATGATCGAGAGTTTCCTCTCCTTCCTGGGGCTGGGCGTGCAGGAGCCGCTGACATCGCTTGGTATCCTCGTCAACGAGGGCGCGGAAGAGATGGACATGAATCCGGCGGCGCTGCTGCTGCCCGGCGGCGTGTTGGTGCTGCTGATTGCTTGTCTGACGATAGCCGGAGAGCGTTTTCGCGACCGGCTGGCGGATGCGGCGAAATGAACGAAGGCTATGTCGTCCGGAACTTGCGCGTTTGCGTTGGGGATCATGTCATTGTCGAGGACATCAGTTTCACCCTCTCTCCCGGTGAGATCGCAGCGCTGGCGGGCGCATCTGGCGCTGGCAAGAGCATGAGTGCGATGACGCCCTTTGGCCTTAGCGCCGGGGTGGCGAGTGGTTCAGCCATGCTCGACGGGATCGAACTGATCGGTCTGCCCGAACGGCAATTGAGCCGGATACGCGCGGAGAAGATCGGTTTCGTGTTTCAGCAACCGCTGACCGCGCTCACCCCGCATCGCACCGTGCGCCAGCATTTGCAGGAAGCGGCGATGCAGGCTGGCGGTGCAAAGCCCGACAAGGCGGCGATGGTCGCGATGCTGGACGCGGTCGGGTTGTCGCGCCCCGAAGAGAGGCTTGCCCAATATCCGCACCGGTTATCGGGTGGCGAAAGGCAGCGCGTATTGATCGCGGCGGCGCTGGCGCATGGGCCGCGCTATCTGGTCGCCGACGAGCCGGTGAGCGCATTGGATGCAGCATTGCGCGGCGAGATCATGGCGCTGCTCGTCCGGCTGTGTCGCGAACGGGGGATGGCGATGCTGCTGGTCAGCCATGATCTGGCAGGCATTGAGCATCATGCCGACCGATTGTTGTTGCTCGACCGGGGCAAGGTGGCGGAAAGCGGAAAGGCTAAGCAGATCGCAACCTCCCCCGCGACCGATTATGGCAAGCGCCTGATGGCCGCGACCCCGCGCCTCTCTGAACCGTTGCAGCCGCTGCCCGAAACCGGCGAAACGCTGCTCGAAGCAAGCGGCGTGCATGTTCATTTCCCCAAGCCCGGCTGGCGGCGGGGACGGATAGATGCAGTGGTCGATGCCAGTCTGACTCTGGCCAAGGGCGAGACTTTGGCGCTGGTGGGTGGTTCCGGCTCGGGTAAGTCCACACTCGGGCGGGCGATTGCCGGGCTGGGACCGATGGCGTCAGGTGTCATAAGCTGGCAGAGCGAAGCCCTCCCGCCACGCCAGCGCCGTAGCGCAGAGCATCGCCGTCTGATCCAGCCAGTCTTTCAGGACCCGCTTGCCAGCCTCGATCCGCGCTGGAGTGTGGCGGATATTATAGCCGAGCCGCTGCGTTGGCTCGTCCCAGAAGCCGAACGAGATGACCGCGCTGCAGACCTGCTCGAAGAAGTCGGCCTCCCCCGTGATTTCGCGGCCCGCAAGCCCGCTTCGTTGTCGGGCGGGCAGGCGCAGAGGGTGGCGATTGCGCGAGCGCTGTCGGCCAACCCCGAAATGTTGCTGCTCGATGAGGCCACATCGGCGCTCGATCCGCTGGTCGCTGATGGTGTTGTTTCGCTGTTCCGGCGGCTGCAACGCGAGCGGGGGCTCTCGATGTTGTTCATCACCCACGACCTCGCGCTCGCTCGCCGCACTGCGCACCGCATCGCTGTGATGGAGGCGGGGCGGATTGTCGAATGCGCAAGCCGCGAGGAACTGTTCTCCAACCCGCAGGCGGAAGCGACCAAAAGGCTGATTGCCGCTAGTGGCTAGCCAGCGATGGCCGCGAAGCCCCGCGCAAGGTCGGCTTTCAAATCCTCGACATCCTCAAGCCCGATCTGCAGGCGGATGACGGTGCCCTCGCAATTCCACTCCGTCGCACTGCGGTATTTTTCAGGGCGCTTGGGGCAGGCGAGGCTTTCAAAGCCGCCCCAGCTATAGCCGATGCCGAAAAGCTCGAGCGTGTCGATGAATTTCGCGGCCTTGTTCCAGTCGCCCTTCAGGACAAAGGAAAACAGCCCCGAAGATCCCGTGAAATCGCGTTTCCAGATTTCGTGACCGGGACAGGAGGGTAGGGCAGGATGCAACACGCTCGTCACCTCGGGCAGCGCAGCCAGCCAATGTGCAATATCCAGCGCCGCCGCCTCATGCGCCTTCAGCCGCACCGCCATGGTGCGCAGCCCGCGTGCCGCGAGATAGGCATCGTCAGGGGACAGCACTTGCCCAAGCGTCTGTGCGGTCGAACGCAGCGCTTGCCAATGCCGTTTCGTGGTCGTCACCGCGCCTGCCATCACATCGCTGTGGCCGACAACATATTTGGTCGCGGCAAGGATCGTCATGTCGACGCCCTTGTCGAGCGCGGTGAAGAAATAGGGGGTCGCCCAGGTATTATCGAGCAAAGTGACGATCTCACGCTGGCCCTTATGCGCCTTCGCGGCGGCGCAGATGGCGGGGATGTCCGACACCTCAAAGGTTAGACTTCCCGGACTTTCCATCAGGACTGCACGGGTTCGGTCGCAGAACAGCTCCGCTATTCCGGCGCCGATCAGCGGATCAAAGAAATGCGTCTCTACGCCCCAGCGTTTGAGGAAACCCTGCGCGAAACTGCGGCTGGGATCATAGGCATTGTCGCTCATCAGCAACACATCGCCCGGTTGCAGTACCGATAACAACGCCCCGGCTATAGCGGCAACGCCGGAAGGGTATAGCATCGTGCCATGCGCGCCGGGTTCAAACTCGGTCAGCGCCTCGGCAAGCGACCATTGGGTCGGGGCACCGCGGCGGCCATAGAAGAAGCGGCCATCCTCATTGGTCTTGTCGCCTTCGTCGAGGGCGGCGACATCATCATAAAGATGCGTGCTCGCGCGCCAGACTGGCGGGTTGACCACTGCCCCGGTCAGCGCCTTGCGGCGGCCGCCGGTGATGATCTTGGTATCGGGTTTTTGCGGATGCTTGGGTTCGGCCATGTCCGTCCGATAGCCGCTAAGTCCCTCCGCTGTCGAGAGCAGCCCCGTCAACCGCGCGCACATAAAGATGCCAGGTCGCATGGCCCAGAACGGGCAACACGATAAACAGCCCAAGGAATGCAGGCAGGATCGCCAGAAATGTGCCGATGGCAATAATCGCCGCCCAGCCGATCATCACCGCCTTGTTCGATCGGATTGTACCAAGGCTGACAATGATAGCGGTGATGAAGTCGACGTCCTTGTCGCAGAGCATCGGCAGGCTGATCACCGTGATGGCGTACAGCGCGAAGGCGAAAATCGCACCCACCAAGCTACCGACCAGTAACATTGCGATGGCCAACGGCTGAAGAAGCATTTCGATATTCTCGCCACCGATCCCCGATTCGGCCATGAAGATGGCGAAAATACCGTGCGCCAAAATCATCCAGAAACTGAAGGCGACGAAGACGATTCCGGCGACCATCAACACCTGGTCATCACCGCGTCCACGCAGCGCCCAGATGATCGAGCGCCAATTGATGGGGAGCCCCGCCTGCCGCCTGCGACTGACTTCATAAAGGCCGACGGCAGCAAAGGGTGCGATGATCGGGAAACCGGCAATCAGCGGGATCGACCAAGCACCTTCTCCGAGCTTGACCAAGCCATAAACCAGCACTGCTCCACCTATCGCGTAGAAGGCGGCGAAGAATAGGCCGAACGCCGGATAGGCGAGGAAATCGTGCCAGCCTGCGGCAAGCGCTGCACGCAAATCGGCAAATGTCAGATTGTTGGCGACCGTATAGGGCGCAATGGGGGTTTGGCCGGTTGCAGCCATGATGCTCTCTCCCTGTCCATCTTCCCCGTGGACAGGATGCAACGATTCGCGCTTGGCTTCAAGCGCTTAACATCAAGGCTGGTTTGTTTGGCTGACGGCTCAGGCCGCGCCGGTTTCCTTGGGGGTGTCGGGGTCCAGGCCCCACTCGCTCCAGCTGCCGTCATACAATGCGACGTCTTTCTTGCCGGTCAGCCGCGCGCCGAACAGAACGACCGCAGCCGTCATGCCCGATCCGCAGGTTGTGATCATCTGCCTGTCGAGATCGACGCCTGCTTCGGTAAAGGCGGCCTCCAATGCGGCACCCTGTTTCCAGGTGCCATCGGGGTTGAACAGGTTGGAATATGGCAGGTTGCGGCTGCCCGGAATATGGCCGGATGCCATTTCGGGGCGCGGTTCGGCTTCCTCGCCGGTGAAGCGGCCTACGCCGCGGGCATCGACGACAACGGCGTCCTTGCTGTGCAGATTGGCCAGCATGTCTGCCTTGGTTTTGACCCCGCTATCGTCTTTCCAGACGGTGAAGTGGCGGTGACGCAGCGACGGCTTGCCATTTTCGAGCGGGCGGCCCTCGGCCTTCCATTTGGCGAGGCCACCGTCGAGAATGGCAACATCATGCGCACCAAATAGCGTGAGCATCCACCAGGCGCGGGTCGCCGATTTGAACGGGCTGTCATCATAGACGACGATACGGCTACCGTCGCCAAGGCCGAGCGACTGCATGCGGCTGGCAAATTTTTCGGGCGGGGGTAGCATGTTGGGCAAGCTGGAATTGCTGTCGGCGATTTCCGCCAGATCCATGAAAACCGCGCCGGGAATATGGCCGCCTTCATATTCGGCAGCGGCGTTGCGGCCTGCGTCGGGCATATGCCATGTGGCGTCGACAATTCGCAGATCCGATGCGCCCAACTCATTTGCCAGCCACTCGGTGCTTACCAGTAAATCCATTTTGCCCGTTCCCTTTTCGTCCGTCTTTGCCCGCTTGTAGCGATTCTTGTGCAGTGCACGATATGCCGCTTTTCCGACCTAGTCGAGCGCTAACAGTCGGTTTTCAAGCAAAGACAGCGCGGGCGGCAATTCCCGAAAAGCGCTTGGGCCCGCGATCGATGGGCAAAGGCTGCATGCGTTCGCTCTGCTTTGCACCTTCACGTCCGATCAGCTGGGTAAACTGGATTTCGATCGGTTCGCCTTCCGCGCTACCAGATAGATGGATCAGGACAATCGGGGCGACAAATTCGCGTTCCGTCCAGCGGAAGGAGGACAATTCGGTGCGCGGCAGGCGAATCTCGATAGTAGCCTCAATACGCTCTCCGGGAGCGAGGTCGCCGATTGGCTGGATTGAACCTGCGCCACCATCGCTATGGAAAGCGGCAACCGCTTCACGCTGGCCATCCTGCGCCGAGATCATATGGCTGCGCAGGATGAGCCCGCTGACGGGTGTCCGCGTCTGATTTTTGATTGCCAATATGCCGGTTACAGAAAGGCTGGCGATGCTGAGTTGCGCGCTGGTCGGGGTGAATTGCGCAGCGACCGGACCTGCGGCCTCCGCCGTCCGTTCGGGCGTGCGTGGTAGGGCAGGTGGCTGGGTTTTGCGCGACGTATCGAGCCGGGGCGGCGGCGAAGGTTGCGGGACGGGTTCCTGAACAGCTACCTGCTGTTGATAGGCTGACCGCTGTCTGCGCCGGAAGAAAATCCAGGCCGCAGCCGCGAGGATCGCTGCGAATCCCGCGATGGCAGGCCAGAACCAGGGCCGGGATAAAATTGTAGAAGGTGCATCGAGCGGGACGCTGTTCGCAGGAGGGCTGGAATAGGCGTCGACGGCTGTCGCAGGGACTGCGCGTTCGGGGGCAATCACCGGTTCACCGGTAGCGACGGGTGCGGGCTTAGTGCCGGTTTCGGTGGTTGCCTCGCTAGGCCCCTGCGCTACGGGCGCAGAGCTGGAATTTGTTGCTGTCGGGCGGCTGACCGTCGGGCGCTGCTCGGAAGGCTGTGTTGTCGGGCTGCTGCGTTCGGTCGGAGGTGGCGTTTCGACAACAGGCGGTGGCGCACTTTGTTGCGGCGCTGGCCGGGGTGGCGGCGTATCCAGCCGGAAGTCCCGCAATTCGGGTGGCATTCCTGTACCAATGTCCTGGCCAGATCCGCTGTCTTGAGCATAGGCGACCGACGACGACATGACTGCCGCCGCAAACACCATCGCCCATCCCTTGAACCTTTTGGTCATTGCTATCCTTTGGGGTGCCCAACCGCTGAACGCCATATGAATGGCGTCTCGGGAATGACATAGGCCGTGCAACACGCTAGACAAGCGGTATGTCAGATAAACCGAATCCGAAATTTCTCGGCCAAAATGCCGCCCTGCCGCAAACCCCCGAAGCGGCGGAACTCGACTATGTGCCCAACCCGCGTGCGGGAACGCTCTATCTTGTCCGCTTTGCCGCGCCCGAATTCACATCGCTTTGCCCGGTGACCGGCCAGCCTGATTTCGCCCATCTGGTCATCGACTATGCCCCGGAGGCAACCATAGTCGAATCGAAATCGTTAAAGCTCTTTCTCGGCTCTTTCCGCAATCATGCGGCGTTTCATGAGGATTGCACGGTAGGTATCGGGCAACGGCTTTTCGATGAAATGAAACCAAAGTGGCTGCGCATCGGCGGCTACTGGTATCCGCGTGGGGGTATCCCTATAGACGTATTCTGGCAATCAGGGGCACCGCCCGAAGGGCTGTGGCTGCCCGATCAGGGGGTTGCCCCCTATCGCGGCAGGGGTTGATTTTACCTGCGCTGTCATTTTCGGTTCAGCTAGGATATGGTCTCTTTCACCGACTGAAAAGGAGATTGGGCCATGAAACGTCGTTCCAAAATTGCTGCCGCTCTGTTGATTGCGGCCATTCCGGTAACCGCCTGCACGACCAACCCTGAAACCGGGGAGAAGCGGATTTCGAAAGCTGCGATTGGCGGCATTGGGGGCGCTTTGGGCGGCTATCTGCTCGGCGATCTGATCGGTGGCAAGCGTGACCGGACCGAGAAGATTCTCGGCGCAGGCATTGGTGCTGTCGCGGGTGCGGGTGTTGGCTATTATATGGACCAGCAGGAAAAGAAGCTCCGTGAACAGACCGCTGGTACCGGCGTCGAAGTTGTCCGCGATGGCGATCAGCTGGTGCTCGACATGCCGTCCGAGGTCACCTTTGCCTTTGGCAGCGCTAACCTTTCACCCGAATTTCGCTCTACGCTCGACAAGGTTGGGGCCACGCTGGTCGAATATGAAAAAACCTATGTTGATGTGATGGGTCACACCGATTCGGTGGGTTCGGAAGCCTTTAACCAGACCCTGTCAGAACAGCGTGCGGCAACGGTCGCCAGCTATCTGACCGGCCGTGGTGTCCAGAGCGCACGTCTCGCCACCAAGGGCTATGGCGAGAGCCAGCCCAAAGCGAGCAACACGAGCGAAGAAGGCCGCGCCGAAAATCGTCGGGTAGAAATCCGGTTGGTGCCGGTGACGGAAAGCTAAACTGGCAGGCCTTGCAACAGCTTGGGCAGATTGCCCGACTCTCCGCGCGCTTCGGCCATGAAGAAGTTCTTGATCGGCTTCATGCGCTGAACCGCGGCGAGGCCGAGGCGGCGGGCGGCAGAGGCGGTTTTGCCGGGAATGCCGAACAGCTTGTTGAGCGTATCGGTCGCCATCATCACGCTTTGCACGTCAAGACTGCGCCAGCGGGTGTAGTGATCAAGGATCTGTGCATCGCCGGGGTCGAGCCCGAGCCGCATGCCTTCGACCACGACTTGCGCAAGGCAAGCCACATCGCGCAGCCCGAGATTGAGGCCTTGCCCCGCAATCGGGTGCATTCCATGTGCAGCGTCGCCTACGAGTACCATTCGCGTGTCGGTGAGTCGGTTGGCATGCTGGAAATTGAGCGGATAGCCCATCACCGGCGCGTTCATTTCAATCGCGCCGAGTAACCCGCCCATCGCTTTTTCGATCTCATGCGCCATCCCGCGCGGTGATAGCTTCTTGTAAACCGGCGCCTCGGTGCGCGATACCGACCAGACAATCGCCGAACGATGCCGTCCCGCTTCATCATCGAGCATCGGCAAGATTGCGAACGGGCCTGTTGGATAGAAAATCTCGTAAGCGACCTGATTGTGGGGCTTCTCGTGGAAAATGGCTGTCACCATTGCCTCATGCGCATAGTCCCATTCGGTGAGTCGGATGCCAGCTGCGTCGCGCGATGCGCTTTTCCGGCCTTCGGCAACGACCAGCAACGATCCGGTAAGTACAGCGCCATTTTTCAATTCGACACGAACGCCCGCATCGTCGGTTTGGGAAGCAGCAATCTCGGCAGGCATGTGCAACCGGATTTCGGGCCGAGTTTGGGCAGCTTCGTACAGTGCTCGACGGATCAGCTGGTTCTCGAACATTTGGCCAAGATAGCCATCACCCTCTGCGGGCACGAAATCGAGCGAACCGGGCTTCAGCCCATCGCTGACCCAGATCTGTTCGATCGGGCAGCCCTTCCCATCCAGTGCGGGGCCAAGGCCGATGGCCTCGAACAACTTCATGCTTGAACTGGAAATCGCCGATACCCTACCGTCGAAATGCGGGGCAAGCATCGCGGCCTGATCGGCGCGGTCGATGACGTGGCAGGTGACGCCGTGCACCGCGAAGGCGAGTGCCTGGGCGAGGCCGTTGAGCCCACCTCCGATGATGATAATGTCGGCAAATTCGTTCTTGGACATGGAGGATCGCAGTCAATTTATTCTTTGGATTGAAAGGATACCGTAGCCCTGAGCCTGTCGAAGGGCGCTTCTAAGCTGTAGCGCTAAACTGTGAGGCGTGCTTCGACAGGCTCAGCACTACGGTATTTTGCTCGAGACAATGCTCTAGGCCCGAATTCGGCCCCTGAAAAGGTAGGAAAAACCACGGACTCTTGACGGGGAGTCCCGCCTCCGCGAAAAGGTGTGCATTCACTCTAACAGGCGTCGCAAACAGCATATGGCATCGCGTTCCCCCAAATCCCAGGCCGCCAACTGGAGGCAGATGATGCGCCAATCCCTGCTGCGCAGTGGCGCGCTGATCGGGGCGGGTGTCGTCGGACTTTTCGCGCTCTTCTATGCCGTTTCGATCCTCAGCTACTCGCCTGCCGACAATGCTTTTAACAGCGCGGCACAGGGTGCGAGCGACAATTGGATGGGGCAGAGCGGTGCCTATCTGGCAGATGCGTCGCTGTTCACCTTTGGCCTACCCGCAATCCTGCTTTTCCCGCTGATGCTGGTCTATGCCCGTCGCCTGTGGCGCGATGTACCGCAGCCGCGCTGGAAAAGCCAATTGCTGTTCTGTCTATTGGGGATATTGATACTGGGTTTCGGCCTTGCGCATTGGCAGCATGGCAGCGACATCGGCTTGCCAGCAGGCTGGGGCGGGACACCGGCCTTGCTGCTCGATGGGGCCTATAGCGCGCTGATCGCCAAACTGGGTGAGGGGTGGAGCAATCTGGCGCGCTGGGTGGCGATTTTGGGCTCTGTGGTCGGCGGGATTGTTCTGGTGACGCGCTCGCTGGAGCTGGAGCGACCGCTTTTCACCATTCCGTCGCTCCCGATGCCCTCGCTTGGCGGCTCGGCCGAACGCGTGGCCGCCGATCCATCGGCGCCACAGCGTGAACCCGAATTCGTCGCCGATCCCGTTCCGCGCAAGCCGGTAGAACGCGAACCTCGCCGCGCCCCCGAAATTGCCGAGCGGCAGACGGCTCCCAAAAAAGCCAGCTTTGCGTCTGGCGCCAAACAGGGCGATTTCTTTGGCAACTACACACTGCCTTCGCTCGACCTGCTTGATACCCCGCCGCCTTCAACTGCGCCCAAGCTAGACAAGGCGGCACTCGAATCGAATGCGCGTCTACTCGAATCGGTGCTTGATGATTTCAAGGTGCAGGGCGAAATCGTCGCCGTGCGCCCCGGCCCGGTCGTCACCATGTATGAACTTGAACCCGCCCCTGGCGTGCGTGCGCAGCGTGTCGTGCAACTGGCCGAGGACATCGCGCGCAACATGTCCGCGCTCTCCGCCCGCGTTTCGACGGTTCCGGGCCGCACGGTCATCGGCATCGAACTGCCCAACCACAACCGTGAGGCGGTGGTACTGCAGGAAATGATCGCCTCAACCGCCTTTGCTGATCAAAAGGGGCAATTGCCCATCATCCTCGGCAAGAATATCTCGGGCGACCCGGTGGTTGCAGACTTGCAGCCCATGCCGCACTTACTCGTCGCGGGGACGACCGGTTCGGGTAAGTCGGTGGGCCTCAATTGCATGATCCTGTCGCTGCTCTACCGGCTCACGCCCGACCAGTGCCGCATGATCATGATCGACCCCAAGATGCTCGAACTCAGCATCTATGACGATATTCCGCATTTGCTGGCACCAGTGGTGACCGAGCCTGCCAAGGCGATCCGTGCGCTGAAGTGGGCGGTCGAGCAGATGGAAGACCGCTACCGCATGATGTCGTCGGTCGGCGTCCGCAACCTGCAAGGTTTCAACGATAAAATCCTTGCCGCAAAAGCCAAGGGTCAGCCCTTGGGGCACAAGGTGCAGGTAGGCTATGATCCGATGACCGGCCTGCCGCAATATGAAGAGCAGCAGCATGATTATCAGCCGCTGCCTCAGATTGTCGTCATCGTCGACGAACTCGCAGACCTGATGATGACAGCGGGCAAAGAGGTCGAATTCCTTATCCAGCGTCTTGCGCAAAAGGCGCGCGCAGCGGGTATCCACCTGATCATGGCGACGCAGCGCCCCTCGGTCGACGTCATCACCGGTGTGATCAAGGCGAACTTGCCGACGCGCATCAGCTTCCATGTGACCTCGAAAATCGACAGCCGTACCATATTGGGCGAACAGGGTGCGGAACAGCTGCTCGGCAAGGGCGACATGCTCTATATGGCGGGCGGGCGCGGGCTGACGCGTATCCACGGGCCGTTTGTGTCGGATGAGGAGGTCCGCAAGGTTGCCGAGCATTGGCGCGGGCAGGGCGAGCCCGACTATATCCAGTCGGTCACCGAAGAACCCGAAGATGGCGGCTTTGCCCTCGATGGACTGGGCGACGACGACAGCCCCGAAGATGCCATGTATCGCAAGGCGTGCCAGATTGTCTTCGAAAGCCAGAAGGCCTCAACCAGCTGGATCCAGCGCCAGTTGCGCATCGGCTACAATAGCGCCGCGCGCTTGATTGACCGGATGGAGGAGGATGGCTTTATCAGCGCGCCCAACCATATCGGACGGCGCGAGGTGCTGCGCGACCGGAATGGCGAGCCGATTTAGCGCGCAGTCTGATATTCAGAATGGGTTCAATGCATCGCCGCTATTCGCGCTGGCAAAAGCCAAGGAAACAATATGACTCATAAATTCTCCCGACTTTTGCTCGTTCCTGCGATTATGGCATCGGCGGCCAGCGCGCCTGCGCAGCAGTCGAACGACCTTAGCCAAGTGGTCAGCCATATGCAGGCAGTGACAACGATGAACGCTAGCTTCACCCAGACCGACCGCAACGGGCAGAGCCTGACCGGCAAGTTGCTGTTAAAACGCCCCGGCCATGTACGCTTCGAATATCAAAAAGGCGTGCCCTTGCTGATTGTCGCCGATGGCAAGGCGCTGACCATGGTCGATTATGAGGTGAAGCAAGTGCAGCGCTGGCCGATCAAGAACAGCCCGCTGACCGCCTTGCTTGATCCCGGCAAGGATCTGGCGCGGTTTGGCAAACGCGTTGCGACATCGAATCCGAATGTCGTCAGCGTCGAAGTGCGCGACCCCAAACGCCCCGAATATGGCACGATGACGATGATCTTCATCAAACAGGCCGGTGCACCGGGCGGGTTGACGCTTAACGGCTGGGTCGCGCTCGATTCGAAGAACAACCGGACGACGGTGCGACTCGGCAATGTGAAATTCAACCAGCCGATCGCGCAATCGAGCTTCAGCTGGCGTGACCCGAGGCCGCGTCGCAAGAGCTGAGCGAACTCATCGGTGAGTTGAGCCGTCAAGCCGACCAGCCGATAGTCTGAACAAGACTGTTCATCTTACCGACAGGAAAATCACCCTAGATTGAAGACATCGAAGGACAGGCGGCTACGCGGTTTTCCCCCTGTTGCCCGTGGCGCTAAAGTCTTCCTTCGGTTTCAGCGTGACGAACGCAAGCTCGGCCCTCATCCCAAATGCCCCCGGGATGAGGGCTTTGCTTTTTCAGCGCGCTCCCCTCTTGCCGCGACGCCGCCCCGTCCCTAAGCAGCCGCCATGGCAACCACTCTTCGCATCGCTTCCTGGAACATCAACTCCGTCCGTGCCCGTATCGACATTGTCGAACGGTTCTTGCGCGACGAAGGGCCCGACATATTGTGCCTTCAGGAAACCAAGGTTGCCGATCCGCAGTTTCCCGAAGGGCCGTTCCGCCAGTTGGGCTACAACCATATCGTCATCAACGGGCAGCCGATGCATCACGGTGTCGCGATCATCAGCAAGGTGTCGCTGGCGAACAAACAGGTGCATGATTGGCAGGCTAATGGCGAAGCGCGGCATGTCGGGGTTGAGATTGCGGGCGGTGTTCGGCTCGAAAATGTGTATGTGCCCGCTGGCGGCGATATTCCGGACCGTGAGCAAAATGTGAAGTTCGGGCAAAAGCTCGATTTTCTCGCGCGGATGACCGACTGGTCGGGCGCGGTTTCGGTTCCGACAATATTGACCGGCGACTTCAACGTCGCGCCCCTCGAAACCGATGTGTGGAGCCACAAACAGCTGGTCAATGTCGTCAGCCACACGGCGATCGAAATCGAAGCGCTGGGTGGGCTGCAGTCTGCAGGCAACTGGATTGATCTGGCCCGCGAATTCGTCCCGCCCGAAAAGAAGCTCTACACTTGGTGGAGTTACCGCGCGCAGGATTGGGAAACTTCTGACCGTGGCCGTCGCCTCGACCATATGTGGGTGACGCCGGATCTGAAGGACAAGGCGCACGCCCATGTCGTGCACAAGCCCTGCCGTGGCTGGGGTAAGCCTTCTGACCATGTTCCCATCGTGACGGAATTTCGCCTTTGAGCGATGCTGCCGCCAAGCGCGCAGCCCGTGCCATTGACGCGCTGCGGCGCGGCTGGCCGGTGCGCGTTGGTGGATTGACGCTGGTTGCAATCGAAACCGGGGCAGCGGCGGAACTGTTTGCCGGGGGACAAGTCAAAGGCATATTGCTGTCATCCGCACGCGCAGCCACGCTCAAGCTCGCCAACCAGTTTGCGGCAGCTGACACGCAGTTGCCGGTTTTGATAGCCCCACCTTCCGAACTCGATGCCGCATTGTCGCTCGCGATAGCCGATCCATCGCTCGACCTGCGTTATCCGTTCAAGGGGCCTTTCGCTGCTTTGCCGCTCGAACAGCCCGAGGCAGCGCAAGTGGCGATGGAGCTGGCGCGTGAGGCTGGCCTGTTGCCCGCGTTCCTGCTGGTTGAGTCGGATGCAGATGCGGAATTTGCGCCAGCTGATCTGGCAGCCTTCCAGAATGCCGATAATCTGTGCATCGCCGCGCGGGCGCGCCTGCCGGTTTCGGCGGCGGAAGATGCGGAGCTGGTGGCCTATCGTTCGGTCGCCGATGCGGCGGACCATGTCGCGCTGGTCGTTGGCCAGCGTGATGGCAGCCCGCCGGTGATTCGACTGCACAGCGAGTGCCTGACCGGCGATGTGCTCGGCAGTCTCAAATGCGATTGCGGGCCGCAATTGCATGAAGCGCTGCACCAGATAGCCGACGCGCAATGGGGCGTGCTGCTCTATCTGCGGCAGGAAGGGCGCGGCATTGGCCTCGTCAACAAACTGCGCGCCTATGCGCTTCAGGATCAGGGTTTCGATACGGTAGACGCCAATATCCGGCTGGGCTTTGCCGTTGACGCACGCGATTTTTCCGTAGCGGCGCAGATGTTGCGGCTGTTGTCGATTTCAGAAGTTCGCCTGCTGACCAACAATCCGGAAAAAGTTGCGGGTTTGGAGGCAGAGGGTATCAAGGTTGCCGAACGCCTGCCGCTCAAAATCGCTGCAAATCCCCACAACGCGCATTATCTGGCGACAAAACGCGACCGTACGGGTCACAAGCTCTAGATTATCAGCTCTTCAAGCATGCGGCGGGAAACGATGTGCAGTCCGTCGGCTTGCCGCTCGACGATGCCTCGCCGTACGACTGAAGCCAGCGCTCTCGAAGCCGTTTCGCGCGTTGTATGTACGCTGACCGCCAATGCGGCGATGACTGGCGCGGGTTGGATCCGTCCGTCGCTATCAGCCAGTTGCAACAATGCGCGGTAAAAACGGCCAGTGGCGCTCAGGCCGATGCGCGCCGCCATACGGTCAAGAACCAGATCGAGCTGTCGGGCCAGAAGATTCGCCACGCCCCTGGCAACATCGCCGTCGACTGTAGCTAAATCGGCGAGCTTTTGCGTGGGCGCTGCAAGCAGGCGTGTGGCCCCGCATGCGGCAAAGGCTGACCGGTGCGTCGCTTCTTCGGGGTAAGCGCCAAATATTTCTCCCGAGCCGTGCCGCGTCAATTGCGCCTGTTGTCCGTCGAAACTGTAGATTTCTGCAACCACAGCGCCCTCGGCCACCAGATACAGATGGGATGATGGGTCACCCATATTTGCCACAACTGACCGATGGGCATAGCTGCGCGATATCATGATAGCGGCCAGCCGTTCCGCGCTGCTTTGCTGGCAAGCAAAGCAGCTCTGGATGATGGCGATGTCGTTGCGACCCGACATGCTGGTATCACCAAGCGAACTCATCCTGGCGGCCTGACCAGTGCAGCGAGGCACAGCTCGATCGGGCCGTCGGGCAAGGCCATTTCCCCGATGGTTTCGATCCGGCTGGCCAATCCAGCTGCCAGTAATGCCAAAGCTGCGCTGCGGCTGGCAGCCACCATGCCATGCGCGCTGTGCGGGAGCAGAGCTGGAACATGGATGGCGTTGCCAATTCGGGAATCAATTGCTGCCTGTCCGCCGCCTGAGGCCAATATTGCCCGAACTGCGTCGTCGAGGACGTCAAAACTTTGCGGAGCGGAGCTGTCCAATGCAACATCAAATTTCAGCGATCCAGCGGGAAGCTGCGCAACACTATTGTCTGGATCGGCGGTCACCGGGACGTGGAAGATCGGGCGGCCGGAATGTAGCCACGGATCCCCAAGGGCGGGGCGGTCTGCTGGTTCGATGCGCAACGCAACAGCTTTGGCTTGCAACTGCCCCGCCTTTTCGACTGCGAGGCCCATGGCATGCAGCTCTGCAAGGGTAACACCAGCCGTACTGGTTCTGCCATCAGAAGAGCAAATGGTTATGCTGTCGGCCACGTCGAGCAGTGCATCAAAACGCTGCGACCAGTCCGCCCCTAGCGGTTCGACTGACGATTGTCTGAAATCGTCGGATTCGGACGGCAGGACGACATGAAGTTCGGCACCCACCGAAACCGCTGCCTCAGCAGCAAGAATGTCAGCCCCAGCGGCGAGCGCACCATATGCAAAACCGGGGGCGATGGCTTTCACAGCCTTGCCTATGGCTTCGCGCGCCACGCTATTGTCTGCCGCTATACCGAGAATGCCATTATAGTGCAGGGCGGACGGTGGACGAAAACCGTCCAGCCAATTTTCATCCTCCCCGAATTCGGACAGGATCAGCGCGAACTGTCGCAGGGTTGCGGCATGGTCCTCCCATGCTTGAGGTGCCAGCCTAACCGCCTCGGCCAAACTCGCTCTGGCATCTCCGAACCGTCCCAGCAACAGCATTGCCTCGGCACGTGTAGCTTCACCCCAATATGGGGTTTCGCCCGGTTCGGCACCAGATTCTATCAGATGCAGGACCTTGCCGGCAAGCTGGCCTGTCTTTGCTCGGTCGCCAGCATGCAGCGCCATTGCCGCCGCGTTGACCAATGGATAACTCGCCGCTCC
Source organism: Sphingorhabdus pulchriflava (assembly GCF_003367235.1). Lineage (GTDB taxonomy): Bacteria > Pseudomonadota > Alphaproteobacteria > Sphingomonadales > Sphingomonadaceae > Sphingorhabdus_B > Sphingorhabdus_B pulchriflava. Next base: position 227,871 of record NZ_QRGP01000003.1, read on the forward strand.
GACTGCAGCGGCGCGCTCATATGCTTCGCCGGCTCGCGCGAATAACGAAAACCTTGTGTCGGCGGTCGCCTGCCGTGCCCTGTCTTTCAGCAACCGGCCTTTCAGGGTCAATACCTGAAAATCCGCTTCAACATTATCGAAACCGGCGGCGACAAATCTATCCCACGCCCGTGATGTCGCCCCGGCGCGGGCCAGAGCGAGTATCATCTTCAGGGCATCGGCTTGCATCGATCCGGTCCGATCAATACCGGCTTGCGCTGATTGCGGTATCGGGGGCGCTCAAGGCCGGCTGCCGACATTGCCGCCATCGGGATCGATGACTATAGGGATGCTGGTGAGATTGCCTTCCTTGTCGACCGCATCCCACATCAGGTGGAAGTTCATGGAATAGACGCGCGGATCCTCTTTCGAGGGAGCCCGGCCATCTTCGGTCTGGTAGATATTGTCCATCACCAACCCCTTGCGACCCGACAGTTCGGTGAGACTGGCTGCGAAGAAAGAGAAATTCTGATCAGCCGGAATTAGCCTGAAATCGGAGGCATCCTTGTCGACGCGATATTCGGTGAAGCGAACAAGGTTGGCATATTTTTCATCAGCCGTACCCGGGTCCACCTTTCGGTCGTCAAAGCGGATATTGTCATTATCGACCAGCATATAGATGCGCGCGGTGTGGCCAAAGGTGAAGCCGTTGAAGTTGAACTCCTTGCGTTTGTCCCCCGTCGGGTTGTTCAGCCAGTCCTTCGAACTTTTCGCTTTGGCTGCTTCCTTCAACATCAATTCGGCAAATTGCTTCTCGGTTGTCCCGGCGGGGATGTCGGCGGTGGCAAAATAACCCTGCCGGACCATAGTTTTCTTGGGATCGTCGAACCTGAAATAGATGATGCAGACATAATCCGGCTGGAACGCTTCTCCCAACGGGTTCTTTTCGTGCGGGTCTTTGCCCCATTGTGGTCCTGAAGCCATTTCTTTTCTCCCAGTTTATACCCGGTTCATTTTCAATTCGGCTGCCATATGCACGCTATCTATTACCCACTCTTTGTTCGAGTTCACTGATTGCCTTCCAGAAGCCCGCCAGCGCCTCACCCTGCGGATAGGCCCGTTCTATCTCGACGATGATCTTCCGGGTCTCGCTCAGTTCGGCGCGGGCTTTCGCCAGATCAAATTCGGCCAACGCCTTGGCGCGCATATAATGGCTGCGCGCCAAAGCACGCTTCACTTCAACATTATTGGGCTCTTCAGTGACAAGAGACCGTAAGGTTCCGACAATCCGGGTGGTTTCACTGACCGCAAGTCTCGGATTCCCCCAGTCCATCTCAATTGTTGCGAGGCCAAAAGATGGCCAGGTCTGCCTGAAACGCAGTTCGAAATTTCTCGGATCTTTGGCGACCAGCGCATCGATGATGGATTGTTCGGACAATCGCGCCTTGCGGGCCTCGCCATGGGCCTTGTCGACCAACAGAGCATCGGCAAGCCAGCCAAAGCGGTTGGCGAGTGCGATGCTGATTTCCGTCCGTTCGGGGGCGATACGCAAAGCCGTTTGTTCGAAACTGATTGACCGGCGGCAAAAATCGATTGCCTTTTTGATATCGAAATTGTCGCGCAAGTAAAAGTCGCACAGATTTCCGAGTGCATAACCCATTTCAAGATTGGCCCGCGCCTTGTCCGGGTCGAGTTCAAGGAGTTTGCGCGCCTCGGTAACATAGCCCTGCCAGTGCCGTTCGGTGGTCGCGCGATCGCGGATTTGCCAGGCGGCTTGCCCGACCCAATATTCGCTTTGGGCATGGGCAAAGATACGATCCGGGTTTTCGGGTTCTTTGCGCAACAAGGCTTCGGTCGCGCGATGCGCCTCGCGGAATTTCGCAAGCGCTGCGGCAAGATTGCCGCTGCGGCCGTCATCTTCGCCCATTGCGTGCAGGATGCGGGTGCGGCGCTCCAGCGAGTCGGGGGGCAGTGATCCCAGGTCGCCTTGCCGGGCATAATGCTCCATCGCACGCTGGTTCACATCATCCATCACGTCGAGTCGACCGACCCCTTTCAACTCGTCACGCAGATCGGTGAGCATATATTCGACGAGCTCTTCTGCGCTTTCACGCTGCCGGGCGGCTTCGTTGCGGGCTGAAATAGCGAAGAAGGTCATCACGCCCATGATTAGCATCGCTGCCAAGGCACCCAGCGTGATCCACGTCACGCGACGCAGCCGCCTTTGGGCATCGCGCTGCACCAGCGAATCGAGCGGAACGCCTGCAATTCCGGCAACAATTTTGAGGAAGCCGAGCGACGGGCCATCCCCTTCCTTGCGCAGATCGGCTGCAAGCGGCTCAAGCCCGCCTTCGCTCAAAACCTCCGGAAACGCTTCGGCCGGTTCGCCCCGCACCAGCGCCGCCAGAACGGGTCGTTTCGGATGCAGGCTGCGGAACAGGCGGATCTCTTCGGAAACCCATTGCGACGCTTTGGCGTCGGGCGAACAAAGCACAATTAGCGCCTCAGCACGGCTCAGGGCATCGCGGATCGCCTCCGAAAGGCTGGATGCGGCGGCGAGGTCTTCGCGATCACGGAATATCTGCCCGATGTGCGCGCCATTGCCTGCGCGCGTATGGGCGACCTGTTTGGGCAGCCGGTAACGTTCCAGCTTGCGCTGCAAATTGGCGGCAAAATCGGCATCGGCATGGCTATAGCTAATGAAGGCGGCGAAACGCCGCCTATCGCTCGCGACCGAAATATCCTCACCCCTCGGCATCGCATCGATCCTTTGCGATTCGTGAAGCAAAGTTACACGATATTAGAATTGGTTGAACCGCTATTTGGCGATTGCCGGGGTTGCGACCCCCGCTGGAATCAGCCTGCCTTGGCCAGTCCCTGGCTCTCTACCAGTTCCTGTAACTCGCCCGCCTCATACATCTCCATCATGATGTCGCTGCCGCCCAGAAACTCGCCCTTGACGTAGAGCTGCGGGATGGTGGGCCAGTCAGAATATTCCTTGATACCCTGACGGATTTCCTGATCCTGCAGAACGTCGACGCTGGCAAATTCGACATTGAGGTGGTCGAGGATCGCAATCGCACGGCTCGAAAAGCCGCATTGCGGGAACAGAGGCGAGCCCTTCATGAAGAGGACGACGTCGTTGTTCTTGACCAGTTCATCGATACGTTCGTGCGCGCTCATAGTCTTCACTCCTTATTCGGGTACGGCCGTGGTCAGCTGCAGCGCATGCAGCACCCCGCCCATCCGGCCACCCAAAGCATTATAAACTGTCTGATGCTGCTTAACGCGCGGCATACCGCGGAACGTTTCGCTGACGACGCGCGCAGCATAATGGTCGCCATCGCCGCGCAGGTCAGTGATTTCGACCGCTGCATCGGGGAGGGCGGCCTTGATCATGCCTTCAATATCTTCAGCCGCCATCGGCATGGAAAAATCCCTTATGCCTCTTCGATGAACTGGCGGCGGGCTTCCACCAGCTTGGCGTCCAGCGCCGCGCGGATTGCGGCGTCGTCGGTTTCCACACCTGCCGAGGTGATGTCGCCCAGCAGTTTGCGGATGACATCTTCGTCGCCTGCTTCTTCGAAATCGGCCTGCACGACCGATTTGGCGTAGGCATCAGCCTCTTCGGGGGTCAGGCCCATTTTCTCTGCAGCCCACAGGCCCACCAGCTTGTTACGGCGCGCGGTGACCTTGAACTGGAATTCCTCATCGCGAGCGAATTTATTCTCAAAGGCGTTTTCGCGATCGTCAAAAGTGGTCATGCTCGAATCCTTCAGCGCTATGGGCTTAAAATAGTCACGCGGCCCCTGCCAAACAAGGGCCGCGCCTGCAAGGACTAGATGGTGACAACCAGCTTGCCGACAGCCTCGCGGTTGCCCAGCTTGGCAATTGCTTCGCCGCCGCGTTCGAGCGGGAAGGTTTCCGAAACGCGCGGTTTGATCTTGCCCGCCTTGTACAGCTCGAACAGCTCCATGATGTTGGCGCGGTTCTTTTCGGGCTCGCGCGCGGTATAGGCACCCCAGAACACGCCGCACACGTCGCAGCTTTTGAGCAACGTCAGGTTGAGCGGCAGCTTGGCGATACCGGCAGGGAAGCCGACCACAAGGAAGCGGCCCTCCCAAGCGATCGAACGGACGGCGGGTTCGGAATAGTCACCGCCGACCGTGTCATAGACGATGTCAAAGCCATTGGGGCCTGCGGCTGCCTTGAACATTTCGGCGACCGCCTTCGACTGGTCCTTGTCGAACGGTTGATAAGGATAGATGACGACATCGTCGGCGCCAGCCTCACGCGCCACCTGCGCCTTGGCTTCGCTCGACACACCCGCGACGACGCGCCCGCCATAGGCCTTGGCGAGTTCGATGGCCGAAATGCCGATGCCGCCCGCGCCGCCGAGCACAAGGACGCTCTCGCCCGGCTTCATCCGGCCTCGATCTTTCAGGGCATGCGCGCTGGTGCCATAGGTCATCAGCAGCGAGGCGCCTTCCTCGAACGACATTTCGTCGGGCATTTTGTAGAGATTGTGCGTGCCCAGCACGATTTTCTCCGACAGCCCGCCATTGCCGCAACCCGCCAACACGCGGTCGCCCACTGCAAAGCCGGTCACACCTTCGCCAATCGAATCGACAAGCCCCGCAATCTCGCCACCGGGCGCAAAGGGCCGGGGCGGTTTGAACTGGTAACGGTCTTCGATGATCAGCGTGTCGGGGAAGTTGATCGAGCAGGCCTTCACCGCGACCACAACCTGGCCGGGGCCAGCGACGGGCTCGGGCAGGTCGCCCAGCACAAGGGTTTCTGGGCCGCCGGTGGCGGTCGATAGCAGCGCTTTCATTTTTCTCTCCTCAAATCATCTGTGGCACCAGCCACGGTTTCTCTGTGTTCAATTTGCTTTCATAGGCCGAAATCGCGCTGCTGCTGGCGAGCGTAAGGCCGATTTCGTCGAGTCCATTCAACAGGCAATGCTTGCGGAACGCATCGATTTCAAAGGTGAAGCGATCCTGGAACGGCGTTGTCACCACCTGATTTTCGAGGTCGATGTGGATGGGATCGGTTTGGGCAACCTCCATCAGCCGGTCAATTGCTTCTTGCGGCAACACCACAGTCAGCAAACCGTTCTTGAAGGCGTTGCCCGAGAAAATGTCGGAGAAGCTCGGCGCTATCACCGCCTGAATGCCCATATCGGCCAGCGCCCATGCGGCATGCTCGCGGCTGGAGCCGCAGCCGAAATTATCCCCTGCAATCAAAATGGGAGAGCCTGCATACTCGACGCTGTCGAACAGATTGCCCGGTTCTTTGCGCAAAGCCTCAAACGCGCCCTTGCCCAGCCCCGAACGGCTGATCGTCTTCAACCAGGCGGCAGGGATGATGACATCGGTGTCGACATTTTTGAGGCCGAACGGATAGGCCTTGCCAGCGATGGTGGAGACGGGGTTCATTTGGAATCAGTCCGCTTCGGTCTTGAGGTTATATTCAGATCGTGATTGTTTCTGACCTCAAGTCTATTTTTGCCGCTTTGGCAAGAAGCGCCGCCAAATTGATGGCTTTACACGCTGCGGCAAAGTCTGGCCGGTCGAATCGAGCAGATATTTGGCCAGCAGCAACGCCTGGTTGTGCGTCATCAGGAAGTGATGGCTGTCGACTTGGTCATTGTCCAGCGCCTGTCGCGAGACCGTGCTCTGAATGCGCAGGTCAATCGACGAGCCGAGGCCATGATGCGTCCAGCCCACCACCACAGCCCGATGCTCTGCCGGTTCGGTCGGCTCCGCTATCTTTTTGGCCGGACGTCGTGCCATCAACTGCCTCCTGAAGCCAATTTACATTCCGCAGCGAGCTATGCGAGTCAATATGACCAAAGGAAGATGTGCCGCAGTGGGACTTAGCCGATTAACTCCCGCACATCGGTTAGTCTGCCCGTCACCGCTGCAGCCGCTGCCATCGCCGGGCTGACGAGGTGGGTGCGCGCCCCGGGGCCCTGCCTTCCGACGAAATTGCGGTTGCTGGTGGAGGCGCAGCGCTCGCCTGCCGGGACCTTGTCAGGGTTCATGCCGAGGCAGGCAGAGCAGCCGGGTTCACGCCATTCGAGGCCGGCGTCGATGAAGATGCGGTCGAGACCCTCGGCTTCGGCCTGGCGCTTCACAAGGCCGGAGCCGGGTACAACGATGCCCCAGCGGATGTTGGCGGCTTTCTTGCGGCCTTTGAGCACGGCTGCGGCGGCGCGCAGATCTTCGATGCGGCTGTTGGTGCAGCTGCCGATGAAGATGTTCTGCACCTCGACTTCGCTTAAAGGCGTGCCCGGTTCGAGGCCCATATAGGCGAGGCTCTTGGCGGCTGCTTCCTGCTTTGAAGGATCTGCGAAACTGGCTGGATCAGGGACGGTGCCGGTAATCGGCACGACGTCCTCGGGGCTGGTTCCCCATGTCACGCTCGGTGCAATGTCGGCGGCGTCGATGACCACGACCTTGTCATAGGTCGCGCCCGGATCGGTGGTAAGCGTGCGCCAATAGGCAATCGCTGCATCCCAATCCGCACCCTTTGGGGCCATCGGGCGGCCTTTCAGATAGGCGAAGGTTTTTTCATCGGGCGCGCAGAGGCCCGCACGCGCGCCATGCTCGATTGCCATATTGCTGACGGTCAGGCGGCCTTCGATGCTGAGGTTGCGGATAGCACTTCCGGTATATTCGATGACATAGCCGGTACCGCCAGCAGCACCAAGCACGCCGGTAATGTGGAGCACGATGTCCTTGGCGGTAACGCCCAGGCCGACTTCGCCGTCGACGCGAACTTCCATCGATTTGGATTGCTTCAACTGCAATGTCTGAGTCGCCAGCACATGCTCGACCTCGCTGGTGCCGATACCAAAGGCGAGCGCGCCAAGGCCGCCATGGCAGGCGGTGTGGCTGTCGCCGCAGACAATGGTTGTTCCGGGTAGCGAGAAACCCTGTTCGGGGCCGACGACATGGACGATGCCCTGTTCCACATCGGCATCGCCGATATAACGGATGCCAAAGGCGGGGGCATTGGCCTCCAGCGCCGCAAGCTGCTGTGCGCTTTCCGGGTCGGCAATCGGGATGCGCTTGCCGACCGCATCGCGACGCGCGGTGGTCGGCAGATTATGGTCGGGCACGGCCAGCGTCAGATCGGGCCGCCTTACGGTGCGTCCGGCGGTACGAAGCCCTTCAAAGGCCTGCGGGCTGGTCACTTCATGCACCAGATGGCGGTCGATAAAGATCAGGCATGTGGCATCATCGCGGGCAGACACGACATGCGCGTCCCAGATTTTTTGGTAGAGCGTGCGGGGCTTATTCATATGCTTGGCCTAAAGGCACAGCACACCGCGCTTGGCAAGCAAGGATATTTTAAACCAGCAGCGTTTTGGGCATTTTCCTTTTGCGATTGAAAGGCGGCCGATATCGCGACCGACCGCCTTCGAAAGCATTGTAGCTATTTCAGCGGCAGGAACAGGTCGGTTATGGCTTCGCGTTCTGGAACATCGGGAAAGAAGCTCACGCGCTGACAGTAAAGCGGGAAATCCCGCAACTCTTCACCGCTGTCGGCAAGCCATTCACGATACAGGAACATCGCGGGAGCCTCCAGATCGTCCGGATTTCCGACAACACGGAGCCGCGCGCAGCGACCGCCGGGTATCAATCCCGATTCAACACCTGCGCTTGCTTGGTCCAGACCCTTGTCTGTCGCGACGCACAGATCGAGCCGATAGTCGTCGTCCGCCGTCGACCGCGGATCGCTGTGAAAGATGTTATAGGTCGCGTGCAAAGACGGGCTGAGGCCATTGCTTTTGCGCCATGCAATAAAGCGCTCAATCGTCGACCGGATGTTCTTCGGGCTGCCGCGATGTTCCATAAGGGCGACCGGAATATCCGGCGTTGTTATGATTTCGACATCGGTGGCGGTGTAGTTGCTATCCATATATTTTCTCCGTGATGTTTCGAATGGCTCAAAGGCCGCAAGCCACGGATCCCAGTCGGGAGAAGAACGAAATGACGAAGGTGATTGTCCGAATTTCTGGCGAAATGCCCGTGCAAAAGCGTCGGGTGCTTCGTAGCCGGTATCAAATGCGATATCGGTGACGGTTTCGTTGTCGCGAAAAGCAAGCCGGTACGAAGCCCGCTTCATTCTCGAAAGCTGGACATAGTTATAGACAGAAATCCCGAACATTGCGGAAAATTGCCTATGAAAATGATGCTTCGAGAAAGCCGCAATGCCGCTCAGCACTTCCAGGCTTAGATCCGCTTCCGGATTCTGGTCTATATAGTTGACCACCCGCCGCATTCTGTCCTGATATTTGTTCAAAGCTGCCTTAGTCATCTTTTTCTCCGTGGCAGTCTTATTTAGCCGAGGGTAGTGGCACCACGCTCGACCGATATTGCTTTTCTACAGCACGTCGCAGCTTTTGTTTTCATCGTTGTGACTGGAAATTGTAACCTTTAGGTCGTATCTTCGAATCAATATGAATACGCTCTCCCATCTTTTCCCGATCAAAATTCTGCCTGAAGATATCGACTTCATGGGGCATGTGAACAACAGCCGCTACCTCAATTGGGTACAGGAGGCGGTGCTCGAACATTGGCGCAACCTCGCTCCGCCCGAGGCCGTGGCGCAGCGGGCGTGGGTCGCCCTGAAGCATGAGATTACCTATCGCAAGCCGGCATTTCTGGAAGATGTCGTGGTCGCCAATGTGGTGCTTGAAAGCATCCACGGTGCGCGCGCCTTTTACGAAACGGTGATTAAGCGCGGCGAAGAAGTGCTCGCCGAGGTCAAATCGAGCTGGTGCTGCATCGATGCCGAAACGCTGCGCCCTGCAAGGATCGGCGCGGATATTTCCGCCTATTTCTTTCCGAAAGGCGATTGATACCAGTCCATATTTGCTATCGCTTATGTACTAGTGAAGATTTCTGGCTTGTCTTCCGTATCCGTCCATACGACCAATCCCATTACGGTTTGCTGGAGTAGATGATGGGTTGGAAACGGCGTCTTAAAATAGTTCTTGGTGGATTGATCGCATTAGTCGCGGTCGGCGCCGGTTTGATATATTACAGCAAGCCTTGGGTTTATCCCGTATCGATCAAGGATCCTGGACCAACCGGCATACGCGTTACTTCCAACGGGTTATTCGGCAATTATTATCCCGCAGCTGACGGAAAAAGAGCACCGACCATATTGTTGATTGGCGGCAGTGAAGGCGGGCTCGGTCTACACATGACGCATTTTGCCAAAGGCTTGCAACGTGCTGGCTATACGGTTTTCCATTTATCCTATTGGCGCGCACCTTCACAACCGAAGCGTCTGGAGGAAATACCCGTAGAGTATTTCGAAAAAGCACTGGTCTGGCTCAAAAGCCAAAGTGCAGTCGACCCTGAACGGATGGCGATGGCTGGCTGGTCGCGCGGCAGCGAGGCTACGGTTCTGGTTGCGGCGCGGAACAATGCGTTGAAAGCAATCATCTTGGGAATGCCGGGAAGCCATGTCTGGCCCGATTTTGATTGGGAAGCCCCTTGGGCGAGTAAGGGCACGTCAGGCTGGAGTATCGACGGGAAGCGCCTGCCTGCCGTTTCGCTCGAAAACGTCCCTTTCACTCTCGATCCGGCCACAGGTGCGGCTTCGGCATTGGCCGAAACCGTCAAAACGCCGGGCGCCGCCCTTCCGATTGCAGGCGTGTCTATACCGGTGCTGATGATTTGCGGCGCAAAGGACAATATTTGGGCCAGTTGCCCGATGGCAAAGGCGATGAAAGCCACCGCAAACTCTGCGAAGAAAGCGGAAGTCAGCTTGATCGAGCATCCTGATGCGGGCCATGTTGCCTTTGGTGCGCCGGCAGAACGGGGAAGCAAGTTGCACAAAAGTTTCGGAAACTTTGGCGGCGGGACGGCCGATGCCAATCAGGCAGCGCTTGAAAATGCGTTTCCAAAAATGCTCGCTTTTCTGGAAAAGAGTTTTGAGGCCAAACAGTAGCTTCGATGCCCGCTTTCAAAGCAACGTTTCAGCGCTTATATGTTGGCAATGAGTTTCGGGCAAATCTTTGCAATCGTCCTTGCTACCTTCGTCGCGATGGAGTTTGTCGCGTGGAGCAGCCATAAGTATATCATGCACGGCTGGGGCTGGGGGTGGCATCGCGACCATCATGAACCGCATGACCATACCCTTGAAAAGAATGATTTATACGGGCTGGTGGGTGCGGCGATGAGCATTTCGATGTTTGCCATCGGCAGTCCGCTGGTGCTGGGTGCATCAGCTTGGGAGCCGGGGACGTGGATTGGTCTCGGCATCCTGCTTTACGGCATCGTCTATACGCTGATCCATGATGGGCTGATCCATCAACGCTATTTCCGCTGGGTACCCAAGCGCGGTTATGCGAAGCGGCTGGTGCAGGCGCACAAGCTGCACCATGCGACGATCGGCAAGGAAGGCGGCGTCAGTTTTGGTTTCGTCTTCGCGCGCGATCCGGTTGTGCTCAAGCAGGAACTGAAAGCGCAGCGCGAGGCCGGAATTGCAGTGGTGCGTGAGGCTTTGGGTTAGGCCTCCGGTCGCCGCCAAATCCAGGTTCCGCAGACCAGCCCGACCGCTGCGGGCAATAACGACCATGGCGGGCTCAGTGTCAATGCGCCGATCAAGGCACTCGCCAGAAACGCAGTCGTGGCTGACCATTTGGCGCGCCTGCTGACCACCCCCTTTTCGCGCCATGCAACGAGGTGATGCCCATATTTCGGATGGTTCATCAACTTGGCTTCGAGCGCCGGGCTGCTGCGCGCGAAGCAGAAAGCGGCAAGGATCATGAACGGCACGGTCGGCAGGATCGGCAGGAAAATCCCCACCGTTCCCAAACCGACCGAAACCCATCCGGCAGCAAGATAGAGCTGCCGTTTCATTAGGCCTGGTGAATCGCCTTGGTCACATAATAGCTTTCGAGACCTTCGGGCCCACCTTCGCTGCCAAAGCCCGATTCCTTGACGCCGCCGAACGGCATGTCGGGCATCGAAATCGCGGCGGTGTTGATGCCGACCATACCGGCTTCTATGAGGTCGCCAGCCATATTCGCCTGTCGACCATTTTCGGTGTGGACGAAGGAAGCGAGGCCGAAGGGCAGGCGGTTCGCCTGTTCGATGGCGTCTTCGAACTTCGCAAATGGCCGGATCAGCGCAACCGGGCCGAAGGGCTCGTTGGTCATGATGTCGGCTTCGAGCGGCACATCGGACAGCACGGTCGGGCGGAAGAAATAGCCGTCGCCATTGTCAGCGCTGCCGCCGGTGCCGACACGCGCGCCTTTGGCAATCGCATCCTGTACCAAAGCGCCCACCGCCGTTGGACGGCGCGAATTGGCGAGCGGTCCCATGATGGTATCGGCGTCCAGGCCGTTGCCGACCTTCACCTTGGCGGTGCGTTCGTTGAACCCGGCGACAAAGCGGTCGTAAATTCCTTCCTGCACATAAAAGCGCGTCGGCGAGATGCAGACCTGCCCCGCATTGCGGAACTTCTGCGTGACGACGATATCGAGTGTCTTTTCGAGGTTGCAGTCATCGAAAACCAGCACCGGTGCATGCCCGCCCAGTTCCATCGTCACGCGTTTTACGCCTTCGGCGGCGAGCTTCATCAGATGCTTGCCCACAGGGATTGAGCCGGTAAAGCTCAATTTGCGGATGACTGGCGAGCCCAGCAAATGACGGCTGACCATATCGGGCACGCCAAAGACCAGCTGCGCAACGCCTGCCGGAATGCCCGCATCGGCTATGCAGCGCATGATTTCGGAGGTAGAACCCGGCGTTTCCTCGGCTGGCTTCGCGATCACCGAGCATCCCGTGGCGAGGGCAGCTGCGACTTTTTTAGACATCAGCGAAACCGGGAAATTCCACGGCGTCAGTGACGCGACCGGACCGATAGGCTGTTTGAGCACCAGCGCGCGTTGTCCGGCTGGGCGCAGCGCGATGCGGCCATAGGCCCGCTTGGCTTCTTCAGCGCAATATTCAAAGACGGCTGCGCACGAGAGGGTTTCGGTGCGCGCTTCTGCAAGCGGCTTTCCCTGTTCCATCGTCAGCAGTGTGGCGATATGTTCGGCCCGTTCGCGGATCAGCGCAGCTGTTTTGTGCAGCACAGCGGCGCGCGCGTTGACGTCGGTCGCGCGCCATAGGGCAAAGCCTTTGGCAGAAGCTGCCAGCGCCTGGTCCAGATCGGCGGGGGTTGCCAGCGGCAGCTCGGCGAGGACTTCTCCGGTTGCCGGATTGAGCACCTGATGCACGTCGCGGCCTTCGCCCGAGCGCCAGCTGCCATCGATGTAGAGGGCGAGATTTGCCTGATATTCGCGTGTCATGGATTTCCTGCGCGTATGTTTTCGATTGCCCTCCATCTAGGCGCTTCAATTTCTCTTGGAAAGTCCAGTCGCTTTAACCTGTGCTTTACCGCGATTGGTTAATCCTGCGGCTTAATGGGCAAACCATATCTGATAGCCAAGATTCATTTCCAGGCCGCGAGGCTCTGGCGTTGGATTGCGCCGCCCGTTCCCCAGTCGATCGTCGGCCCGCTACATTCCGCCCAGCTCCAGAATGTGCGCACGCAAGTTCCGATGTTGCTGGCTGTGGCTGCGCTCAACACCTGCATCGTGATGGCGGTGTGCTGGAGTAATGGTTTGCCGCTGGCCAATTATGCTTGGATGTCGGGCCTTATCCTCTACTGCTTTGCGCGGCTAACCGTCTGGAGGCGGCTGTTGCAAAAGCCGATCTCGCTCGAAAAAGTGCCGCGCATTATCAAGGCAAATGTCGGGCTTTCGGTCGGCATGATGGGCTTTTTGGGCATTGCGGCTTCGGTTACATATGTCGCCGGGACCTTCGCGTATGAAACGCTGATACCTGTCTCGCTGGCCTTTGGCGCGACGGCGATTGCCCATTGTCTCTATACGTTGCGCCCAGCCGCTATCGGCGTGCTGGTCATTGGTATCACTCCGGTCGCACTGTCGATGATCTTTGCAGGTGAATTCAATGCCAAGATGCTTGGTGTTTCGATGCTGAGCGTTGAGGCCCTGATGATCCGTTTTGTTGCCGCACAATATGATCGCTTGATCGAAGGTCTTTTCCTTGAACAACAGATCCGCGAACTGGCCGACACTGACCCGCTGACCAGTCTGCCTAACCGCCGTGCCATCATGGCGTCGATCGAGGCGGAGCTGGAATGCGGTGCGGACCAAAGACCGCGTTTTGGCATTGCGTTGCTTGACCTCGATGGCTTCAAGCAGGTCAATGACAGCCTTGGACATCATGCCGGCGATCTGATGCTACTCGGTGTCGGTGGGCGTCTGGCCGACGCGGCAGAGGCGCAGGACAGCGTGGGCCGTCTGGGCGGCGATGAATTTATCGTGCTCTTCCGCAATGTGGTGGACAAGGCAGAGCTGTCCGCGCGCACCACTTCGATGCTCGCGGCTTTGTGCCGCCCCATCGACCTCGATGGCAGTCGTCTGCCGGTCGCTGCGAGTCTCGGCTATGCGCTCTATCCCGAGGATGGCGAAACCGTTCGCGAAGTCATGCACGTCGCCGATGCCGCACTCTATGCCGAAAAACGCGCCGGCAAGGTGCGGGCGCAAGCCGTAGCGTCAAGCCAGCAACGCGCCGCATAAGCCGCAGAATCGGACTTCCCAAACTCGATAGTCACTGCCAACCTGCTCCGCGAGAAGGAGGAGGAGACCATGAAACATGCTTGCCTGTCCCTGTTTGCAGTTGCTGCGCTGAACACTGCCGCAATAGCCGAAGATGATTGGTACCCGTCCAAATATGGTGCGGATGATACCAAAGGCGCGATGAACAATCTCTCGCCCGAAGCCACGGTGAAGGCTGCAAAGCTGGTCAAGACCGGTAAGGTCTATGCGCTGGGCGTCGTGACCGGGCCCGAAACCCCGAGCTGGCCTGGGCGCAGCTTTTCTGCAACCGTCCTGCAGACCAACGATGGTGCAGGAGGCTCTATCGGAACCGGCAAGGCAACCGGGCATGACGACATATTGATGACCTATATTGGCGTCGGAACCCAGATCGATGGCTTCGCCCATCTTGGCATCGACCACCGCTATTATAACGGCGTTTCTGCACGCGAGTTTTACCGGTCGGATGGTGTCATCAAATTCGGGACCGAAAATATCCTGCCGACCGCGACGCGTGGCGTGTTGCTCGACATGACGAAGCATTACCAACAAACGCCGGTCAAACCCGGCACCGCCTTCACCAAGGCCGATATCGACACCGCTGCCAAAGCAGCAGGCGTGACCATCGGCAAGGGAGATGTCGTGCTGTTCCACACCGGCTGGATGGCAATGGCCGCAACCGATCCCAAAAAATTCATCAACGAACAGCCGGGGCTTGGAAAAGAAGGTGCCGAATATCTGGCATCGTTGGGTGTGGTGATGATCGGCGCGGATACGGCGGCGCTGGAGGCAATTCCCTTTGAAAAGGCCGATATGCCGTTCATCGTCCATCAGACTTTGCTGGCCAAAAATGGCGTGCATGTGCTCGAAAATATCGACACGGCGGCTCTTGCCGCTGATGGTGCGACCGAATTCATGTTTGTGCTCGGTCAGCCGCGTTTCAAGGGCACCGTGCAGGCCGTTATCAACCCGATTGCTATTCGTTGAGGAGAGAGTGATGGCTGTGTTTGAAACCGTTACGGATGGACTGCGCTTCCCGGAAGGCCCCGTCGTCATGCCCGATGGCAGCGTCATCGTCACCGAGATTGAACAGGGCAAGATCACACGGGTCAAACCCGATGGCAGCAAGGAAGTCGTAGCTACAACGGGCGGCGGCCCCAACGGCCTTGCTCTTGGCCCCGATGGAAAGCTCTATTGCTGCAACAATGGCGGTTTCGAATATGCCGAGGCCAATGGCTATCTGGCCCCGCATGGGATTGCGAATGACTATTCAGGCGGGCGGATTGAGCGGATTGATATCGCGACTGGACAGGTTGAGATACTCTACAAATCCGGCGATCATGGCTGCGTGCTGCGCGGCCCCAACGACATCGTTTTCGACGAGCATGGCGGCTTCTGGTTCACCGACCATGGCAAGGTCGACTATGCCAAACGCTGCCACGACATTGTCGGCATCTTCTATGCCAAGACCGATGGCAGCCATTTGGAAGAAGTGATCTTCCCGTCGAACAATCCCAATGGCGTCGGCCTCGCGCCCGATGGCCGCGCGCTCTATGCGGCGGAAACCTACACCTGCCGGCTGATGAAGTTCAACATCACCGCCCCTGGCAAGGTTGCGCCTGACGCTGGCCCTGGCGGCCCCGGCATCCCGCTCTATCGACCCGCAGGCTATAAATTCTTTGACAGCCTCGCGATGGAGGCGAATGGCAATATCTGCGTCGCGACCATCGGTGAATGTGGTATCAGCGTAATTGCCCCTGAGGGTGAGCTGGTCGAATTTGTCGCGACCGACGATATCTTCACCACCAATATCGCCTTTGGCGGTGACGATATGATGGACGCCTATATTACCCTGTCGGGAAGCGGGCGGCTGGTAAAGACTCGCTGGAACCGTCCGGGCCTCAAACTGAACTATTGAAGGATCGCCAATGTCGCGCCTGCATATCGAAGCCCATGTCATCGACCGGATCGGCTGGCTGCGCGCGTCGATATTGGGCGCGAATGACGGAATCGTCTCCACCGCCAGCCTCATCGCCGGAGTTGCGGCGGCGGGCGCTGCCCAATCGAGCATATTGGTCACGGGCATTGCAGGGCTGGTCGCAGGCGCGATGTCGATGGCGGCGGGCGAATATGTCTCTGTCAGCTCGCAAGGCGATGCCGAAAAAGCCGATATTGCGCGCGAGACAGCGGAACTGGAAACCCAGCCCGAATTCGAACGCGAGGAACTGATCGGCATCTATGAAAAGCGCGGTCTGGACCGTGAGCTCGCCGAGAAGGTCGCCGACAAGCTGATGGCGGGCAATGCGCTCGAGGCCCATTTGCGCGACGAACTCGGCTTAACCAGCGAGATGTCGGCGCGACCGATACAGGCAGCGCTGGCCTCTGCCGGCGCCTTTGCCGCCGGGGCCGCACTGCCGCTGATATTGGTGCCCTTGTTCCCCGGCCCATCGCTCACATGGATTGTTTCGGGCGCGTCGCTGCTCTTCCTTGCCATTTTGGGCGTAGTCGGCGCAAAAGCCGGTGGCGCACCGGTCGGCAAGGGGGTGTTGCGCGTGACTTTTTGGGGCGCAGTGGCCATGGCAGCGACAGCGGCAATCGGCTCGCTGTTCGGCACAACGGTAGGATAAGATTATGAGCAATGCAGCATGGGCCATCGACATTGATCGCGACGATGTCAGCAAAACCGAAGTCGTAACCGCCGAAACCGCGATCGGTCCGGGCGAGATTTTGGTGCATGTCGACAGCTATGCGATGACTGCCAACAATGTGACCTATGCGGTGTTCGGCAAGCCCGCTGGCTTGTTCGGAAACGAGCAGGGCTATTGGGATTTTTTCGCCGAACGTGGCGTTCCGGGGCGGCTTCCGGTCTGGGGTTTTGCGACGGTGCTGGTCAGCGATGTTGAAGGCGTAGCCCCCGGCGATCGCTATTACGGCTATTACCCGATGGCGAGCCATGCGGTGCTGATGCCGGGGCATATTGGCGGCGGCAGCTTTGTCGATGTGACTCCGCGTCGCACCACGCTTCCGCCGATCTACAACCAGTATCAGCGGGTGGAAGCGATTCCCGATTACAAGCCCGAGCATCACGATTACTGGCCAGTTTTCCGCCCGCTGTTCCTGACCGGCTGGCTGATTGCTGACCAGTTCGAGGATGAAGGCGATTATGGTGTGGAGCAGCTGCTGATCGCAAGCGCGTCGAGCAAGACCGCCATCGGCTTGGCGCATGCGATGAAGCAGCGCAGCGAACGGCCGCGCACAATCGGCCTGACCAGCAAAGCCAATGCCGCCGGGTTGGCCGATCTTGGCATTTACGACCAAGTGGTTGCCTATGACGACATAGCCACCCTCGATGCGTCGGTGCCGTCGGCACTGGTCGATATGGCGGGTAGCGGCGATGTGACTCGCACTGTCCACAACCAATTCGCCGATGCCCTCAAATATTCGATGATCGTCGGCAAATCGCACTGGGACGCCGCCCCTGAAATGGGCGAACTAGCGGGTCCGGTGCGCGAAGGCTTTTTCGCCCCCGGCCGCAGCCAGAAACGCATCGCCGACTGGGGTGCGCGCGGCTTTGGCGAGCGTATCGCCGCCGCTTGGCTGGGCTTCATGGAGGTAGCGCCTTCGATTGCGACCATCGACACACGCAATGGCAGCGACGGCGCGCTTGCAGCCTATCATGAAGTATTGAGCGGCGCCGCCGATCCCAAGACAGGAATCATTGTTACCCCATGATATTTTCCCATGTGATTTTCGATTTTGGCGGGGTCATCACCTCGTCACCCTTTGAAGCGTTCAACCGCCTGGAGG
Organism: Sphingorhabdus pulchriflava; assembly: GCF_003367235.1. Classification (GTDB taxonomy): domain Bacteria; phylum Pseudomonadota; class Alphaproteobacteria; order Sphingomonadales; family Sphingomonadaceae; genus Sphingorhabdus_B; species Sphingorhabdus_B pulchriflava. The sequence goes on from NZ_QRGP01000003.1 coordinate 245,293, forward strand.
CCGAGCGCGGTCTGCCGCGTGATTTTGTCCGCACCGTCAATTCGACCAACCCCGATGACAATGCGTGGGCGAAATTCGAACGCGCCGAAATCGACGTCGAAGGTTTCGATGCGCTGTTCGCAGCAGAAGCCGCAGCGATGGGGCACGCGCTGGAGGGCGCGGCAGTGATATCCTGCCTGGCCGGCGATGTACGCCCCTATATGGTGAACGCGCTCGATCGGTTGAAGGCTGAAGGCTTTGGCATTGGCTGCATCACTAACAATGTGAAGGCCGGTCGCGGTGCCGCCATGGCGCGCAGCGAGGATAAGGCGTTGCAGGTCGAGAGCATCATGGCGCGGTTTGACCATGTGATCGAAAGCTCAAAGGCTGGCGTTCGCAAGCCAGACCCGCGCATTTACCAGATGATGTGTGAGGCTTTGTCTGTCTCGCCCGAAACCTGCATCTATCTCGATGATCTGGGTATCAACTGCAAACCTGCGGCCACCTTGGGCATGCACGCGATCAAGGTAACCAGCGGCGAACAGGCATTGGCCGATCTGGAGTCGGCGGTGGGACTGTCGCTCCGCTGAAAGAGCAACGAGAGCCGAAAACCCAGCCTATTAGCGGGGTTTCGGATTGGCTCGCCGGACACCATCACCTTCGCCAGTGCGCGGGCCTAAGAGGGGCGGGAGTTGCTCGGGGTGCAGCCGCGCACCGCATTTGCTGAGCAGCATGCCGACCGGTTCGCTCTGACTGCCATCGGAAAAATCCAGATAGGCGACCCAGAAAGCCGAATTACAAAACCTTCCTGACATGGTCAGGTTCATGATGGAACTTCCCGGTCTGGGATCACCGGCAAATGGCAGACCCTGCGCATAAGTTTCGGGGGTGAAGCGACCGGTGATTATCAAATTCCGCGTCACCGGATCGGGCTGTATGTCGCTCAGATTGAACCCACGAAGCGCAAGACGCATCGGTCGTTTGCCTTCGGGATTGGCCATGTCGATCTGGAACTTGTCCCCCGTCAACGCGTCAAGCGCGCAAGGCCGGATGACATATCGCGAAGTCGTTGGAATATCGCGGCCATCAGCCCGTATCACCAGCCCTCTCATTTCATCACAATTGCGGCGATCTGGAAGCCGACTGTCAGGCGAATCTGCAGAGGCTGGGTTGGGGACAATCGGGGCTGTGGGCAGCGACAAGGTAGGCGGCATCGCTGCGGCGATGCCCGACCGGGTACCCGAGAAGCTTTCTATTGGTCCCGTGCGGGTCCGGCCGTCGGGATAACGGCATTGCCACTGCCTGGTACCGGTGAAGCTGTTTTCGGCGGCGTTGAAGGTGACGTCGAATATCCCGTAATCATAGCTGTCATCGGCAGCGGTATATAATGTGGGTCGTGAACCGAGGCACATGCTTCCATGCGGCTTGTGGTCACGGCTCGTCATGACCCAATAATTGCCTTTCCAACGCAAGTTCCGATACTCGCCCTCCATCACGATAGCAGCGCGTGGGGCGATGTCGGCACGTGGCCCCGCCCCGTTGCGCCAGTTATCGCGCGGATAGGAAGGTGAATCGGGAACGTAGATGCGCAGATCACCCGTGTCGGTAGTCCAGGTTGAATCGCGACCCACTTGGGCTCTCGCGCCTGACGGCGGGAACAGAGAGGTTGCTAGACCTGCGGTCGCAAAAAGCACCAGATAAAGAATCGTCCGGTACATGGTCATCGCGCATCCTCCTGATCGGCACATCTAACTTTGGTTCCATAACTTACGCACTTGGCAACGCACCTGCCATCCCATGAACTGGGGATAGTGACCCACTCTTGGCCGCGATATTTGTCTTGCATTGGAGCTCCGTATTACCGGTTCGGAGCAGTGCTGACCGAGCAAGGAGACGCGTCATGTTGTCGAGAATGGGTATAGTAGGAAGCCTGCTGCTTATTGTAATTGCAGCCTTCGCCTGGTCGGCGACCGGCAAGGACGAAGCCCCCGAATTTGCCACCGCCCCCTGCACCGACAGCGAGGGCGCGAGCACAGGCTTTTTCTGCCAGCCACTGTCCGCCAAGGGCAAGCTTGTCAAAGCGTGCGATGACAAAAAGCCCAAGGATCTGGCCACATGCCAGTCGCAGGGCGCGCGTGCCTATTGCAGCAGGCGGGGTTATTCGCAGGTGCTGTCTTATGCTGCGGACGCAAAAGGCAATCTTGCCGAGCTGGTGTGTTCGCGCCAGACCGTGACTTCGGTCGCAGCGGTTGAGGAATGGCAGCCGATGTTTAACGTCAACATCATGGGTTATGACCACCGCGAATTTGCCGTTGCCAATGCCAATGACTGGCAAAGCTGCAAGCGTGGCTGCGATGCCGATGGCAGCTGCCAAGCCTGGACTTTGGTCCCCGAACGCAAAATGTGCTATCTGAAATGGGACGGCCGGGCTGAACTGCTGCAATCGAACAATTGCTGCATCACCGGTGTGAAAGGCATGGCAAGTGCCGGCCCCGTCGCCAGCCAGAAAAAGGTCCGCACACCCGAAGAACTGCGCCGACTGGGCCAGCGCACCAAGGGGGCTGCCGAGGATGAAGTCGGTCGCCGTGCCGAAGATGCAGTGCGGCGCGGGATCGGCGATATCGTCAACTGACAATAGGGTACTGACGCTAGGGCTTTGGCCCGCCAGTCCCTTGCACAATGCCGACCGAACGGTTAGGTGGCTGGGTCTCTCCCAACCCCAACCGTAAGGTCGGCAATCCCATGAAAAAACTCTATCCCGATGCAAAGGCCGCGCTCGATGGTCTGTTGCGCAACGATATGCTCATCGCCAGTGGCGGTTTCGGCCTGTGCGGCATTCCCGAACGATTCCTTGAAGCAATAATGGACAGCGGCGTCACCGGCCTGACCTTCGCCTCGAACAATGCCGGTATCGACAATGAAGGCATCGGCAAGCTGCTCCGTACCAAGCAGGTGAAAAAGATGATCGCCTCATATGTCGGCGAGAATAAGGAGTTTGAGCGGCAGTTCCTGTCGGGTGAGCTTGAGGTTGAATTCTGCCCGCAAGGCACGCTCGCCGAACGCATGCGTGCAGGCGGTGCCGGCATCCCCGGTTTCTACACCAAGACAGGCGTCGGCACGCAGGTGGCCGAGGGCAAGGAAGTGAAGGTCTTCGACGGTGAGGAATATATCCTTGAACGTGGCATCTTTGCGGACCTCAGCCTGGTAAAGGCATGGAAAGCAGATGAAAGCGGCAATGTCGTTTTTCGCAAGACCGCGCGTAATTTCAACGTTCCTGCCGCGACCTGCGGCAAGGTCTGTGTGGTTGAGGTAGAGGAAGTGGTGCCGGTGGGCGCACTCGATCCCGATGCAATCCACCTTCCCGGCGTCTATGTGCAGCGGATGATAATCGGCAGCCCTTATGACAAGAAAATCGAGTTCCGCACCGTTCGCGAAAGGGAGGCAGCATAATGACAACTCATGATGGCCTCACCAAAGGATGGACCCGCGACCAGATGGCGGCGCGCGCGGCGAAAGAGCTGCAGGACGGTTTCTATGTGAACCTTGGCATCGGCATCCCGACGCTGGTGGCGAACCATATCCCCGATGGCATGGACGTGACGCTGCAGTCGGAAAACGGTATGCTCGGCATCGGGCCCTTCCCTTATGATGATGAAGTCGACCCGGACCTGATCAATGCGGGCAAGCAGACGATCAGCGAGCTGCCACAATCGGCCTATTTCGACAGCGCGCAAAGCTTTGCCATGATCCGCGGCGGGCATATCGACCTGACCGTGCTTGGCGCGATGGAAGTCGCCGAAAATGGCGACATCGCGAACTGGATGGTTCCCGGCAAGATGATCAAGGGCATGGGCGGGGCGATGGATCTGGTCGCAGGCGTCAAAAAGATCATCGTGGTGATGGAGCATGTTGCCAAAGATGGCAGTCCCAAATTCATCCCCGCCTGCACCCTGCCGCTGACCGGTCGGAATGTGGTCGATATGGTGATCACCGATCTGGCCGTGTTCCAGCGGCCCGACCACCAATCGCCGTTCAAGCTGATCGAGCTGGCACCAGGGGTGACCGCAGACGACATCGCGGCCAAGACCACGGCGCACTACTTGGCGTGAACGGCGCTACGTTGAATATCTGGCTTATTGCGGCAGGGCTGGGCAGTCTGGCCGCATCTGTCCTACATATTGCGTGTATTATCGGCGGACCTGCTTGGTACCGCTTTTTGGGTGCAGGTGAGGGGATGGCCCGGATGGCGACGCAAGGCTCGTGGGTTCCCGCTGCGATTACAATGGCTATCGCGGCGGTCCTTGCCGTCTGGTCCGCCTACGCCTTTTCAGCAGCGGGGCTGTTGGCGCGGCTTCCGCTGGCGCGCACCGCGCTTGTGTTGATTAGCGCGGTGTTGCTGTTGCGCGCAGCCGCTTTCTTAGTGCGATCCAGCTGGCGACCCGATCTGTCCTTTGGCTTCATGCTGTGGTCGTCGCTGATCGTTCTCGCACTCGGCCTTTGCTTTGCAATTGGCACCTGGCAAGCTTGGCCCGAACTGTCCGAAAAGGCCGCGAAATGAATCCGCTTTTCAGAACGGAAAGAAGCAACAGCGGTCGATGAAACGAATTTATATTGCATTTGCTGTTCTCGCCGCACTCGCCCTCGCGGGCTGGCTGGCCACCAAAAGCCTTGATGACGGCGGGCCATTGGCAGAGGCGCCGATCATTTCGCGCCTGACCGCCGAAGACCTGCCCGACACGCCTGACGAGTGGGAGGGCCGGATTGACTATCCTGCGCTGGAACAGCAACTGGCCGAATTGTCGCTGCGTCCCGAAATGGCCGGGCTTGCGGTCGCAGTGGTCGAAGATGGCAGACTGAGCTTCGTTCGCACCTATGGCCTATCCGACCGGACAGCCGGGTCACCGGTTACGCCGCAGACGGTATTTCGCTGGGCCTCGGTTTCCAAAACCGCCGCAGGTGCACTGGCAGCCTCGCTGGCGAACGAAGATGTTGTCGATCTGGATCGACCGGTTGCAAGCTGGCGGACCACTTTGCGTTTGCCGACTGGCGCGGAAACGCGGGTGACATTTGGCCAATTATTGGCGCAGCAAACCGGCCTCACCAAAAATGCCTATGACGAAAGGCTGGAGGATGGGCAGAGCCCCGGCCGCATTCGTGCAGACCTTGTCGCCGCCCCGTTGCAATGCGATCCGGGAACATGCCATACTTACCAGAATATCGCCTTTGACGCCGCCAGCGAGATATTGGGCGATGCGGCCAACCGGCCCTTTCCCGAGGCGGTTGTCGACCGCTTCTTCCGCCCGCTTGGCATGCGCAGCGCCGGATATGGGATGAAGGGGCTGACCGGCGCGAAAGACTGGGCGCGGCCGCATAATAACGGACAAGTGCGAGAAGTGAAGGAAGCCTATTGGCGCGTACCGGCAGCGGCGGGCGTGAACAGCAATATTGTCGATTTTGCGCGCTGGATGCAGGCGATGATGGGATTGCGCTCCAATGTCATTCCTCAAGAAGTGCTCCAGATTGCCCATAGCCCGCGTGTTAAGACCGCGCGGCTTTATGGCGGAGACCTGAAACAGGCAATCAGCGACGCCCATTATGGCCTTGGCTGGCGCAGTTTCATTTACGGCGGCCACCGGCTTGAGGGGCATTCGGGCGCAGTGGCAGGCTACCGTGCGACGATGATTTTTGAACCCGCCACCCGCACCGGTGTGGTCGCGATGTGGAACAGCAATTGGGGCTTCCCCTTTCGTATCCCGTTTGCGGCGATCGACAGCTATCACAACAAGCAGGATTCGATGTGGCTGGACCTTGGCGACCTGCCACCGGTAAAAATCGATGAAGCAGAGGGGTTGCCATGAGCTATATATTGATCACCGCCAACCGGAACTATTCGAGCTGGAGCTTGCGACCGTGGCTGCTGATGAAGGGGCTGGGGCTGGCGTTTGAGGATCGGCTGGAACCCTTCACCAAGCCGAGCAATTATGAGGAATTCCGCAGCTTTTCACCCACCGGCCAAGTTCCGGTGCTGCTGCACCAAGGGCGGACGATCTACGACAGCATGGGCATCACGCTCTATCTCGCCGACCGGCATGAAGGCGTCTGGCCAACCGATTCCGATGCGCGGGCATGGGCGCAATGCGCGGCGTCGGAAATGCACAGCGGCTTTTCCGCGTTGCGCAATGATTGCACGATGAATGTCGGCGTGCGGGTGAAGCCAAAGCCTATGTCCGACGCGCTCAAAGCCAATGTCGCGCGCATCCGCGAATTGTTTGAGGAAGGGCTGGCGCGTTTCGGTGGGCCTTATCTGGCGGGTAGCGCATTCAGCGCCGTCGACGCCTTCTTCGCTCCCGTCGCCTACCGCGTGCGGACCTATGGCTTGGATGTCGGCAAGGGGCAGGCATGGGTCGACCACATCCTCGCCCATCCCGCAATGCAGGCATGGGAAGCCGCCGCACTCAAGGAAGAGTGGCGCGAAGTGGGCCATGAGGAAGAATTGCGGGCGTGCGGCGAGGTGGTGGCGGATTATCGCAATTGAAATGTAGGGTTATTTTCGCCAGCCTGATCCCAAGACCGTTCTTTGACAGCGGGCAAGCACCCAGCAAAATCTCGGAAAATTCGTGCAGCGGCAGGTAAGATATTTTGTTGTGCGGCGGTGGCTTTATTGGGGTGTCTTGGCTTCTTCTTTTTAGAAGTAGGCTTCGGGAGAGCCAAATGTGGGTGGGATTTCAGCGCAGATCGCGCTGTCGATAGCCTACAATCCCACACCTGGCAGCATTGCACCGCCAAAGGCCGTATCCGCCAAAACTATCCCAATCGCCGCCAGTCGGCTTTTCGTCGAAAAGGGCTTTACCTGCATTGGATTCGGCGCTTGCCGCGCTATATCGAATTATCTGCCTGAAAGGGCGCACAAGTTTTCCTGAGGAGAGCATCTACATGGTCCGCAAACTAACCCTGGCGCTTGCCGCCTCCACCATTGCCCTGTCGGGTGCTGCGATGGCGAAGACCACGCCCGCCCCGGTTGCGGACCTCGTCAAGACGGTCGACATTCCCTATGAGAAATTCACCCTCGACAATGGCCTGACGGTGATTGTCCACGAAGACCGCAAGGCACCCGTGGTTGCGGTGTCGATCTGGTACGGCGTGGGTTCAAAGCATGAGCCCAAGGGCCAGACGGGCTTTGCCCATTTGTTTGAACATATCATGTTCAACGGCAGCGAAAATGCGCCGGGCGATTATTTCCAGTACACCAAGCAGATTGGTGCGACCGACCTCAACGGCACGACCTGGCTGGATCGCACCAACTATTTCCAGACCGTCCCGACCAGCGCGCTCGAATCCGCGCTTTTCCTTGAAAGCGACCGCATGGGCCACCTGCTTGGCGGCCTGACCGAGGAGTCGGTGAAGACACAGATCGGCGTTGTTTCCAATGAAAAGCGTCAGGGCGATAACCAGCCTTATGGCTTGGTTGAATATGCCCAGTCGGAAAATCTGTTCCCGGTTGGCCACCCCTATCACCACAATACGATCGGCAGCCTTGAAGATCTGGCTGCGGCCAAGCTCGACGATTTCAAACAGTGGTTCAAAGATTATTATGGCCCGAACAATTCGGTGCTGGTGCTCGCCGGTGATGTGAATGCGGCGCAGGCAAAGCCGCTGGTAGAAAAATGGTTCGGTGATGTGGCACGCGGCCGCGACGTACCGCCGGTCAATGCGCCGATCCCGACGCTGGACGCACCTAAAAAGATTGTGCTGAAGGACAAGGTTCCGGCCACGCGCATCTATCGCAACTGGATTGTTCCCGGCCTGGCTGACCCTGATTATACTGCATTGCGTGCCGGTGCGTCGGTGCTCGGCGGCCTTGCCAGCTCGCGCCTCGACAACATATTGGTGCGCGAAGAACAGAGCGCGGTTTCGGTGTCCTCCTTCATTCTGCCCTTCGTGCATGGCAGCCTGTTCTGGGTTCAGGCCGATGTGAAGCCCGGCGGCGATGCCGATGCGGTTGCCAAGCGGCTCGACGACATCATGGCGGATTTCATCGCCAAGGGACCAACCGCCGACGAAGTGCAGCGTGTTGCGGCAAGTGAGGCAGCAGGCCGGATCGATGGGCTTGAACAGGTTGGCGGATTTGGCGGCAAGGCGGTCGCCCTGGCCGAGGGGCAGCTCTACACGGGCGATGCCGATTATTACAAAAAGGAGCTGGAACGGCTCGCGGCCTTGAAGCCGGAAACGATTTCCGCGGCCATGCAGAAATGGCTCACTCGTCCGGTGCTGGAGATCCGCGTCGAACCCGGTGAACGCGAAGCCTATAAGGAAGTCGCATCCGGCTCCGGCGCACGCACTGGCGGCCTGACAGCCCCGGCCTTCTACATGGCTCCGGGCAGCGATGGCCACGCCACTTCAGCCGTAAAGGCAGATCGCAGCAAAATGCCTGCGCCTGGCGCAACCCCGGCACTCGATTTCCCGACCGTTGAAACGGGCAAGCTGAAAAACGGCATCAAAGTGCATTTTGCCCGCCGCAACGCCGTCCCCGCTGTGCGCATCGCCGTCAGCTTTGATGCAGGCTATGCGGCTGATCCGATCGACAAGCGCGGCGTTTCGAACATCATGGGCAACTTACTGTCAGAAGGCACGCTGACGTTGAACGCGACCCAGTTGGCGGAAACCGAAGAGCGTCTGGGTGCGGATATCAATGTGACCTCGTCGCAGGACCGTACCGTCGCTTCGCTGCGCGCGGTGAAGCCGAATCTGGCCGCATCCATCGGTTTGCTCGCCGATGTAGTCAAGAATCCGGCCTTCGCCGAAAAGGATCTGGAGCGCGTCCGCGTCCAGCAATTGACCCGGATCGCGGGTGAAAAGAACCAGCCGCAAGGATTGGCGCTGCGCGCATTGCCCGAACTGATTTACGGCAAGGCGCACCCTTATGGCGGTTCGCAAACGGGAACGGGCGATGAAGCAGCAGTGCGCACCCTGACGCGTGCCGATGTGGCGTCGTTCCATCAGAGCTGGATCCACCCGGCTAAAGCGGAAATCTTTGTCGTTGGTGACACCTCGCTCAAGGAAATCACCAAATTGCTCAACAAGCAGTTCGGTAGCTGGAAACCGAAAGCAACAGCGGCCCCGGCCAAGAATTTTGCGGTCGCCATGCCAGAGTCGAAAGCGCGGATTGTGCTGATCGACCGACCCAATTCGCCACAGTCGTTCATACTAGGTGGTAAGGTGCTTGACGCCAAAGGTAGCGATGACCTGTTGCCTCTGCGCAGTGCCAACGAGATTTTCGGCGGTGATTTCACTTCGCGCATCAACATGGACCTGCGGGAAACCAAGGGCTGGTCTTACGGCGTCCGCTCGCAAGTCGGTGGCAATGAAGACCGCGTGCCATTCCTGATTTTCGCGCCGGTGCAGACCAACCAGACTGGCCCGTCGCTGGGTGTGTTGTTAAGCCAGGCGCGCGACTTTGTAACCAGCAAGCCAATCACCAAAGAAGAGCGCGATACAACCGTGGTCAGTAATGTCCTCGAACTGCCGGGCAGCTATGAACAGTCCGCTGCAGTTTTGGGCCAGATGCGCGCCGACGCGCTGTTCAAACGTCCGTTCGATTATGCCGAAAAGCTGGCCGGAAAATATAGCGCTTTGACACCGGAAAGCATGACCGCCGAGTTCAAATCCAAGATTGATCCCGAGAAAATGGCTTGGGTTGTGGTGGGCGATGCGGCCAAGGTGAAGCCGCAGTTGGAAGCGCTTGGATTGCCGGTTGAAATGCAATCCGAAGCTGCTAAGCCTACTGACACCAATGCAAATTAACCCTTGAATCGAGAGGAGAAGATAAATGGCAGCAGTAGATGGCGATTGGGAAGTAACCGTCAAAAGCCCGATGGGTGACCAGAAGTCGGTTCTGACCATCAACAGCGATGGTGACAGCTTCACCGGCAAAATGCAGGGCAGCCTGGGTTCGATGGACATTGCCAATGGCAGCGTCAGCGGCAACACGCTGAGCTGGAAAATGGACATGACCGTGCCGATGCCGATGACGCTCGATTGCACCGCTACCGTCGACGGCGACAGCATCACTGGCGAAGTCAAGGCCGGTGCTTTCGGTTCGATGCCGGTTTCGGGCACGCGCAAGGCCTAATTCGCTCCAACATATTGAATTTCAGGCAGGCCGCTTTCCCTAATGGGTGAGCGGCCTTGTCGTTTCCGGCTGTGGTGCGTAAGACTTTGGTGTACCGATTCTTAAGGATAAGGGAACCGAATGAGCCAGCTAGCCTCTCCTTCCCAATTACGGATGTCGCTGTTGCGATGGGCCTTGTTCGTGGTCCCGACGATCATGCTGCTCGGATTTCTCTCGGGCACAGTTTCCGGGTCGGGAGAGCGGAATAGCTGGTTTGCAGAACTGGTGAAGCCAGAGGCGCAGCCGCCGGGCTGGGCTTTTGGTGTCGTTTGGCCGATCCTCTATTTGCTGATGGGCATCTCCTTTTCAATGATCCTGAACGCGCGCGGCGCGCGGCTGCGTGGTGTCGCCATAGCGTTATTCCTCGTCCAGTTGACCTTGAACCTCTATTGGTCGCCGCTGTTTTTCGGCCAGCATCAGGTGACGGCTGCTTTCTATCTGTTGCTTGCAATCTGGGCGACCGCTTTCGCCACCACGATTGTATTCGGACGTATCCGACCTGTTGCCGCATGGCTGTTGGTGCCATATCTTGCGTGGCTGAGCTTTGCGGCGATCCTCAATTACCAGATCGACCAATTGAACCCCGATGCGGAGCGCCTATATGTTCCTGCAGCAACTTCCGAAATCGGAGCATGAGCCATGCAGAGTGACAAGCGCATTTTTGACGATCTTTCCAAATTCCTGAACGGCGTTGCCGGAACGGTCGCTGGCATGGGCCGCGAGGCAGAGGCAGGATTTCGCGAGCGCACCCGCGAATGGGTTGCGGGCATGGACCTTGTCAGCCGTGAAGAGTTCGACGCCGTTAAGCAAATGGCGGCGACGGCGCGTGCCGAGGCCGAGGAATTGAAGGCGCGTGTGGCTGCGCTTGAAGCGGCATTGGGTAAAGCAAAGGCAACGCCAAAAGCGGCAGCAAAGCCTGCGCCCAAGCCAAAGGCTGCGCCCAAGAAATAAAGGGCTTAGCGCCCTTATCCACATATGGCCCACAGACTAATGCACCTTTGCGTGCATAGGCAGTTGCGCGCGAGTCCGCCGACAGGCATTTACCATGCATAACAAGCGACAGGGCCGCGATGCGCAATCAGGACGAAGATTTTACCGAGTTCGAGCGCGAAGAGACTGCGCCATTGGACATGCTCGCTGCGCTTTTCGAAGCGCGCGGCTGGGATTTTGAACCTGTCAGCGACGAAGAAGTCAGCGCCGAATTCAAGGGTAGCTGGACCAGCTACCAGATCAGGGCCATCTGGCGCGAGGAAGATAATGCGCTGCAACTGCTCGTGATGCCGGACGTCACCGTGCCTAGCGACAAGCGCGATGACGTCTACAAGGCGCTGGGCCTGATCAACGAACAGCTCTGGATTGGCCATTTCGACCTTTGGTCATCAAACGGCATGCTGCTTTTCCGCCATGGCAGCCTTTTGCCGCCTAACGGTTTGCTCGGCGTCGATCAGGCGCAAACTATCATCGATGTGGCGCTTGACGAATGCGAGCGTTTCTATCCGGTGTTCCAGTTCATCATCTGGGGCGGCAAATCCCCCGAAGACGCGATCACCGCCGCTTTGGTGGAAACACACGGAGAGGCCTGAGCTTCAGCTCCGCTTCAGCAGATAGTGTAGATAGGCGATGGTGATCGGCTTTGCCGGATCATCCTGCCATGCCCGCGCCTCAACATTGGCCATGGTGCGGCCCAACCGGGTGACTTCGCCTACAGCATATGTAGTCTGCGGGGTGCCACCACGCATGAAATCGATCGTGACATTGACCTGCTTGAACGTCGCCTCATCGCCCCGTTCGTGCAGCGCATGCTGGATCGCTGCGACCGCAGCCATTTCGAGCAAGCCCGAAATCGCGCCGCCATGCAGAAATCCGGGGCGGCCCTGCACCTTGTTCGCGAAAGGCATTTCGATCAGCGGCGCGCCATTGTGCAAACCGACAACCGTCATATCGAGCGCACGTGCATAAGGCGGCAGCAGTTCGGTGCGGGGGTCGGGCGTGGTCATCCGAGGCGGTCCCCCACTCGGATGAAGGTGCCGCTGACATGCGCCAGCGGTTCATCAAGATTGCCGTTATGCGCGACGCCGCGAACAAAGCCGATGCTGTGCGACAGATGATAGCAATAACCGCGCCCGAACACGCGCGCGCCTTTGGGTGAGGGACGGAGATAGTCCACGCGCAAGTCCATGGTCACCTGCGGGCGGAACTCCTGCAACTTGGTCCAGATCGACATGCTGGTCGCATTGTCCATCAGGCTGATGACCACTGCGGAGGCAAGGACACCGGTATTGGGGTCGCCCACCAGATCCTCGCGCCAGTCGATAGCAAGCTCCACCCAGTCCTCGCCATGGCCGACATAGTCCATGCCCAGGAACCCGCCATGACCTGCCTTGCCCATGAAGCTGATCGCCAACCTCGGGTCGAAACCGCCATGGGCAGCGGCTATTTCGGCAACCGTTTTTTCCTTCATGGCTTGACCCTATCGGCTGGGCGATGCGCTGCCAAGGCAGAAAGGGCTTTATCTTGTTCGCGCTTCGTTCTAGCCAGCGACCATGGCAAGCAACTCTTTGAGCATGCAGATCGATTCGGCGGCAGTGGCGCGCGGCGTCAGTCGGTTATTCCTTCGCAATCAGATCATGGTCCAGCCCGAGGTCAGCCTGCGTAACAATCGTCGCGCTGACCTGATGGGCATCAATGCCAAGGGTGAGGTGATCGTTGTCGAGATTAAGGTTTCGCGCGCTGACTTGCTGGGTGACCAGAAATGGCCGGAATATCTGGATTATTGCGACCGCTTTTTCTGGGCGGTGCCAGCCGGTTTCGATTATTCCCCTATTGAGGGGGAGGCGTTCCTGCCCGAACGCACCGGCCTGATCGTCGCTGACGCCTATGACGCAGAGATCGTCCGCTCCGCCGCACTGGTGCCGCTGGCAGCGGCGCGGCGCAAGGTTGAGATGCAGCGGCTTGCAAGGCTCGCCATGCGCCGCCTGATGGGGATTGCCGACCCCGACCCGTCGTTGGCCGGGATCATTGCTGAATAGTCAAACGGTTGGATTGTACCAGATCGGCGAAGTATAGGCCCGCTCCTGCGACTTGAGCTCGGTTTCCGGAAGCAGCTTTGCCCCGAAACGCAACGCGTCGAACAATACCCAGCGCGGTGTCGGGATTTCTAGAACGCGGACATAATAAAAAGCACGTTGGCGCGGGTTGAACTCCGGATCGCTCCACACCGAACGCAGTTCGGGCGCGCCGATGCTGTTGGTGTAGCTCGCCTTGGCAATGTCGACAGTGTCACCCACGGGCGTCAATTTGCCTCCAACCAGCTTGCGCTTGTCGGGCGAAGACCAGCTCACGTCGAAGACCTTCTCCTGCAACTCACCAGACGCATCAATCCAGCCTTTGACCACTTGAACGCGGTCCAGATTGGCGCCTTCAGGGTCCTTGAGCGCGGAGATCAGGAAGCTTGGTTTGCCAGTGCCTGCCTTCAGGTCAGCACCCATAGGTACACCGCGCGCATAGCCGGTTTTCACCCAGTCGCCCGTCCAGTCCTTGTCGCTGAAATCCCAGCCGCCAAAAACGCGCACCTGCATGCGTGGACCGGTGGTGGCATAGACTTCGCGCCGCATCATCGCGTCGAAAATGGCTGCGCGGGTGTTGGCGGTCGCCCAAACGGCGGCATAGCCACCCGCCAGATAATGCCAGCCAAAGCGGCCTTCGCGGGTACCCAGATTCTGGGCCTCCGACGCACGTTTGGCGTTGGGTTCGCCGCCCGAATGCTTGCCGAAGAAGTTACTTTCGTCAGCCGTTGCGAGCGATGTATGGCTGTCGGTCGAACCGATCAGGCCGAATTTGTAAGGATTGACTCCGGTCTTGGCTTCGATCGCCAATCCGCGCTTCAATGCTTCGCGCACATAGTCACCCGCCAGCATGTCAGGCGTCTTCTTGCCCTGCATCGTCAGATTGCCCAGTTCCCAACCGGCATCGCCGAAATTGGCAAATTCATCGTTAGGCGACAGGAAGGGATGGCTCTCGCTGTCGCCCTTTATCTGGGTGATTTCTACCAATGGCTCGCGCGCCGCGCGACGGCGGGCATAGTCGGCGGTCATAGCACCTCCACCCGGTGCCACCATTTCGAACATCAGGCCGTTGGAAACATTACTGTTATGCGGGATCGCCAGCATCTTGCCGCCGGTCTTTTTCTCATAGGTATCCATATAGTCCCACAATTTGTCGACCGTTTCGGTGCCTTCGGTCTGCGGGTCGTATGGGCGAACCTGATCGGCGCGCAGCTTTCCATCGCGGAACATCACCACGCGGTGCAGATTGTCTCCATTGGGCATGAGCGTATATTCAAAGCCCATGAAGGCGGTGAATTTGCCAGGCTCGTTATAACGTTCGACAATCCCGGTATGGCTTTGCCAAATCTTCATCGTGTTCTTGCGCGATTGTTCGCGCGGAAACAGTTCGGTCAACTTGCCTTCGCCAGCCATGTTGATCAGCTCGGCAGTTACTCTTTGCATGCCGCCTTCGCCCTCGTGCATCATGTCGTGCCAGCGAAGCAGGGTCTTGTCCTTGATCATGAAACGCGGTGCTTCGTACAGCGCGCGCGTTGCACCAAGGCCACCGGAGTGATCGGCAATGACGAGGAAGTCGAGCGGACGGTCGAGTTTGGCTTTAAGCCCCCAGGTTGATTTGACCTCTTCGCCACGGGCAAAGCGCAAAGCCTCTTCCGGCCCCAGCTTCACACCAAAGCCAAAGGCATCGATCGAATTGGAGGTGTGAAGGTGGGTGTCACCCCAGAGCAATTTGGTCGCAATGCCGCTGGTCACTTCCTTGTCGCCGGCTTCCTGCATCTCGGCGGCTTTGCTGGCGATACGATATTCGCCAAACTTACCCCATCCCCAATAAAGCCCCGCGCCCACAGCGATAGCCGCGACAGTGCCCAGCGCAATCTTGCGAATTGATGCCATATTCCCTCTCCCTCAGCCGGAAAACTGCGCTTTCCCGCGTCTCGCGTCAATAGCTTCTGAAGTGTCAGTAGCTGACGTTACGTCAACGGCAGTTCCAGGCTGGTGAGTGCGCGGGTGGGTTGCTCGTCCTGCATTTCGGAAAGTCCTATAGGCTGCAAATCGCGGCCTTTTTCCGATTCATTTCGATAGGTTCCACACAGCCGGTCCCATAATGTCAGGGCAAAACCATAATTGCTCTGCTGCTCTTTGAGTGCAGTACTGTGATGGACGAGGTGCATATCCGGTGTGACAAGAAAAGGCCGGACAAGCCGGTCGATCGAGCGCGGCAATTCGATATTTCCGTGATTGAACGCGGCATTGGCCGCAAGCCAGGCTTCGAAAGCGATGACGATGGGTGCTGCAACGCCTAGCAGCAGTACCCAGCCAGCTTTCCAAATCACCGAAAATGCGATTTCGCCTGGGTGAAAGCGGATGGCGGTCGATACGTCGATATCGGGATCGGCGTGATGCACCTTGTGGAACCGCCAGAGCAGGGGAACCTTATGGGTCAGCAGATGCTGCAGCCACATGGCGAAATCGAGCAGCAGAAAAGCGCCGAGCCATTCAGCCCATAAAGGCAATGCAATCTGGTTGAACAACCCGATGCTGTTGTTCTCCGCCCAACTAGCGGCTACCGGAACGGCGATGATCCAGGCCAGCAGCCAGACCGTGAAGCGGCTACTCGCTAATAGGACGAAGCTCGTCGTCCAGCGACGCAAACGGCCGAAGCGCAGTGCACGCCTCGGCCGCATAGTTTCGATAAGGGCAATCAGCACAAAGGCGATGGCCGGAATCAGCGCGACCAGCTTTGTGCCCATATCTCCCATAGTTCAGACCGCCTCGGTCTCCAATGTCGGATAGTCGGTATAGCCTTCGGCGCCTGGTGTGTACCATGTCTTGAAATTGTCGGGTGCCACTGCGGCCCCGCTCCGCAGTCGCTCGACCAGATCGGGGTTGGAGATATAGGGGCGACCAAAGCTGATCGCGTCGGCCAGACCACTCGCGACATCTGCCTGTGCGGTCTCCAGCGTATATTCCTGATTGAGTACCAGCGGGTTGGTGAAAACCTTGCGTATGTGCGGCGATACCGGCGGCACATCGCTGGTGCCGAAATTGCCGAAGGTTTTTTGCTCGCGCAGTTCGAGGAAAGCGATGCCGACCTTTTGCAATGCGGCTGCTGCAGCGGTGAACAGGCCTACCGGGTCACTATCGTCGCAACCCTGCGTCTCGCCATTGGGCGATAGGCGAACCGAGGTGCGGTCGGCACCGACTGCGTCGGATACCGCCTGCGCGACTTCGGTGGTCAGTCGGATGCGGTTTTCAATCGAGCCGCCATAATCGTCGTCACGCAGATTCGAATTGCCGCGCAGGAACTGGTCGAGCAGATAGCCATTGGCGCTGTGGATTTGCACGCCATCGAAACCGGCTGCCATCGCGTTTTTCGCCGCATGGACATAATCGCCGATCACGCGGGGGATTTCGTCAAGGTGTAGGGCGCGGGCTTCTACATAATCCTTCTTGCCGGTTGGTGTATGGGCATAGCCGGGTGCGGTAGTCGCGGACGAGGAAACCGGCTGTGCACCACCCAGAAAATCCGGGTGTACCAGTCGACCCATATGCCAGAGCTGCAGAATGATGCGGCCATCAGCCTTGTGCACGGCTTCGGTCACAGGCTTCCAGGCTTCGACCTGTTCGGCGGACCAGATTCCGGGCGCTGCAGGCCAGCCCGAGCCTTCCTGGCTGATGCCGGTCGCTTCGGCGATAATCAGGCCAGCGCTTGCACGCTGCGCATAATAATCGGCCTTAAGCGCGCTGATTGGCACATGTACGCCTTCGCTGCGCCCGCGCGTGAGCGGGGCCGTCAAAATGCGGTTGGGGGCGTGGATCGCGCCGAGCTGGATTGGATCGAAAAGGCTGGTGGTCATGGTCGCTTGCTTTCCCTATTGGCGTTGCTTGCCTTTTAACATGCGGATACGGGTTGCAAATTGCAACGGGGGTTTATGGCGGACAAGCAAATCTTTCAAAAGGCCCCTGCACTCGCCTTCGCTGCGTTGATCGCGGGTAATGTCTGCATCGCATTCGGGCCGCTTCTGGTGCGCCTGTCAGATACCGGACCAATTGCAACCGGTTTCTGGCGGCTTGCGCTGGCGACACCCTTTCTTGCCTTTATCGGTTATCGTGCAGGGTTCCGGATCCAGTCGATGCCCAAAGGGTTATTGGGGCTGGTGCTACTCGCGGGCTTCTTTTTTGCGGTAGATATCGTCGCCTGGCATATCGGCATCTTCAAGACGAAGCTGGGAAACGCGACCTTACTCGCCAATTGCGCGAGTTTGCTGCTGGCGATTTACGGCATGTTTCTTGCGCGCAAATTGCCGCCGCCGATGCAGGGTGCTGCAATCCTGCTCGCTTTTGCTGGGGCGGCCTTGCTGATGGGGCAGAGTTTTGAAATCTCGCCCGAGCATTTCGAGGGTGATTGGCTGAGCCTGCTCGCGGGACTGTTCTATACCTTCTATCTGCTCGCAATGATCCGGGTGCGCGAAAGCACCGAGAGCTGGTCGTCCTTGGCGCTGGCATCTGGCTCGGCGGCATTGTTCCTGTTGCCGGTAGCCTGGTTTGCGGGTGAACAGATTTTGCCCGGCAACTGGACGCCATTGGTCATCCTTGCTTTGTCGAGCCAGGTTCTGGGGCAAGGGTTTTTGACCTATGCTCTGCCGCATTTCAGCCCGTTGATCATCGGGCTTGCCCTGCTTTTGCAACCCGCGTTGTCGGCATTTGCAGGATGGGCAGCTTTTGACGAGGCGATGACACCGCTCGATTATATCGGCGGGGCGATGGTGATGGCGGCTTTGGTGCTCGTTCGCCTTGCCGAAGGTCGGGCAAAGGCCTAGATGGGATCCATGGCTTCTTCACCGCTTCCCGCCGATCCGACGCTCGATGAAATCCGCGAGGCTGTGGCTCCGCGACTTGCAGCACACGCAGCCTTTGATGGCTGGAATGTTACAGCTGTCGAGGCCGCTGCTTTCGAAGTCGGTGTCGATGCCGATCTGGCGAAGCTCGCACTCAAGGGTGGTCCGATGGAGTTGATCGAGGCATGGATCGGGTCGGTCGATGCCGAAATGGCGTTCCGCCTGCCGCCCGAAAAACTTGCGGCGATGAAAATTCGTGAACGGATAACCGCTCTGGTCGCCACCCGACTCGAAATCGCTGCGCCCGATCGTGAAGGCCAACGCCGGGCACTGGCAATCATGGCGATGCCGCAAAATGTCGCTGCCGCTGCGCGCATCGGCTGGCGTAGTGCCGACCGGATGTGGCGATTGGCCGGCGATACAGCGACCGATTTCAACCATTATACCAAAAGGATGACATTATCGGCGGTCTACGCCTCGACGCTGGCGGTGTTCGCCAACGACGATAGCGATGACTTTGCCGAGACACGGGCTTTCCTCGACCGGCGCATTGAAAATGTGATGCAATTCGAAAAAGCCAAGGCGCAGGCCAAAAAACGGCGTGAATATATGCCGAGCCTGTCGCGCTTCATCGGACGTTTGCGTTATCCGCCGCGTTAGATATTGCACTTGCCTTTATTGCGAAACATTATCAAAAAGCGCACGTGAATCTCGATACCCTGCCTATCCGCGCTTCGGCCCGCATCACTTCGATCGACTGGACAGCGATTCCGGAAACCGAAGGGCATCGTCTGCGCTCGCTTGGGTTTGACGCCGGGGTCAAGGTTCAAGCGTTGCACAAAGGCATATTGTTCTGGCGCGATCCCATCGCCGTGCGCATTGGCCGCATGACGGTCGCGCTGCGCCGCAAAGTTGCCATCGCCATCAACTGTGAGCAGGACACATGACCGAAGCGGTTCCCTTGGTCGCTTTGGTCGGCAATCCCAATGCCGGGAAAAGCGCATTGTTCAACGCGCTTACCGGTGCACGCCAAAAAATCGCAAACTATCCCGGCGTCACGGTTGAGCGCAAATCAGGGCGGTCTTCCTTTGCCGATGGCCGTCCGGTCGAACTGATAGATTTGCCCGGCGCCTATAGTCTGGAGCCTGATAGTCTTGACGAAGCGGTTACCCGCGATGTCGTGCTGGGGCGTTTTGAGGGGCAGCGCCGGCCGGATGCGCTGATCGTCGTCGTCGATGCCGGCAATCTCGACAACCATTTGCGCTTTGCGCTCGAACTGATTGGGCAGGGGCTGCCGACGGTGGTCGCGCTCAACATGGTCGACCTTGCTTCACGCGATGGGCTAGAGCTTGATGCACAGAAACTCGCAATTGCCTTGGGCGTGCCGGTGGTGCCGACCGTTGCGGTGCGCAAACGGGGGCTCGATGCACTACTCGACGAACTCGCGCAGGAACTGAGTACGCACATTGATGCGCCGGAGGTGCCGCAAGGACGCGCTGAAATCACCAAGCGGGCGCATGAAATTTCGCGCGCCGCAATCGTCAGCGAAACACAAGGCCGACAATGGACGCGGCGGCTCGACAATGTTCTGCTGCATCCTGTGGGCGGCATAATCGTCCTGCTCGCTTTGCTCTTCGTCATGTTCCAGGCGGTTTATGCCTGGTCAGAGGCACCGATTGGCTGGATCGAAACCGGTTTTGCGATGCTGACTAATGCAATAAACGGAGTGCTGCCCGACAATATTTTCCGGTCGTTCCTGACTGACGGTGTCATCGCAGGTGTCGGCGCGGTAGTCGTTTTCCTGCCGCAGATTTTGATCCTCTTCCTCTTCATCCTTCTGCTCGAGGCGTCGGGTTATATGACGCGCGCCGCCTTTGTGATGGATCGGATGATGGCGGCAGTCGGCCTCTCCGGGCATAGTTTCATCCCGCTGCTGTCCTCCTTCGCCTGCGCCATTCCCGGTATCATGGCGACCCGGTCGATCATGGATCAGAAGGAGCGGCTGGCGACAATTCTAATTGCGCCGCTGATGACCTGCTCGGCGCGCTTGCCCGTGTACACGGTGATCATCGGCGCCTTCATTCCTTCGGCCGCTGTCGGCCCCGGCATCGGCCTGCAAGGGCTTGTGCTGTTTGCGCTCTACATATCGGGCATTGTCGGCGCGATGCTCGCCGCCGCGGTCATCCAGCGCTTTGTGACGCAAAGCCGCGGGGGCAGCTTCCTCATCGAAATGCCGCGCTATCAACTGCCGCGGATCCGAGATATTGCGCTGGGACTATGGCAGCGCGCACTGGTCTTTCTGCGCCGCGCGGGCACGATCATTTTCGTTGCCACCATCGTCCTCTGGGCATTGCTCAGCTTCCCCAAGGTTCCGGTTGGCAGCAGCGAGAGCCAGGTCGAATATTCGGCGGCTGGCCGTATCGCTTCGGTCATCGAACCTGCGGTAGAGCCCATCGGTTTCAACCACGACATTGCACTTGCCATCATCCCGGCCATGGCTGCTCGCGAAGTCGCTGTGTCGGCGCTTGCTACCGCTTATGCCATAGATGCCGATGATGACGAGGAGCAGGCGTCCAGTCTGGGTATGAAGCTGGCGGGCAATTGGTCGCTGGCTACAGCTCTTGCGTTCCTCGCCTGGTTCGTCTTTGCGCCGCAATGCATTTCGACGATCGCTGTGACGCGACGCGAGACCAATGGCTGGAAATGGCCCATCTTCATGGTCACCTATCTCTTTGCGCTTGCCTATGTTGCCGCCGGGATTACTTATTGGACAGCCCGTGCCTTCGGCTTATAGCAGTCGACAGAATCCCAATTTAGACAGGCGAGGAACAATATGGCGGGCAGCGTCAATAAGGTTATTTTGGTCGGCAATCTGGGCGCGGATCCCGAGGTGAAATCATTCCAGAATGGCGGCCGTATCTGCAATTTGCGGATTGCGACGTCGGAAGACTGGAAAGACCGCCAGACCGGCGAAAAGAAAGAACGCACCGAATGGCATAGCGTCGTGTTGCAGTCCGACGGGCTGGTCGGCGTTGCCGAACGCTTTCTGCGCAAGGGCTCCAAAGTCTATATCGAAGGCCAGTTGCGTACCCGCAAATGGCAGGATCAGTCGGGCAATGATCGCTATACGACCGAAATCAGCGTAGGCGGATTTGATGGCAAGCTGGTGATGCTCGATGGCGCTAAAGGCGGCTCGGGCGGCGGCAACGAAGGCTGGGGCAGCGGTGGCGGTGCGCCTTCCAGCGGTGGTGGCGGCCAGTCTGGCGGCGGCTGGCAAGGTGGATCTGCAGGCTTTGGCGGCGGGGACTTCTCCGACGACCTTGACGATGATGTACCGTTTTGATCGGCATGCCCACTAGGGTTCTGACAGCATGAACAAGCGCATCGCCCTGCTGGCTCTGCTTGCGGTGGCGATTGCGGCCTATTTCTGGTTCGACCTTGGCCAGTATCTCAGCCTCGATGCCTTCAAGGCGCAGCAGGCGCAGATCATCGCGGCCAAGGACGCCAGCCCGCTGCTCTATATTGGCGGCTTTTTCCTGATCTATGTCATCGTCACAGCCCTATCTTTGCCGGGGGCGGCGATCATGTCGCTGGTGGCGGGGGCGTTGTTCGGTGTGGTCACTGGTACAGTCATTGTGTCCTTTGCCTCATCGATAGGCGCGACACTCGCCTTCCTGTCGGCGCGTTTCCTGCTGCGTGATTGGGTGCAATCGAAATTTGGCGAGCGCCTCAAGGCGATTGATGATGGCATTGCCCGCGACGGGGCAATGTATCTCTTCACAATCCGGCTGATCCCGCTTTTTCCTTTCTTTGTGGTCAATCTGCTGATGGGGCTGACACGGATCAAAACCCGCACTTTTTACTGGGTGAGCCAGATCGGCATGCTGCCCGCAACGGCAGTTTTTGTGAATGCGGGCACGCAGATCAGCAAAGTCGATTCGACCGCCGGTTTGCTTTCACCGACGCTCATCGGCTCGTTCGTGCTGCTTGGTATCTTCCCGTGGATTGCGCGCGGATTGGTCGCGGCGGTGAAGAAGGTCAATGCCCGTTAGCTGGCCCAAACCGCGCAAGTTCGACCGTAACCTGATCGTTATCGGGGCGGGGGCTGCGGGGTTGGTATCTTCCTACATCGCGGCAATGGCCAAGGCCAAGGTGACCTTGGTCGAGGCGCACGATATGGGCGGCGACTGCCTGAATACCGGTTGCGTACCTTCAAAGGCGCTGCTCAAAAGCGCGCGCGTGGCACATAGCGCACGCGATGCAGCGCGTTATGGGATTGAAACTGGCGAGGTAACAGTCGACTTTCCGCGCGTGATGCAACGCATTCGCGACGTTATCACCGCAATCGAGCCGCATGACAGCATTGAACGCTATACCGGCCTCGGTGTCGAATGCGTTACGGGCTATGCGCGTATTGTCGATCCATGGACGGTCGATATTGCCAAAGCCGATGGCAGCAGCCAGCGGTTAACCGCAAAGGCCTTCGTCATCGCTACGGGGGCTGCGCCGGTTGTGCCGCCCATCCCCGGTGTTGAGGAAAGCGGCTATCTCACCAGCGAAACGCTGTGGGAAGAAATGGCCACGCGCAAAGCGGCGCCCAAGCGTCTGGCTATTTTGGGCGGTGGCCCGATTGGTTGTGAATTGGCGCAGGCGTTCCAGCGGCTCGGCAGTCAGGTGACGTTGGTCGAAATGGCCGACCGGCTGATGCTGAAAGAAGATGCCGATGCTGCTGCCCTTGTGACGGAGACGCTGAAGCAAGAGGGCGTTGATGTTCGTATCCGGCACAAGGCGGTGCGCCTTGATAGCGGGAAACAGTTGGTGGTCGAAGCCGAGGGCAAGCAATCGGCGATTGCCTATGACGAAGTCATCATTGCGGTCGGGCGCAAGGCGCGTGTGAGCGGTTTTGGGCTGGAGGAACTGGGCTTGGTGGTCGACGGGCGAATGGCTATCGATGCAAAACTGGCAACCGCGATGCCGCACATTTTTGTCGCCGGCGACGTTGCGGGGAACCAGCAACTCACCCATGGCGCAAGTCACGAGGCCTGGTACGCGACTGTCAACGCGCTGGCCCGCCCGTTCAAAAGCTACAAGGCGGATTACCGCGTGCTGCCGCGCGTCACCTACACCGATCCTGAAGTGGCGAGCGTTGGTCTGACCGAAGCGGAGGCGGCGGCAAAGGGCATCAGCTATGATGTCACCCGCTATGATATCGACGATCTCGATCGCGCCATTGCCGATGGCGAGGCGCAAGGTTTCGTCAAAATCCTGACTGTTCCCGGCAAGGAGCGGATTTTGGGGGCGACCATCGTTGCCAGCCATGCCGGCGAGATGATTGCAGAACTGGTCTTTGCGATGCGGCACAATTTGACGCTCGGCAAGCTGATGGCGGCGATTCATAGTTACCCGACATGGAGTGAGGCGAACAAATTTGCTGCCGGACAATATCGCCTGGCAAGGAAACCGGAGCGCCTGCAACGATTGGCACAGCGCTGGTTCGACTGGCAGCGTGGCTAGAGAATTCAGATTTGATTGGAAACTGAT
The DNA here is from genome assembly GCF_003367235.1 of Sphingorhabdus pulchriflava. Classification (GTDB taxonomy): domain Bacteria; phylum Pseudomonadota; class Alphaproteobacteria; order Sphingomonadales; family Sphingomonadaceae; genus Sphingorhabdus_B; species Sphingorhabdus_B pulchriflava. The sequence continues at coordinate 268,884 of NZ_QRGP01000003.1, forward strand.
GCCGGTGGCATCATGGTGACCCCTACGGGAATCGAACCCGTGTTTCAGCCGTGAAAGGGCCGCGTCCTAACCGCTAGACGAAGGGGCCATCGAAGATGGAAGCGCGCCTTTACGGATTCGCTTCGCGCACGTCAAGAACCGAGTCATGCTGTTTTGCAAGAATCTTGCGCGCCGTAATCAGCTGGCCAGAGCCAGATCATCGATATGCAATTCGGCCTTGGGCGTCGCGCCCCAGTCGTCGATTTTTGCGCGGCCAGCCAGAAGATATTTCTGCGTACGGTCGCCATGCAGCAATTGCTGCCCTAGCACGCTTTCTCCCTGGCGAAAAGCCATGGCCTTGAACGACGCGCCGTCGTCGCCGGAAACAATGGCCCGAACATGATCTTTGCCGACAATATCACATTTAACGACCCGTACTGGACCGGTGACGATGCGCGGCCCGGGCCAACCGGTGCCATAGGGGCCACCCGCCTCCATCGCGTCGACGAACAGCGGGTTGAGGCCGCGCGGGCTAATCAATGCGTCGATGGCGAGCATCCGGTCAGCCGAGGCCTCCGCCACATTGCGCGCCAGCCTTTCGTCCAGCCATTCGGCCAGCGCATCGACCTTGTCGGCGTCGATGGTCAAGCCTGCGGCCATTGCGTGCCCTCCGCCGGCTACCAAAAGGCCAGCTTCTCGTGCCGAGATGATGGCTGCACCTAGGTCAACCCCGCTGATCGACCGCCCGGACCCCTTTCCGACGCCATCTTCGTCCAGTGCGATGACGATAGCCGGCTTTCCGGTTTTCTCCTTCAACCGTCCCGCCACAATGCCAATCACCCCGGGATGCCAGCCCAGGCCGGAAACGAGGGCGACTGCGCGGTTGTGTTGGCCCGCCATCTGTTCTTCGGCGGCCTGTTGCACCAGTGCCTCGATTGCGCGCCGTTCCTCGTTCAGACGATCGAGTTCCAGCGCGATGGCCTGCGCCTCGGCTGGGTCTTCGGTGGTCAGCAGGCGGACGCCCAAATCGGATTTGCCCACACGACCGCCCGCATTGATACGTGGGCCAAGAGCGAAGCCCAGGTCGGAGCAGATCGGCGCGCGGTTCAACCGGCTGGCCGCAATCAGGGCATTGAGGCCGACATTGCGCCGGGCGGCCATGACTTTTAGCCCCTGCGCGACAAAAGCGCGGTTGAGCCCGCGCAATTGGGCGACATCGGCAACCGTACCGAGCGCGACAATGTCGAGTAGCTCGACCAATTTGGGTTCGGCCCGATTGGCAAAGAAACCGCGTGTGCGGAGTGTCCGCACGATCGCGGCACCCAGCAGGAAGGCGACGCCGACGGCTGCCAGATGGCCATGACTGGCCGCTTCATCGGTTTCATCAAGCCGGTTCGGATTGACCAATGCAAAAGCCTTCGGGAGTTCGGGCGCGCATTTGTGATGGTCGACAACGATAACTTCGATGCCGGCAGCCTGAGCTTGCGCCAAAGCTTCATAGGCCATGGCCCCGCAATCGACCGTGACCACCAGCCGACTGCCCTGCTCACCGAGCTTGACCAAGGCCTCGCCTGACGGGCCATAGCCTTCGAGCAATCGGTCGGGGATATAATAGCCGACGTCGAGCCCGAGATCGCGGAACAACCGGATCAACAGGGCGGCACTGGTCGCGCCGTCGACATCATAGTCACCATAGACCGTCAGCTGCTCTTGCCGCTCGACAGCATCGGCTAGCCGTTCGGCGGCGCGGTCCATGTCCTGAAACAGCGACGGATCAGGCATGAAGGCGCGCAACGTCGGATTGCGGTGCCGTTCCAGATCATCGCGGGCGACGCCACGGGCGAGCAGTACCTGTGTCACTAGGTCGTCGGGCGTGAAATTTGCGTCTCGTGCATCGGCGCTGTTGCCGCGCCATTGCCATTTCTGACCGGTAATTGAATTTTCGACGATAGCTTTGCCATTCATGACCGCCTGTTAGCGGGGCTTCACGCGGCTGTCATCCAATGACGGTTGACCTATGTTCAGGGCTGGTGTTTAATTGCGCGATTAAATTGCAGGGAGAGCGCATCGTGTCGAGCAGTTACAATAGCATCCTTGTCGAAAAGCGCGGGCAGGTCGATTGGCTGACGCTCAACCGGCCCGAGGCGATGAACGCGATTTCGGTCGAGATGGTCAGGGAGTTGAACGACTATTTCGGCAAGCTTTATCATGATCGCGATGTGCGCGTCGTGGTGATGCGCGGTGCGGGTAAGGCCTTTTGCGCGGGGCTCGATATCAAGGAACATGGCGGGCGCGATCCAGGTGCCATTCCCTTTGGTGGAGGCTTTGGCTTTCAGGGCTGGCTGGCCGATGTTTATATCAAGATGCGCCGTTGCCCGCAGCCTATCGTCTCGCTGGTCCACGGCCCGGCCTGCGGCGGTGGCTTTGCCTTTGCGCTGGCCTCGGACATCCGTATCGCGGGCGAAAGCGCGCGGATGAATGCGGCCTTCATCAAAATAGGCCTGTCGTCGTGCGACATGGGGGTCAGCTATTTCCTGCCCCGGTTGGTTGGCGGTTCGGTCGCGGCGGAGCTGATGCTGACCGGTCGCTTCATCCACGCCCCGCGCGCGCTAGCAACCGGGCTGGTGGCAGAAGTGGTGCCCGATGCAGAGCTGGAAGCGGCAGCCCAGCCCTGGGTCGATGATCTGCTCAACGCCTCCCCCATGGGGCTGCGCATGACCAAGGAGGGACTCAACATGGCGGTTGACGCGAGCAGCCTCGAGGCCGCGATGGCAATCGAGAACCGCAACCAGTTGATGACCGCCGGCAGCAAGAATTTTGCTGAAGGGATGCGCGCCTTCATCGAGAAGCGCAAACCCGAATACACCCCCGAATAAGCCTTTCAGCAGGATCGAACCATGACCCACGCACGCTACCCCCATGTCTTTTCGCCGCTGAAGATCGGCAACACCGAGATCCGCAACCGCATCCTGATGGGGTCGATGCACACGGGGCTGGAGGATTTGCCCGACGCGGCGGCGCGGCTTTCGGCCTATTTTGTCGAACGCGCCAAGGGTGGGGTGGGGATGATCATCACCGGTGGCATCGGCCCGCATGAAACGGCAGGGATGGGGGCGAAGCTGATTACTGCCGCTGATGTCGCGCTCCACCGGCAAGTCACCGATGCGGTGCATAGCGCCGAACCCGATGTCAAAATCTGCATGCAGATCCTCCACACCGGCCCGCTGGCAGGCACGCCGGATTGTGTTGCACCGTCGGCGGTCAAGTCACGCATCGGGCGCTTTGCGCCGAACGAGCTGACTGAAGATGGTATCGAGGAACAGATTGCCGCCTTCGCCCGCTGTGCCGCGCTCGCCAAGGAGGCGGGCTATGACGGGGTCGAGATTATCGGTTCGGCGGGTTATCTGATTTCCACCTTCCTTGTCGAAAAGACCAACCAGCGCAGCGACCAATGGGGTGGCAGCTGGGAAAACCGGATGCGCTTTCCGGTCGAGGTGGTGCGCCGCACCCGCGCCGCCGTCGGCCCCGACTTTGTCGTCATCTTCCGCATCTCGGCGATGGATATGCTGCAGGGCGGGCTCGCCTGGGACGAGGTGGTCAACCTCGCCAAGGCGCTGGAGGCCGAAGGCGTCGACGTTATCAGCACCCATTTCTGCTGGCATGAAAGTTTCGTCCCAACCATCGCCACCATGGTCCCGCGCGCCGCCTTTGCGCAGGTGACGGGCCGGTTGCGCAAAGAATTGTCGATCCCGCTCATCACCTCCAACCGGATCAACATGCCCGATGTGGCAGAGGAAGTGCTGGCGCGCGGCGATGCCGATATTGTCTCGATGGCGCGCCCGATGCTGGCGGACGCAGATCTGGTCAACAAGGCGCGTGACGGGCGTGAGGATGAGATCAACACCTGCATCGGCTGCAATCAGGCGTGCCTTGACCACACCTTTACCGGCCAGCTTACCAGCTGCCTCGTCAACGCCCGCGCCTGTCGTGAGGTGGAGCTGAACTATCCCAAGGTCGGTGCTGCACGCAAAATTGCGGTGGTCGGCGCAGGCCCGGCGGGGCTTGCCTTTGCGACCATCGCGGCGGAACGCGGGCATCAGGTGACGCTGTTTGACGCTGCGGGTGAGATTGGCGGGCAGTTCAACCTCGCCAAGCGCATTCCCGGCAAGGAAGAGTTTTACGAAACGCTGCGCTATTTCGCGCGCCGTATCGAAACCACCGGGGTCGATCTGCGGCTGAACACGCGGGTCGATGCCGACATGCTGGCAGGTGGCGGCTATGACGAGATTGTCATCGCCACCGGCATTTCACCGCGCACCCCCGGGCTTCCGGGCATCGATCATCCAAAGGCGCTGCGCTATGTCGATGTCATTCAGGGCAAGGCGCAGGTGGGCAAGAAGGTTGCGATCATGGGGGCGGGCGGCATCGGTTTCGATGTGGCGGAGCTGATAACGCATGAAGGCACCTCTGCCGCGCTCGATATCGATGTCTTCGCCCGCGAATGGGGGATTGATTTCAAGAACCACCCGCGCGGCGGCGTCACCGGGGTGGAGCCTGTGGTTGCGCATAATGACCGCGAAGTGACGCTGTTGCAGCGCAAGACCAGCGCGGTGGGCAAGGGGCTGGGGCGGACGACCGGCTGGACACACCGCATCACCCTGCAACGGCGCGGCGTCGCGATGGTCGCAGGGGTCGAATATGAAAAGATCGACGATGCCGGGCTGCACGCGCTGGTTAATGGAGAGCCGGTGCTGTTCGAGGCGGACAGCATCATCATCTGCGCGGGGCAGGAACCGGCGCGCGAGCTGCACGATGCGCTGCAGGCCAAGGGGTTGAAACCGCATCTGATCGGCGGCGCGTTTGAGGCAAGCGAGCTAGACGCCAAACGCGCGATCAAACAGGCGTCTGAACTGGCGGCGGTGGTTTAGGGCATTCAAGCCTCTCCCCTTCAGGGTAGGGGAGGATTTAGGCTTTACAATACCGTAGCCCTGAGCTTGTCGAAGGGCGCTTCTCAGATGTAGCGCTTTGCTGCAAGACGCCGTTCACCTTCGGTGGCCTTCGGTGGCCTTCGGCTCGACAGGCTCAGGGCTGCGGTTCTTATTGGCCCCCTCTTCTCCCCAAATACAAACCAAACCCCGTCTCCAATCCCCAAATCCAAACATTATATTAACCCTTTCTTTTTACCCCCGTGGCGATAACGTCACAGGGAGTAACCGTCGTGAAGGCAGCGATGCAGGCATTGGGCGAACAGTTTCACCGGAAAAGCGTGTGGGCGATTGCCTCGCTCGAACATGGCATAGGCCGGCTGATGCTCGTCTGGGTTGTGGTGGCAGCGGCGCTTGCGGCGTTGCGTATCGTCTTTGCCGTGACCCCGATTGATGGCGCCGCCGCGCTGATCCAGACGGTGTTGCCCTATGTCTTTGTCGTCGGCGCTCCCGTAGCCGCCTGCCTGATTGGCGACGCTCTGTTCCCGCGCGGCGCGCTGTATGAACAGCCGCAGATCCGGCTGGCCCGTTATGGCAAATGGAAAGCGGTCGATTGCCTGTCGGCGCGCGAACATAAATTATTCGGCCCGACAGGAATGATGGCGTCGCTGGTGATCGGCATGATGCTCAACGTGCCGGTGCGCAGTCTGGAATTCCTCGCCGCCGTCCCCGCGATGAACGGCCATGCGCCGTTATGGGGGCAGATGCTGATGGCGGCGATGACGATGGATGTGGTGGTGATGAACTTCCTCTACATGCTCGCCTTCATGATGGCGCTGCGCAGCGTCCCTTGGTTCCCGCGCTTTTTGCTGCTGGTCTGGGGCGTGGATGTGACGGCGCAGATCGGGATCGCGCACTTTGTGGGGAACGCCCCGAATTTGCCAGCGCCGGTGGGCGAAGCGATGGGTGATCTATTAAACGGCAACCTGAAAAAAGTGGCGATCAGCGCGGCGATCTGGTTGCCCTATCTGCTGCTGTCGGAAAGGGTTAACCTGACCTATCGCGGGCGGGTGGCGGAGACACACTAGCCAGCGCGATTGCAACCAACGTCAAAGGATAAAGATAATATCCGGGCGCATCATAGCCAGCAAAGACCAACATGCCGGTCAGGCACAAAATCGACGGCAGGTTTTTGCGGTCCAGCAAAACAGAGGTTTTCCAGTTTACCAGCGGAATCAGTGCTATCGGAACTAACAATACTCCCGCCAAGCCTGAAGAGAACAATATCTGCAGTGGCCAATTGTGCGGTTGCTTCACACCTCTGGATATTTCGGGGCCATTAAACTGAAACTGATCTAGCCCCAAACCGAAGATTGGATGGACTTTCGCCATTTCAAACGTGGCTTTCCAAATCGTTGTACGTCCGGACGAAAAACTGTCGGGATCGTTACTTTGACTACCCCAGAAAAAGTTGCCTAAACCATAGTCGGGCGACCCATATGGGATAGGATAGACTAACAATATGGCCGCAACCAATGATCCGAAAATCAAACCGGAAATTCGCAGACGTGAACCCTTTGCCAATGCGATCACAACCATCGCGACAACGGTCATAGCCACGGCAGCACCGCGTGAACCTGTCCACAAAGCAGAACCCCATGCACCAACGGTCAAGAGAATGAAGGCAAGCACAACATGGCTACGGCTTTGGCTGTTCACCGCTAACGCTGCACCGCTACAAAACGCTGCTAGCGACAAAAAGCCGACGCTGCGGACATTGGCCATCCCCGGGACGGCAACCCCCGCCCAATCATCCACCGGAGGCCAACGATAAGCCAAGGTCGCTGCCCAAAGCCCGAGATAGAGCAGCACACCAATGCCCAAGGCCGACCAATTGGCTGAGACAAACCGCGATCCCCAAAGTCGCACCATGTATCGAAAAGCGAGGAAAAACAGGATCAGCAGCGCTATTTGAAGAATACCGATTATGGCTCTGGCTTTATCCGGGGCAACGGCAAGGCACGTCCAGATTGAAATCCCCAGCAGCCCATAAATTGCCATGCGTGACAATTTGGGGAGCGTGCGCCATTCCGAGAAAATGGACAAACCTGCCGCCAATGCAATGGTCAGGCAGACAATATGGAAAAACGAAACTTGAAATGAAAAGCCTCTGACCGCGGCGCTGAAAGGGGTTAGAGAACCAGCGAGATCCCATGGCATAATGGCCATGAGCAAAGGCAAAAGGCCGATGGCGAACAGGGCACTCTTTTGGTGCCAACCCGCATGGGCGCCATTTTGACTTGTTGACATTTTGCCCCTTTCCCCTGCAGTTCGGCATCGAACCTAGGGGAAGGGTATAACAATAGCGGCCGATCGGACAAAATGGGTTAACCTTCACATCGGCTGGCGACGAAATCGTCTGGCTATCGGTGTTAGCATCACCATTGTGATACTGACTGTTATTTTTGGTCTATATTCGGGGTTCCGTCCAATCTCGCCGCAGGGCATTATCGCCAACCTGTTTTTTCAAGGCACTGGCGTTTTGGCCATTTCGATGGCGGCTTTGCTGATTGGACTCGCCGTCCACCGTCCTCCATCGCCCTTTGATTTTGTCAGAACTCACCCGTTTATTCGACATAAGTCGAGGAGACTGGTGCAGGCGATCCCGATTTTGATCGCTGTGTCCGTATTTCTTCCTGCTTTTTCGGCGATGAAAAGCCAGGTTGGAACGCTCTATCCCTATGATTGGGATCCATTCTTCATCGAACTCGACGTCGCAATTCACGGCACTGATCCATGGCGGATGTTACAGCCTTTTATCGGCTACCCGTTCATAACATTCCTGATCGCCATGGCATACCAGATTTGGATCTTGCTGCTTTACATCATGATGCCGCTGCTGTGCATCTGGATGAGATCCAGAACTTTGGCGAGTCAGGTTCTTACTAGCTATTTTTTGTGTTGGTTCGTCATTGGCGGCCTGTTTGCCAATCTTTTTGCATCGGTTGGCCCCTGTTTTGTCGAACCTTTTTTCGGCGACAGGCACTTTGTTCCTTTGATGGAATATCTGAATGCCGCCAATGCCCAGTACCCGCTAATGTTTCTGGATGTTCAAGCATCCTTGATTGAGTGGCAGCAAAAGGGTGAAAGTGAATTGGGCCGGGGAATATCTGCCATGCCGTCGATGCATGTCAGTGTCGCGTTACTGTTCTTTCTGGCTACGCGAAAATTGTCACAGGCGGCGGGTTGGTTCTTCGGCGCGTTCTTCCTGATCATCCTGATAGGTTCGGTGCATACCGGTTATCATTATGCGGTGGATGGATATGCTTCCATCATCCTGACTTTGGCGATTTGGTTTGGTGTCGGGTGGTTCGTCCGTCGTCGCATCGGACGAACGAAATATGCCGCAAACCGGGGCAGATGATCCCGAAATATCTATAGTTATAGAACTTTAGTAACATATTGTGATTCGGTGCTTTTTTCTGGGACGAAAGTTGTAAAAATACCGCATGGTTAACAAAAAATTAAAATAAGATATTGTTAAAAAAGCGTAAATTTTAGCTGTTGACCATTGGGGGCGATTCACGGGATTGTTGGGGCATCAAGGGTGGACCATAGCGAATGGGCCGGCGCGATGCTGGCAATAATATAACAGGGTCGCGACGGTTCAGACACTACCCTCCTTGATCCTCTTAATCCGGGATAATCCGGAAAAGGGGGACTCTCATATCTATGAATAAGGGGTAGTATTATGCGTAATTTTGTAACTTCGTTCCTGCGTGACGACAGCGGCGCTTCGGCAGCTGAATATGCTCTGATCCTTGCCATCGTAGGCACCGGTATTGCGCTTGCTGCGTTCAATCTTGGTGGCGCTATCAAGGGCGCAATGTCGAGCGCTGAAAAGTGCATCGAAAACAAGAACGGTACTTGCTGATAATTAATACGCCGCCCGTTGCCAATCGCGACGGGCGGTTATCAAGATTCAAATTTACTTAAAGATTGCACTGACGACCGAGGGGGATCGATGTTCGCAAACCGCAATATCATTGTCATCGCGATTGCGGCCGTGTTGGGCATCGCAGCGGTAATTCTGGCTAACAGCTACTTGTCGGGCGTTGAGGAAGGTCAGGTAAAAGCTGCCGAAGAAAACCGTCTCGTGCAGATCGCTGTTGCACGCGTGCCCATGGAATATGGCACAGCTCTTACTACCGAAAATATCCGCATGGTCAGCTGGCCTGCAACCTCTGTACCCGCAGGGGCATTCCAATCCACCAAAGCGCTTCTCGGCGGAGAGGCTCGTGTTGCCCTTCGCCCGATTGAGGCGGGTGAACCCATTCTTCCCGGAAAAGTCACAGGCCCCGGTGGCCGAGCCAGCATTTCGGCGCTGATTGATCCGGATATGCGCGCCGTCGCGGTGCGCATCAACGATGTCGCCGGTGTTGCCGGTTTTGTCCTTCCCAATGACGCGGTCGACGTGTTGTTGACCCGTACTCCCAAAACCGAAGCCGAGGGTCAGGTCGATCCGATCACCGATGTGCTGCTGCAAAATGTACGCGTCATCGCGATCGACCAGGGTGCGGATGAAAAGAAAAACGAACCTGCTGTCGGCAAAACAGCAACTTTGCTCGTCGATCAACAGGGTGCGCAGAAACTGGCACTGGCCGGGCAGGTCGGCAGCTTGTCACTCGCGCTGCGCAACGCCGTCAATCAGGATGTCTTCATGGCGCAAACCGTCGGCACCCGCGATCTGGGCCAGGGCAGCGTTTCGCCCAGCTTCTACAATGCGCCGCGCAGCAGCGGCTCGACCATGGCAGCCAGCCCTTATCCCATCCCTGCGATGCAGGCGGCGATGACGGGTACGGCGCGCGGCCCGGCGGCACCCGCGCGGCCAAAGCCCAAAAACAGCGTGGCTGTGGAAATTGTCCGCGGCACCGCCAGCTCTTCATACGACGTTTCGCGCCACAGGGGGTATTGAGCGCATGGCACATACAGCTTTCAAGATTGGCGTAGCGCTCGCGCTGGCGCTGACCACCGCCCCCGCGGCGCTTGCACAGGGTTTTCACAGCTCGTCCGACGCCGGCCTGCATGCCGGGCAACTCGACGTGCCGCTGAACAAAAGCCAGGTGCTGACGGTCGACCGTCCGTTCGGCAAGGCGATGGTGGGCAATGAAGAAATCGCCGACATCATGCCGATCACCAACCGGTCGCTTTACGTCCTTGGCAAGAAAATGGGCACCACCAGCCTGACCGTCTATGACACCAACAATAATGTCATTTCGGTGGTTGATGTCGCGGTCGGCCCCGACATTGTTTCGCTGCGCCGGCAATTGTCCGAGCTGATCCCCGGCGAAACCATCGGCGCGCGGATTTCGAACGACGCCATCGTGCTGACGGGTATCGTCTCCAACGGCCCCGCCATCGACCGCGCGGTGCAACTGGCGCAGACCTATGCAGGCGACAAGGTCGTCAACATGATGTCGGTGGGTGCCAGCCAGCAGGTGATGCTGGAAGTGCGGTTCTCCGAAATTTCGCGCCAGACGGGCAAGCAGATCGGCCTTTCGGGCTTTGGCTTCAGCGACGGTGGTTCATTTGGTGCAGCCGTGGGCAATGGAGCCGGTCTGGTTCCCGATGCGGGCGGCGCGGGCGTGTTGCGCCTCGATTCCATTACCGGCAGCTTTGGCGTGTTCCGCAAGGCATTCGATATAGCGGGCCTCAACATCGACGCTGTGCTCGATGCGCTCGAACGCAAAGGGCTGGTCAAGACATTGGCCGAACCGACTTTGATCGCGCTGTCGGGCGAAACCGCATCCTTCCTGGCCGGTGGTGAATTCCCGGTTCCAGTCGCGCAGAACAATAGCAGCGGCGGCGGTGGTGGCGGCAACAGCGGTGGCATCACCATCGAGTTCAAACCCTTTGGCGTCAGTCTGGCCTTCACCCCCACGGTGCTCGCCGATGGCGTGATTAACCTGGCGGTCGAACCGGAGGTCAGCTCGATTGACCCGACCGCGTCGATCACCGTCAACGGCCTCGTCATTCCGGGCTTGCAAACCCGGCGTGCGAACACCGTGCTCGAACTGCGCGATGGGGAAAGCTTTGCCTTGGCCGGTTTGATCCGCAAGGATTTCCAGACCACGGTGCGGCAGGTGCCGATATTGGGTTCGATCCCGATTATCGGCTCGCTCTTCCGCTCCTCCGGTTTCCAAAAGGGCGAAACCGAACTGGTCATCGTCGTCACCCCGCGCATTGTGCAGCCGGTGAAGGCCGACCAGATAAAATTGCCGACCGATCGGGTGCAAAACCCGAACGAACTCGACCTTTTCCTGATGGGACGGACCGATAAGGCCACGGGCATCAATCCGCTTGATCCCGACGCGAAACCGCCCGAGGCCCCGAAAACCCCCAAAGCGGAAGGCGCTGACTATGACTATTGATCGCGCAAAAATGCTCTGCTCTGTGCTGGCTCTCGGGCTGCTCTCGAGCTGCACAGCCAATGATCCGGGCATGGGTGACGCCGTGCGGTCCAATTATGCCGCGCAAATCGTCAACCCCGAACCTGAATATGCCGAGCCCATGCCCGCCAATGCCGACCAGACGGCAGCCGCGCAGGAACGCTATCGCAAGGGAACGGTGAAGAAGCCGGTCGGTGTGAAGACGACGACAGGTGGCTCGGGAAGCGGCGGTGGCGGCGGCTCTTCGGGCTCTTCGGGCGGCAATTGAGCTGAAAGCGAAAGGAGTGATTTCGTGTCTTTGTCAGGGTTCAGAAGGTTCAGCCAAGACCAGGGTGCCGCCGTTGCACCAACGGTAGCGCTCGCTCTATTCGCCCTAATCGGCATGGGGGGGCTAGCATTCGACTTCGCCCGCATGGCCAATCTCGACACCGAATTGCAAACCGCCGCCGACCAGGCCGCACTCGCCGCCGCCAGCCAACTTGACGGAATAGCCGGAGCGCGTGCTCGCGCAACTTCTGCTGCCAACGCGCTTATTTCCAACCCGACCCGCTTCGCCAATGATGGAGATACTGCAGCGGTCGGGATCGCCAGCGTGACCTATTATGTCGACAAGGCCGGAACTACCGTAGCGACCAGCGATACCGACGCGAATTTTGTCGATGTAACTGTCGAAACCCGCACCGCCAATTTCGCACTCACGCCTATTGTCGACGCAATCAGTGCGGATATGAGCGCATCTGCCTTTGCAGGAGTCGGCAGTGCCATCTGTGGTGTTGTACCGTTCTTTATCTGCAATCCGACAGAACCTTCGGACAATGACGATAATTATTATCCGGTGGGCGTGGAAACAGGCGTCGGGATTGTGATGGCGGAAGGCGGCACAAGCTGGGGGCCGGGCAATTTCGGTTTCCTCGAGCAATTGGGCACGGGTGCGAACAACGCGGCGGAGGCTCTGGCTTCAAACGCGCTGTTCGGCAGCTGCTCTGCAACTGAAACTGCGACGACCCAAACCGGCAATATCTTGAATGCCGTCCGGGATTCGCTGAACATGCGTTTCGACTATGCCGCAGCCAATAATGCGACCTGCAAGTCGCCACCTTGTTCGCCATCGAACAATTCCATCAAGGACCTTGTCCGTCCTAGCAACAATTGCAGCTGGCAGGAAAACCCGGCTACTCTGGCAAACTACCAAAGCAAGCGGTATCGCCCGAATAGTAATGCTGCGCTCGATAGTTCGATAACACCGGAAATCATGGGTCATCCTCGTGACATGTGTCATGCTTATAGTGCCACAACCTATGCATGTGCATATGGGCGGATAGGTGACGGTATGTGGGACAGGGCGGCATATTTTCGTTCCAACCACCCCGGGGTTAACTGGCAGACCGAAACTGGACTTGGGCCGAATGTTACCCGCTATCAGACCTATTTGTGGGAAGCTGCTGACGCTTCGCGGCGCGGCTCAAAATCTGTCGGAACGCTGGCCTCGTATGGCACACCGCAGGCAGGCCGTTGCGCTGCGCCCGGACTAGATCCAGACCCGGCTGGAATTGACCGCCGCCGCATCACGGCTGCCGTAGTCAACTGCGGAAGTGTTGACAAATCGATCGGCCTGAACGGCAAGAAAACCATACCCGTTGCCGGCTTTATCGACGTATTCTTGGTCGAACCGAGTCTAAAGCGGACACGATGCTCCGCCAAGGATAAGGATTGTGACGACGTCTACACCACGGCGAACGATATTTATGTCGAAGCCATCGGCGCGGCTGGTTCTGGAGAAGGCGGCTCGGTAGCCCAGATTTCCCGCCGCGATGTTCCGAGGCTGATCCGGTAACGGCGCCATGATCAAATGTTTCATCAAAAACGAAAAAGGTGCTGCTGCAGCAGAAATGGCGCTTGTTACGCCGTTGCTGATGATTTTGATGTTTGGCTCATTCGAGCTGGGTAAATATTTCTGGGACAACCACATTGTTGCAAAAGCCGTTCGCGACGGTGCCCGATTTGCCTCGCGCCAGAGTTTTGACAATTATAACTGCACCGGCACCACTGTGAGCGACACGGTACGCGACAATACTCGGAACCTCACTCGTACGAACACAATTGATGGCACAGGAACGGTTCGCCTTTCCGGCTGGACCAATGCTATGATCACGGTCTCGCTACGTTGTGATACCTCCGGCACCTATGCCGCATTTTACAGCGGTATGGCCGGTGTGCCGATTGTTAGTGTTTCTGCCACTGTCCCGTACAGCTCATTGTTTGGCTCCTTGGGAATTGACACAGTGGGCCTCAACCTGATCGCCAATTCAGAAGCTCCGGTGATGGGAATATGACGATGCGAATTGCCATCCGTCGCTTTCCAGCCTGCCAAAATGGGGCATCCGCAGCTGAATTTGCGTTGGTTCTGCCTATCCTGCTACTGTTCCTTTTCGGCATTATTGATATTGGTCGGCTGATGTGGACTCTAAACGGTGCCGAAAAGGCCACGCAAATGGGGGCTCGCGCTGCAATAGTATCCAATTATGTCCCTGGTGGCTTGGCCAGCAAAGATTATGGTGCGGATTTGGGACAGGGAGCGGCTATCCCATTGTCGCAATTCGGTGCCGCGCGATGTACTAAACCTTTGGGTACTGTGACGTGCAATTGCACAACGACGCCCTGTCCGACATTAACGCCGACGAACAGTGACACATTCAATGCAATTGTGACTCGCATGCGCTCCATCGCACCTGCGATTGCTGAAACGGATGTTCGCATAACCTACACAAATTCTGGCCTAGGCTACGCAGGCGACCCGAACGGGGCAGATGTTGCACCGCTGGTTACCGTCGATGCTGTTGGCATCGATTTCACACCGCTCTTATTCCAGTTTTTTGGAGCATCCTTTAACCTGCCGACAATCAGCGCGACCTTAACCATGGAAGATGGTGAAGGCGCTGTTACTGAGTCGAACTAGGACACTATCATGGGCGTTTCTGAATATATCAATTTTACCTCGGAGGAGTGGGTTTTGGACCTGAAGTCGCGTTCCGTTTTGCTGGTCCTTTCCGAAGCCGAGATGACGAGCGCCCATTTTGAAGATGTTGCAATCGGTCAGGCGCAGGTGTTGCTGGCAACGATGGCACCCGATGCTTCGGTGGATGCGGGGCAGTTGGATGCAGCTTCGATCCTGATCCTCGAAATCCGGCCTGATATGCCTGCCTCGCTCGAACGGTTGCGGAATGTGCGCGCGTCGCATCCCAACCTGCCTATCATCGCTGCGATCCGCGATGCGAACGTTTCGCTGGTGCGCATGTTGCTGAAACAGGGTGTGCGCGATGTGGTCGCCTTACCGTTGGTGCACTCCGAATTGGCATCGATCATCGCCGAAATCTGCGATGATCTGGATGCGCATAAGGCCGCGGAGGTCGAACAGGGGCAGCTTGTGTCTGTGCTGAAAAGCATAGGTGGTGTTGGCGCCACAACCATTGCGACGCATCTCGCCGGCGAACTTGCGGCGCGCAGCACTGGAAAAGGCGTATGCCTGATAGATCTTGACCTGCAATTTGGCGATGCCGGAGCCTATATGGGTCTGTCCTCGCAATTGTCGATTGCCGATCTGGTCGCGGCAGGCGCACGGATTGACCGTGAATTGCTGCGCTCGGTAGTTTCGAAGACCGAAAATGGCCTGCACGTCATTCCAGCGCCAATGGATATCATGCCGCTGGAATCGGTCAGTGCCGACCAGATGCTGCGAATTATCGAGCTGGCACGCGAGGAATTTGACCATGTCATCCTCGATCTGCCGACCAACTGGACCAACTGGACTTTGTCTTTGGTGGCGCTGTCGGATGTTGTATTTCTGGTAGCCGAGCTTTCTGTCGCCAGCCTGCGGCAGGCCAAGCGGCAACTGCAACTGCTCGTCAGTCAGGGTATCAGCGGTCAAAAAATTCACGTTGTCGCCAACCGTGTTGAAAAACGCATGTTCCGCACGATCAATCTCGATGATGCCGCGCACGCGCTGGGCCACTCGATCGAATATAGCATCCACAATGACTATCCGCTGGTGCGGGCGGCGCATGACCAAGGTGTGTTGATCAATGCCATCCGCGCGCGCAGCAAAATCGGTACCGATATCGCCGAAATGCTGCCGCTGCTCAGCCAAAGCGCGAGTGATTGACTATGTGGCAAATACGCAAAGCAGACGCCTTTGATGCAAATGCTGTTTCATCAGAGACGGCGAAAAAGACCATTGATCCGCATTCGGGCGACACCGATTATATCGATCTGAAGGTCGAGCTTCACCGTCGCCTGATCGATCTCATCAACCTGTCCGCGCTGGAAACGATGACCCGGCCGCAGATCGAGACCGAAATCGGCGAGCTGGTGCATGAACAGCTGGCGCAGCAAAAGCATGCGCTCAACCATGACGAGCGCAAACAGCTGGTTGCTGACATATTGGACGAGCTGTTGGGCCTGGGCCCCTTGGAGCCATTGCTTCAAGACAACAGCATCACCGACATTCTGGTCAACTCAGCTGAAGTCGTATTTGTCGAACGCAAGGGCGTGCTCGAGCGTGTCGAAACGCGCTTCAAGGACGAAAAGCATCTATTGCGTATCATCCAGAAAATTGTGAGCGCGGTCGGTCGACGGATTGATGAATCCTCGCCCTTTGTCGATGCGCGCCTGCCCGATGGTTCGCGTGTCAACGCTATCGTCCCTCCGCTTGCGGTCGATGGGTCGCTGCTTTCGATTCGTAAGTTCGCCAAAATTCCGATCAATATGGAAAAGCTCAGCGAGTTGGGCAGTGTGCCTGCGCAGATTGCCGAAGTGTTGAAAGGCATCGTCAAGGCGCGACGCAATGTGCTGATCTCTGGCGGCACAGGCTCGGGCAAGACGACTTTGCTCAACGCCATGTCGGCTTTTATCGACGAGCGCGAACGTATCGTTACCATCGAAGATTCCGCCGAACTTCAGTTGCAGCAAAGCCATGTCGCCCGGCTCGAAACCCGCCCTCCCAATATCGAGGGCAAAGGCGAGGTGACACAGCGCGACCTGGTGAAGAATGCGCTGCGTATGCGCCCTGACCGCATCATCGTCGGCGAAGTCCGTGCCGGAGAGGCGTTCGACATGCTTCAGGCAATGAATACCGGCCATGACGGATCAATGACGACCGTCCACGCCAACACCCCGCGCGATGCCCTGTCGCGTATTGAACAGATGATCGGGATGAGTGGCATCGACATTTCGGCCCGTTCGGCGCGTGCTCAGATTGCCTCGGCTCTGAATGTGGTAATCCAGATTGGGCGCTTGTCCGATGGTCGCCGCCGTTTGCTGAGTGTGTCCGAAATTGTCGGCATGGAAGGCGAAACAATCACCATGCAGGAAATCTTCCGCTTCCGCATGCAAGGCCGCGATGAAAACAACATGGTCATCGGCCATTTCGAAGCAACGGGCATCCGGCCGAAATTGCTTGACGAGCTTGCCGCCCACGGCGTGTCGCTGAATTCTGACCTGTTCCGTCCTGACAAGAGGATCGAATAGTGGATCCTGTCGTCCTTCGGGTGCTGGCGTTGATTGTCATCTTCGCCGCCGTTTTTCTGGTTTCCGAACGTGTGCTTGCAATGTCGCGGCAAAGGCACAAAGGGTCGCGCGCGATCAACAAGCGCCTCAAGATGATCGAGGGCGGACTGGATCGCGAGATTGTGACGTCCCGCCTGCGCAAGTCTGCGCCAAACAGCTTTGCCGATATGTCTGGTCTGATTGGTCGGGCCGGGCGTGCGGTCGAACGGTCGGTGATTGCATCGGGTATCCCGTTACCGCCGC
This sequence comes from Sphingorhabdus pulchriflava, assembly GCF_003367235.1. Taxonomy (GTDB): domain Bacteria; phylum Pseudomonadota; class Alphaproteobacteria; order Sphingomonadales; family Sphingomonadaceae; genus Sphingorhabdus_B; species Sphingorhabdus_B pulchriflava. Next base: position 286,042 of record NZ_QRGP01000003.1, read on the forward strand.
ATCAGATCATTTTGGGTATGATGATTGCCACTACCGCTGCAATCGGGCTAATCCTGCTCGGCGCGGGACTTGTCGGTTATTCTATCGGATTTGGCACCATTCAGCTCGCCATTGCGCTCGGGCTGTGTTTCGGCACTGGCATTCCCTTGATTGTGCTCTCTCACATGGCTTCGAAGCGCATGAAACGCATGCAGGAGCAGTTTCCTGTTGCGCTCGACATTTTCGTCCGCGGCCTTCGGTCCGGACACCCGATTTCGTCGGCACTCGACCTGTTGACCAAAGAGATGGAAGACCCGCTAGGAACCGAATTTGGCTTGGTCGTAGATGAAGTAGCTTATGGTGCGGACTTGCGTGATGCGTTGCAGAATATGGCGGATCGCTGGGGCATTGATGATATCCAGATGTTTGTCGTCTCGCTGTCGGTGCAAAATGAAACCGGGGGAAATCTCGCGGAGATACTCTCGAATCTCTCTGGCGTTATTCGCGAACGGCATAGCATGTACATGAAGGTACGTGCGCTAAGTTCCGAAGGCCGGATGACGGCGCTGATCCTGACAGCTTTGCCCATTTTGGCATTCAGTGCGCTGTTTTTGACCAATCCGGCCTTTTACATGGATGTCGCGCAGGACCCGATCTTCCCCATCGGCTTTATAGGTCTGATCGTATTGTACCTCATCGGATTTGTTACAATCCGCCGCATGATTGACTTGAAAGTTTAAGATGCTGGCCAATTTCGCCCTTTCGACAACGATGCGCATCTCGCTGCTCGTACTCATCTTCCTGTTAGTCATCGTGCTGGTCATGCTGGCGTCGAACTATTTGCTCAATCGGTCTGCCATTCGCGGACGACTCGAAGAACTGGGATCTGGTGCGGTTGGCTCTAAAGAAGGTGCCAGTTTGCGCCGCGACAGAATTTCGCACGGCTGGGCCCGGCTGACGGACCGCATCGAAAAAGCGGGCATTTCGCTGGTTGACACACAAGGCGATCAATTGCGGGCCAAGCTGATGGCGGCCGGATTTAACTCACCGGCTGCACCCAAGTTGTTCACCCTTATCCGTTTGATCACACTGTTTTTCTTCCCCGGGCTGCTACTGGCCTATGCGCTGTTCAGCGGCACCGAAGTCTCGCCGATGAAGCTGTACATCTTCGGTGTGCTGCTGGCGATTTTCGGTTTGTACTTCCCCAACCTGTTTATCACGGCAAAGGCGGATCGTCGACGTGAGGAAGTCGTCAACGGCTTCCCTGACTGCCTTGATTTGATGCTGGTCTGCGTAGAGGCGGGCTTGGGCATGGAGGCGGCTTTTGACCGGGTCGGTCGGGAAATGGTGCATTCGCATCCACTGGTGGCCGAATTGCTCTCCACCGTGACACTTGAATTGCGCGCCGGTGCTTCACGCGAACAGGCGTTGCGCAAGATGGCCGACCGTTCGCAGGTCGACGAAATCAAATCTTTTGCAACGCTTCTGATCCAGTCGGACAAGCTGGGTTCCAGCGTTGGTGATACGCTACGTGTCTATGCCAATGAGATGCGCGAAAAACGTCGGATGCGGGCTGAAGAGAAGGCACACCGCCTGCCCGTTCTGCTGTCTATTCCGCTTGTCGCCTGCATGCTGCCGGTAATGATCGGGGTCTTGATGTTGCCCGCTGTAATACGAGTGATACGCCAAATTGCGCCCGCTTTGGCTGGAGGAGGATGACGATGAAACGCACAGAAATGATGCTGACGATAGGGCTGTCGAGCATTGTCGCAGGTTGCTCGGCTTTTCAGCCGCAAGCTGAACTCAACATCCGAGCCGTCGATAGCCAGCAGCTGACCGGTGATGCAACCAATCCGCTCGCCGAGGGGCGAGCCAAGCTGGCTTTCGGCCAAAATGGTTTAGCGATTTCGGCGTTCAGAGCTGCGCTGAGGGAGCAACCTGAAAATGCGGAAGCATATAACGGGCTTGGCATTGCCTATGACCGTATCGGGCGTAAGGATCTGGCTCAGCGCTATTTCGAGCTCGCGGTTGCTGGCGCGCCCGACAACGCAAAGTTCAACGGCAATCTCGCACGCTTTTTCGAGAGTTCGGGGCGCCCGCACATGGCACAAGGTCTTTCGACGCCCGGGATTGCCGCAATGCGTGAACCTCAGCTAAACGTTGCACCCCAAACATCCGGAGCCTTGGAGTCCAAGCCTGCGCTGTTGCAGGCGGTGAACGAAGCGGATACTGGCACTGTCCTGCCAGCAACTATCGCGGTTCCGGCATTGGCCGAAGTGACATCGGCGCTCGATTTGGATGCAAAAGCTGAACAGCCGAAGCGGATTGAGGCAGTGACGGTACAGGATCGCCCCATAGCATCGCAACTGGCCATCCATCGTCCGGCAAGTCCGGTTGTCATCCGCGCAGCTTCGATTGATCCGGCCTCATTGCCTGCGCAGTCGCGAAACCAGCGGCCTCTCGACGAGCCAATGCCGTTCGATGTACCGCGGCAACCAGTTGCGCCGGCGCAGCATGAAGGCTTGCGTTTGGAACGGGTGTCGTTGGGTGAAGTCCGCCTGGTCACGCGCCCAACCAATCCGGAACCGAAGCGCAAGCTTGCCAATGATTTTGAGGGATTTGGTGCCAGGCTTGCATCCTGGTTACCTGGCGAGATCGCCAAGGAACAAGACGCACCTGTCACGCAGATGCGCAAAGGACCGGCATTGAAAAACGCTGTGGCGGTGGCCGCAATTGAACTCGCTGTGGCGGACGCCGAGATCATCCCCCAATCTACAACGAAGCGGGACGGCTTCGTTTATGCTTTCTTTGACGACGACACGATCGTGCACACATCTTTGGCGGCGCTGTGACAGCGATTGGCTGGCGGTCGATTGTTGCCGCCCTGTCGCTGTTTTTCAGCGCGGGTGTAGCGTTTGCCGAAACCCAGCCGTCGAAATTGGGTGCCGAAGAGAGCGAAGGCCAATTGCTGCTGATCGAGCAGGCATTGGAGGCAGGTCGTTTGGTTCAGACTGAAGCGATGTTGCGCTGGGCCGAGCCCCGACTGGTTGAGGGGTATCGCAACCGCTTCAACCTGCTGTTGGCCGAATATTTCCTCGCTCGAGAAGATGTGGTTTTGGCGGAAAAGGCGATCAATTCGGTCGATGGCAGCTTGGCCGACAGTTGTCGGTTTACAGGAATATGGGGCTGGATATCCTATCAGAAGCAGGACTGGAATCGCGCTATCGCAATGCTGGCCAGTGCCGTTGATCAATGCCCCGGCGATTCAGGGCGCTGGAACCTGCTCGGGCAGGCATTGGCGCATAAGGGTGAATATGCGGCCAGCATCGAGGCCTTTGATGCAGCCCTGTCACTTCAGCCTGCGCAGGCGGCGGTGCTGAACAACAGGGCGTTGGCATTGGCCTATTCCGGTGCGCTCGGTCGAGCCATAGCAGATCTATCGAAGGCGCTGGAAATTCAGCCGGACAATCGGACAGTCGCCGAGAATCTGGCGTTTCTCCGGGCAAATATGGGCCTCGCCGTCGTGCTCGGGCCCAATGATAACGGGACATATGATGCCCGTTCACTGACCAAGGCAGGGGAGGGTGCGCTTGCCGCCCATCGAACCGAAGCTGCCACATCCTATTTTGCTCAAGCAGTACTCGCCTCTGACCGCTTTGATGCGGAGCTTTGGCGGCGTGCCAACCCCCATCCTGAAAAAGAGGCTCAATGATTGAACAACTATTTCCCGTTGCAGCAGCGGGCGCACTGGCCGCTGCGGCCTGGTCCGATTTTCGAACTTTCAGGATATCCAATATCTGGCCTTCGGTTTTGATCCTGTTCTTTGGCGGCTTTTGGCTTTTGGGTGCGGAAGTCTCCGACCCGCTTTCCCATCTTGCCCATTTCGGCATCGCTCTTGTTGTCGGGATGGTGTTGTTTGCGCTGAAATGGATCGGTGGTGGCGACGCTAAATTATATGCCGCCGTGGCCTTGTGGTTTCCACTTTCAAGCGGTCCCGCACTGGTTTTTGCAACGACCATGGCTGGCCTAGTCCTGGCGATATTCTATGTGTTGACCCGGCGTTGGGTAGCGAAGGAAAAGCGCAAAGATCGCCGCATCGCTTATGGTGTCGCCATCGCTTTCGGCGCGGTCCTGTGCTGGTTGCTATATCCAACGGCTGCGCCAAAGCCGATGGACGTCAACGAAATGGGTTATGGGACATTCAAACTCGATTAGTGGGCTTTGCCAGAATTGTCCCCTGTTTGACGCATACCGCCGCGATGCACGATCAATTCGGATCGTGATGCAACGCCCAGTTTCCGGAATATGCTGTTAAGATGGATTTTAACAGTTCCTTCGGCGAGATTGCAACGCTGCGCGATATCGCGATTGCGCAGCCCCATGCACACCAGATCGACAATTTCCAGCTCACGCTTTGTCAGCAGGTCGTCTGATCGGACCGTGCGCGTGGGTCGATCAATGGAGTGGCGTAATGCCACTTCGGTCACGTCGCTTTCGAACCACTTTCCCCCGCCGAGTACGACGCCCATGGCTTCAACAATCGTATCCGGATCGCTGTCTTTCAAAGCGATGCCTTTGATACCGAGCCTCATGGCCTCAATGGTCTGATCGGGATCGATGTGCACCGTCAAGAACATGGCGGGTACCATCGGATAATGCTGGCGCAAGTGACGCAGGACTTTCAGCCCGCCGCCATTGTGCATGGTTACATCGAGCATTGCGATATCCGGCCGCTCGACATCAATCTTTTCAATGGCCTCTTCAACCGACAATGCAGTGGTAATCGAATACTCACCGCTCTCCTCAACATATTGGCTGAAGCCGTGAAGGAAGAAGGGGTGATCGTCTACAATCAGGACATTATGCATTGTCGACCCTCTGCATCGGAATGGTGACGGACAGGATGGCGCTGCTTTCGAGACCCTCCTGATAGGCCGATCCGTTTACGAGTCGAAGCCTGTGCTGCAACGATGCTGATTTCAAAGGCATTGAAGTCCCCCGCTTTTTTGCTGTGTCCCCCGTCACCTGACCTGCACGGTCAATGATGACTATCTGCATCGCATTCTGGTGGAGCGACAACCTAACTGTCAACTGCTTGCTTTCGGCATGCCGCACAGCATTGGCGACAGCTTCACGAACAAGATGTTCGATGTTGATCGCTGACTCTTTTTCGATGGGAATCGCCGGCTCTTCTGCCTCAAGGCGCGCGTCGATATCCCACTGCATGGATATCGCCCGCAGACTTACATCAAGCCGGGTGACCAGATTTATGCCATGCTCCTCATCCTCGCTGGTTTCGAGCAAACCCCGAAGCCGGGCCTGTTCAAGTGTCAATATATCCGCAATCTTGCGGATATCGGTTCCAACGGGCTGCTGTTTGACATCATCTCTGCGCCCTACAGAAAGCAGACGCATCCGCACTGCGGCTAATGTTTGCAGAACGCCGTCGTGCAGGTCGCGTCGCGCCACATCATGGGCATCGGCAATGAAATGCCGCTCGGCTTCAGATATGCTGTCGAGCAAGGGAAAAAGCTGGTTTAATGCGTCGGTCACTAGTCTGGCTTCGTGGATTTTCAACGCATCGATTGATGCCAGACCGCAGATGACCATCCCCTTCGAACGTCCGATTTGCATCCATTTCAGATAGGCGTTTGAAATACCCTCGCGCGCCAGAATGTTGGCGACAGCCTGTTCTTTGTCTCCCATCCGAGCGGGCTTGTCGGACGAAATCGTGAAAACCGAGCGTGCGTTATTGTCGAGGAGCAGTTCGGATTGCCCTACATCGTCGCCTAGCAGAAGCATCCGGCGCAAATCATGTTCGGACAGGTTCAGTGCGGTACCGCAATCATATCGTCGCGGTACTGCCCGTTGTGACGCTTCGCCAATCAGGCAATGCGCGCGGTTGGGCGTAAACAGCGAAGCCATCGACTCCACCAGTCGCTGCAAGTCGAATTCAAGAGAGCGTCCAAGCTTGAGCAGCTTAATCGATACCGCCTCTTCACCGAATTGACGCAACTGGTCAGCGCGCGACGACGAAACCGCCAGCGAGATACCGGTAGCCAATATGGTAAGGGCAAAAATGATTTGCTCGATCAGATTGCCATTCGCCGAGGATGCTAGGCTTCCCATTTCAACATCTGCAAACTTTGCCCGTAATGGTGCTATCGCCAGCGGGATCACCAAGGCGGACAGATAATAAGTCGAAAATCCCGTGCGAAACAGCAGTTGGGCGCTTGCAGAAAGCAAGGCCAATGCGTGTACCAGACTGGTCGGAGCAACCCATGCGGCGAGGGCGGCTGCACCTACGTCGAACCCGAACTGCGCCAGAATATGACTTTTCTGCAATGGTTGCGCGACCAACAGCCAGCCTATTGTCAAAAATGCCCAAGCCAGAATTGCAAAAGCTTCCACATGCAGAATCTTGCCATCCGCAGCGAACTGTAAATCTGCCACAGCGAGCGCGAGCAAGATGCGGATAAGGGCGGGGGCCCATACGACGAAACGAATGGCGTGGTTTATGGTTATAGTTGTTCTTCCTACCCAAGAATTTGGGCAGGTATAGCCTGTTCGGGCTAGTTTGCGATATATAGCTTAAGATATATGCCGAACGGCATTTTGCTGTAAATAAATGGTAAATTTTCTCGAAATTTCTTGCCGACTCTCCGGCAATCATGCTTACCCTGTTGTTAACGAATCGGAAAAACAGGATTCACGGGGTCGCCAAACGGACCGGCTAAAGCAGCTCGAAAATATAAAAATCGGGTGTTTGCAAGCTGTTATGGGAGGCAAAGATATTCATGCACGACCGTTCTCTGCGAGTCGAAAGTTATACTGGGATCGAATCCGATTCTCAGGCAGCCGTTAACCATAACCCGCACCTGTTCACTCCAATTTTCATCAACCCGACACTCGCTCTGGCAGCCTGCCAGACCGATTTGCCTGTGCTTAACTAGGATTTGGCCATGGACTCCGAAACTCCAAATATCGCTCCGGAAATGATTGCGGACGCAATCGATGCGCCGGCACTTGCAGCAGCGGCAATGGCCGCAAATGCGCAGGTACAACTCGCGCTGCAGGCAGCGGCACTGGTGCCGGGGCAGGATGGGCAATTGGTTTTGCCAGAGGGCGTATCGCTAAACGATATCCGCGTGTCTGGGCGTGACCTGATAGTCAAATTGCCGGATGGCAGCGAAGTGGTGATCCCCGAAGGGGCAGTTTTTGTTCCGCAGTTTGTAATCGACGGCATTGCTGTCCCGCCGCTCAACATCGCGGCGCTGTTGATTGGACAGGAGCCTGCTCCTGCAGCCGGTCGGCCGACCAGTTCGGGCGGTAATTTTGCTGACCCTGTGGGCGATATCGGCGATCCCTTTGCGCGTGGCGATCTTTTGCCGCCGACCCAGTTAGCGTTCCCGGAACCGGAAGAGCGTGAAATCATTCCCAATCTGGTTGATCGCGACCCGGACGTAAATATTCAGGACGGCGGCCCTGCAGGCAAGGACGTTATCGACAATGTCAGCGAAGTCGGACTTCCCGGCACGCGCGCCAACGGCAATGTTGAATCGCCCGGTTCTTCGACGGGCAATGGATCGGACTCGACTACGGGTACGATCATCATAACGTCTCCGGACGGCATCGGATCGATTACAATTAATGGCATTGTTTATACCGGGGTGGCCGGACAGCAGATCACGACGCCCAATGGTGTTTTAACGCTCGGTGCACTGACCGATGGTCAGATTCCCTATACTTATCGTCTGACCGATAACACCACGGGCGACAGCACAACCGATGTGTTCACGGTTGTTGTGACCGATCCGGACGGAGATTCGTCGACCGCGCGTCTGACGATCGCGATTGCTGATGACGTACCAACTGCGCGTAATGATACCGATAGCGTTGCAGGCGGCACCTATGGGCCTGAAACGGGCAATGTGCTGTCGGGCTCAGGTACGACAAGCGGTTCTGCTGGCGCAGATACTCTGGGTGCCGATGGCGGTACTATCACCGGAATCCGCGCAGGAACTTCTGGAAGCTTCGGCGCTGTAGGCACCACGATCAACGGCCAATATGGTACGCTGACACTGGGCGCAAATGGCACGTACAGCTATGTTCGCAACGTCAATACGCCAGGTGGTGTCACCGACGTATTTTCCTATCAATTGACCGACGGAGACGGTGACTCTTCGACAGCCACGCTGACCATCAACATCGGCGATGCGCCCAACCGGATCGTATTTGTCCCGGAAATCGGCGATGGCACACAAGTACGCGAGCCGCACCTACCTTCACGCGAAGGCGAGCCTTCGGGTTCGCAATTCGATGGCAATCCCGAAAGCACCAGCGGAACGATCACTTTCAACTCGCCCGATGGCGTGGGCAGCGTAACAGTAGCGGGCGTAACAATTACGCCTGGTTCACTACCTCAGCAGGTGGTTTCGGACGCAACCGGCACACTGGTCATCACCGCTTACAGCTATGATCCGGCTACCGGAAATGGCAGCATTACCTACACCTATACGCTGAACGACAACACGCTGAACACAGCGGGCAGCACCGTGACATTCCCGATTGTCGTTACCGATCTCGATGGTGATGTCGCCAGCGACGATTTGAACATCAATATCATTGATGACGCCCCGCTGGCAGTGAACGACAGCGCGACACAGGACGCTGAAAATGCACCTGTTACGGTCAATGTGTTTGCCAACGACACTCCGGGCGCGGATGCCGTCAACCTGTCGACTGGCGTGGCTGTGGTCGCAGAATCGCTGAGCGGAGCAGGCTCGCTTGTCTATAATGGCGACGGTACCTTCACCTACACTCCCGCTCCCGGCGAGGAAGGTGATGTCACCTTCCAATACACCATCACCGATGGCGACGGCGATCCATCGACCGCGACTGTTACCATCACGCTGCTCAAAGACTCGGAGCCGCGCGTCGATGTCAGCGGTGAGAATTTCGTCGATGAAGCTGGCCTGCCTGCGCGCGATGGAGAGCCCGCAGGTTCGAACGAAGCTTCCGACCTCGAAACCACCAGCGGCACTATCGCTGTTTCGACCGGCGGAGATACGCTGCAATCGCTGGTCATCAACGGTGTCAATGTCACTGCAGGTGGCACCGTCACCGGCGCGCATGGCACGCTGACTGTCACCGTCTCGGCTGGCGCTTACAGTTACAGCTACACACTGACCGACAATACCGCAGGCGAAGGCACTACCGACAGCTTCAATGTCGTGGTGACTGACAGCGACGGCGACAGTGCCAATGATAATCTGGTTATCGGCATTCACGATGACGTGCCCACCGCAATCAAGGATGCTGACAGCATCGCAGCTGGCGAATATGGCCCTGCTACCGGCAATGTTATCACCGATGCTGAAGGCGATGGCGGAGCTGACACGCCCGGAGCTGACGGCGTAACCGTCACCGCAATCAGTGGCTTTGGCGGTGCAGGTGCGGTTGATGGCACCACCAATGGCCAATATGGCGTCCTGACACTTAACGCCGACGGCAGCTATAGCTATGCTCGGAATCCGGGTACGCCAGGTGGCGTTTCGGACGTCTTTTCCTACACCATCACCGATGGCGACGGCGATCCCTCGACCGCGACGCTGACCATCGACATTGGCGACAGCCGGACCACGCTTGACCTTCCAACCGAGGGCGAGGCCGGCACGCAAGTTCAAGAGGCAGGCCTGCCTGCCGGTTCTGATGCTACAGCTGACAGCGAACTGACGGCTGGAACGATCGCTTACACCGCACCTGATGGCCCGGCGACGGTAACCATTGACGGCGTAGCGGTTACTGCAGTCGGCCAGACCTTTACCGGCAGCTTCGGGACGTTGACCATCACCAGCATTGCTGCGGGTGCGATTGGCTATGAGTATGAGCTGACGACCAACACTTCTGGCGACGCGACCTTTGATGACTTTGCCGTTGTGGTCACCGATCAGGATGGCGACAACACGCCGGGAACGCTTGTTATCGATATCGTTGACGATGTGCCGACGGCCCGTGCCGATATTGATAGCGTCAAGGAAGATGGCCCGACCGTCGCCGATGGCAATGTCATCAGCGGTGCGAATGTGGCGGATGCCAATGCAACCGATGGCGTGGCCGATACACGCGGTGCCGATGGAGCCAGCGTCACTGGCGTTGTCTTTGGTACGGTCGCAGGCCCGGTTGCAGGTAATGTTGGCGGCGATGTCGCCGGCACCTATGGCACCTTGGTTATCGAGTCCGATGGTACCTACACCTATAAGCTGAACAATGAAGATCCTCGGATACAAGGCCTCGACGGAGACGATAGCCTAACCGAAACATTCACCTACACGATCACAGATGGCGACGGTGATCCGTCGACCACGACAATCGAGATCAGGATTGATGGTTCGGACGATCGCATCACGATCAACGGCTTGAACGTCGAAGGCCCTGACCTGGTTGTCGACGAAGACGATCTGCCGGTTCGTGGCCTTGAGCCTGCCGGATCGGACACCACTCCGGATTCGCTCACGCAGACGGGCAGCTTCACCGTCAATGGCCTTGACGGTATTGCGTCGATCAAGATCGAAGGTACTGAAACTTTTGTCGGTCAGTCCTTTGCGACTGCATATGGCACCTTCACGATCACTTCAATCTCGGCCCCGGTCGATGGCAACGCGACCGCGATTAGCATCGGCTACAGCTATGTACTCACCGACAACACCGCCCATGCCAATGCGGGTGGTCAGAATTTCCTGACCGAATTGTTCGATGTTGCCGTCACTGATACTGACGGTTCGACCGATACCGATCAGGTCGAAGTGCGCATTGTTGACGACGTGCCTACCGCCAATCCCGATGGTACCTATTCGGTTGCAGAACAGGCAGCACTGACATTTGATGCGCTTGCCAATGATGTGAAGGGTGCCGATGGCATCAATCTGTCGACCGGAGTAGTTGTTGCAACTGGTCCTACGAAGGGCAACGTGGTCTATAATGCTGATGGCACCTTCACCTATACACCGAATGCAGGTGCTGAAGGCGCGGACAGCTTCACCTACACCATCACCGATTCGGATGGCGACACCTCAACAACGACCGTTACGCTCGACCTGCTGAAGGATTCGATTCCGAACATCCTTCGCATCTCTAATCTGACTGTCGATGAAGACGGACTCCCCGGTGCCAATGTCGATGCAGCACCGCTGCAAGCGAGCCCGAGCGAAACAGATTCGACCGAAAGTGCAACTGCCTCTGGTACAGCCGTGGTCAATTTCGGTGCCGACGTACCGGCCAACCTGCTCGCTTCGATCAAGCTCGTCGATACTGGCGCGCTCGATGGCCAGCTGAAAACACTCGATGGCGTGGACGTTGTTTTTGCGCTGGAAAGTGGCGCTCTTGTCGGACGCAGTGGCGGTGCCGAAGTCATCCGGATTGAAGTTTCCGGCGCTGTGCTTGGCCCCAATCCGGGCGATGTGACCTACAGCTATTCGACCACGCTTTTGCAGCCCGTCAAGCATGTCGCGAGCGGCAGCGAAGATTCGGTCACTTTGAACGGCGTTACTTTTGAGGTTACCGACAGCGAAACCGACAGCGCCACCGGATCGTTCAACGTCACAGTGGTGGACGATGTCCCTTCGCTGGACGTCACAAAGGGTGAAGACGCTGGTGTATCGCTGGTTACCCAGGATGCCGAAACCGACGGTGTTCCGACGGCGGAAGATGTGGCGACCAGTGCTGCCAATTTTGGCGGTGTGTTTGGATTGACTTCGACCGCTGGTGCGGATGGTGCAGTTGCACCTTCACTTGCCTTTGTATTGAACACAGCCGGTGGTGCCTCGGGACTCACCAGCCAAGGCGTGGCAATCAACCTGTTCAAGATCGGCAATGTCATTGTCGGTTCAACCTCGGCTCTCGCGCCTGCCAGCGCTACGGATGCATCGGTGGTCTTCTCTGTAGCTGTCAGCGGTACCGGTGTGGTGACGCTGACCCAGTACAGCCAAATCGACCATGCGCTTCCGGGTGAAGCCAATGGTCCTTATGACGACCAGTTTGCAGCATTGCTCGACAGCGCGATTACACTGACCGCGTCGTCGACCATCACCGATGGTGATGGCGATACCGCCAGCGACAGCGAGACGGTGAATATTGGCGCGAACATCAGCTTTGCCGATGATGGTCCGGTTCTGACCAACGCCTCAGGCAACAGCTCGGTCACATTGGATGAAACCACCGCCGGTTCGCCGGCAGGCTTTGGCGTTGCAGGCATCAGCCAGACATCGGCGGCTGCAATTGTAACGGCAACGGCGGCTTTTGGTGCCGATGGTGCGGCAGCGGCCAACGCGACGACCTATGCCTTGTCGATTGTCGGCGGCGGCGTCACCACGCTGCAAACTGCGATTGGCAACCATGCGATCAGCCTGTCGCTCTCGCCCGACGGCAAGACCGTTACCGGCAGCTATAATGACGGCGCAGTGAAGACAGCCTTCACCGCGACCATCAATGCCAATGGCACGCTGACGGTAACGCAATTCGTTCCGCTCGAGCATCTGGTCGATGGTGGCCCGGGTGCGGCGCATGACGACGCCCTGACACTTTCCGGCCTCATCAATGCGACGATCACAATCACCGACTTTGACGGTGACACTGACAGTGAAACCTTGGGTATTGGTGATCGCATAACCTTCAAGGACGATGGCCCGTCGCTCAATGTGACCGTCGGCAGCGATGCCAATGTCGTGTTGGTCACGCAGGATGCTGATACGATCGGCGCCAATAGCGATACCAGCTCAAGCTCAGGTAACTTTGGCGGCGTATTCGGTTTGACATCGAATGGCGGTGCCGATGGTGCAGCCGCGCCCAGCCTGGCATTCGCCCTGAACGTCGCCAATGGCGTTTCAGGCCTCACCAGCAATGGTGCGGCGATCAATCTGTACAAGATTGGCAATGTCGTTGTTGGCTCGACCTCGGGCACGGCACCTGCCAGCGCAACCGATGCGTCGGTCGTCTTCGCCGTTTCGGTGGATGGTGCCGGCGTTGTTACGCTGACCCAATATCAGCAGATCGACCATCCGGTGGCTTCGGACCCGAGCGGTACCGCCGCTCCGTTCGACGATCATGTCGCAGTGCTGGCAAATGGCAAGATCACGCTGACGGCGTCTTCGACCATCACCGATAATGACGGCGACACGGCATCTGACAGCGAAACCATTGACCTGGGCGGTAATATCGCTTTTGCCGATCACGGTCCGGATATCACCCTGACATTGACCGGAACGCAGATCCGCATCGACGAAACCGATGGCGTTGTCGCAGCAGGCGGTGAAGTCGATCCGGCAGGCGGAAACCTGGGCACCGTCACCATGACAGCTGCAAGCCTGTTCACGCTTACCAACACTGTCACCAGTGCGGACGCGCCGACAAGCTATGCCTACAGCCTTGTTCTGCCCAGCGAAGGTGCCAATTCGGGACTTCTGCACTCAACCACCAACACCGCGATCCTGCTCTATACCGATGCACCAGGCGTTATCGTGGGCCGTGTTGGCGGCATTGGCGGCGCTGTAGCTTTCACGGTCAGCGTCAATCCGACCAGCGGTGCCGTGACCGTCACCCAAAACCTCGCAGTCGAACACCCCACTGGAGGCGCATCCTATGACGAGGATTCTTCGCCTCTGACTGCAGGCGCACTCAGCCTTCGCGTTACCGCGACCGATTTCGACGGCGATACCGACACTGCAAATGTCGATCTGGGCAGCATCATCCGCTTTGAGGATGATGGCCCGACCGCGCTTGTTGCGACCACTTCGGGCACTGTCGACGAAGATGGTTTGCCAGGCGGGTTTCCCGGCGGGACAGATGATGTTCCGGGGCAGGCGCTTGTTGCAAATGGTTCGGTAACAGGACTGTTTTCTGCAGGGGCAGATGCACCGCTTACCTACGCTTTGTCGACCAACACCTCGGGTCTTCCTGCATTGGCCTCTGGTGGCATCCCGCTCAGCTACACTGTTGTTGGCAACGTGCTGACCGCAAAGGCGGGCGCAGCTACGGTCTTCACCCTTTCACTTGATGCCACAACCGGCGGCTGGACCTTCACGCTGTCGGCTAAACTCGATCACCCGTCAGGGGCTGATGAAAACGACATTGTGCTGCAGTTTGGCGGGCTTGTTATCGCCACTGACCAGGATGGTGACACCGCAACGGCCATCGGAAACCTTACCGTAACTGTTGATGATGACACACCTGTTGCTGCTATTGCGATTGGCAATGTTTCCATCACACATGACGAAACCCAAGGCGTAACCGCAGGCAGCAATGATGTTGCTGGCCCGCTTGCCCGATTTGCGGGCGTGACCAATGTTGGAGATGACTTGGATGTCGCCGGGTCGACTCCGCTTGGTTATGCGGTTGGCACGGGCAATTTCAACACCGCTGGTGCAGCACCAGGTGCTGATGGCTGGATTGTCACCTATGGCCTCATAATCTCTTCGCAAGGCGTCGACTCAGGTGTCGACACGACAGCTGGCGAAAGCATCTTCCTGTTCGCCGAAAATGGTCTGATCGTTGGCCGTGTTGGTGGCGAAAGCGGTGTAGCAGCCTTTGCCGTTGGGATAGATGCGGTTACCTCGCAAATCAGCTTGGTACAGTATCTGTCACTTCGTCATCCTGACGGAACCAATGCAAATGACAACATCTCGCTGACCCCGTCGGTGATCAGTGCAGTGGAATATGTGGTCGATGGCGATGGCGATGCGGTATCTGCATCGGTCAATATCGGTAATGTCATTACTTTCCGCGATGATGGCCCGCTGGCACAGGCAAACACCAACAATGCAGTCGAAGGCGAGGTTGTCGTCGGGAATGTGTTGGGCAATGACTTTTTCGGTACAGATGGCCCAACCACGACTACGCCTGCAGGTGGTGTCGTTGGTGTACGCGCTCTGGCTGGCGACTTTACAACGCCGGTTACAACCGGAACCGGCACACAAATCACGGGTCTTTACGGCAAGCTGACGCTGAACGCAGATGGCAGCTACAGCTACGATGGCGATCCGAATGTTATTACAACGGCGCAGTCAGACGTTTTTGTCTACACGATCCGCGACGGGGACGGCGATCTGTCGACGACAACCCTGACCATCAACCTGACGCCGGTGACGCTGGTTGCAGACAATGACACGGTTGCGGTTAACGAAGCCGGTCTCGATTTGGTCAATGATGCCGGGCCGGATACGGTTGCGGGTACGGTCAACGGCAGCAATCCGACCTCAAATTCGGACGTTGCCCAGGGCACGCTGGCGGTTGCAGGGGCGACCAACTTTGTCCTGACCAGTGCCAGCGGTGGTAGCTATGGTACGCTGGTGTTGAACAGCAACGGTACCTACACCTACACGCTGACCAAGCCATTCGATACCACGCCAGATAACAACAACGGGATAACCACCGAAACCGGCAAGGATGTGTTTAATTACACCGCCACCGACGCCAATGGTAACAGTGTTAGCGGCACGATCACTGTCGATATAATTGACGATGTGCCGTTGATCGACATTGCGGCATCGGGCACAACTTTGATCCTCGATGAATCGCTTGGCACTGCTGGTTCGATCCAGAATGAAGGCGGCCGCGTCAATAATGACGAAACAACCGTCGGTGCCGCAGTCGGTGCCATAGGCTATGCGACTGGCTCAATCGTCAGCCTGGTAACGGCAAATGCCGGTGCCGATGGAGAGGCCTCGCGCGTCTATTCGCTGGGTGTAAATAACGCGACCTCAGGGCTGCTGGATTCAGTGACGAACAACAGCATCGTTCTTGTCTCGGTCAACGCGACCACGGTTGAAGGTCGTGTCGGAAACGCTGCCGGTGCACTATCCTTCCGCATAACAATCGATCCTGCTAACGGCACAGCAACAATCAACCAGTTCCGCGCTGTCGAACATAATGACAGCAGCAACCATGACGAAAATGGTGGCAGCGAAGCATTGATGAACTCGGGCGTGCTGTCGCTTGGTGTCGCTCTGACCGATGGCGACGGTGACCGGGCAACCGACACTGTCGACATCTCGCAACTCTTCAAGTTTGAAGATGATGGTCCGTCAGCGACCGGAGAATCCGGAACGACCAACGAAGTCCTGCAGGATTTCAACACGGCGTTTGTCCTCGATTTCTCGGGCAGCATCGACAACACTGAGTTCAACACGCAGCGTGATGCGGTAAAGGCCGCGATCGATGAACTGTTCGCTTCGACTGGTGGCAGTGTTTCGGTAAAGTTCGTCTTCTTCGCGGTTAATGCGGTTGCAAGTGGTACATTCACCACGGCTGCCAGCGCAAAAGCATATCTTGACGCAATCAATCCATCGTCGCGTCCAGTCGATCCGAGTGGCACGGATTTCAGCGACGCCATCACCACCCTGCTGGCCAACTACGCTGCTGATGAGACGGCCAACAATCAGGTGTTCTTCCTGAGCGACGGCATTCCCAACCAGAATACTGGTAGCAGTGGTCAGGCGTTGAATGACACCATCCGGCCTTTGTGGAACAGCTTCGTCAACAACAATGATATCAACGTCACAGCGATCGGTGTCGGTGGTGGCATCAACAACAGCAATCTGCAGCAAATCGACGTTGACGGTGCAGGTGCTCCCATATTGGTCGCCAATTTCGACGACTTGATCGATACGCTGACCGCGCTGTTTGCACCAACGCCGATTACCGGCGATCTCGATGTTAACGATGATTTTGGCACCGATGGCGGTCGCATATTGTCGATCACAGTCCCGACAGCTGCGGCGGTTGATCCGGTTTACACCTGGAACGGAGTGACCGGTGCAGGCTCGCAGATCACCGTTTCTGGCGGTGGCGCAACCATCAATGGCTTCACCAGCATCCTTGTTGGGACCGAGGCTGGCGGCCAGTTTATCATCGACTTCGCTACAGGTCAGTGGAGCTACACCCCGCCACGAACAGTTGCGGCAGATACGACAGAGCTGTTCAACTACACTATCGTCGATGGTGATGGCGACACAGCCTCGGCAACGCTCAGCGTATTGGTAGAGAACAACGAGCTTCCGGCCACTGCGCCCGTCACGGCAACGGTCGACGACGATGCGCTCAGCGGTAACGCAGGTGGCACCGGCGATCTCGACGCCAACGTCGGAGAAACGGCACCGGCTAATCCCAGCGAGGCCATCTACAATGGCACGCTGAACATCACCGCGACGGACAATCCGATTGCAGCAATCAGCTTCGCCCAGCTGCAAGGTACGACCGCGACAATTGGCCAGGAAACGGTAATCTATAGCTGGAATGCCGTCACCAACCTGCTGACTGCGGCGATCAGCGTTTCACCTGTTGCAGACCGCGTGGGCGATACCTTGTTCACCGTCCAGCTCAACAATCCGAGCAATGGGTCTTACACCGTTACTCTCGTCGACAACGTACTGCACAGCAATGTTGCCGGCGAAAATGACGCCTCGGTCGCGCTGACCTATCGTGTTGCGGATACTGATGGCTCGACCAATAGCGGTGTGCTGAACATCACCTTTGATGATGACACCCCGGTTGTAACCAGTGCAGGCAATGTCACGCTCACGGGCAGCGCTTTGTCGGCAACGGGTGCGTTCGATTATGAAATCGGTGCAGACGCGCGGACGACATTCTCGACGGCAAATGGCGATTTCACTTCGGTCGCCCTGTCGGGCCTGGTTGGTTCAAGTGCCATCACCAATGTTGTTACAACTAAGACAGGCGAAACGGCGACTTCGGCGACGTTTACATTCTCCTTCCAGTATGATTCCGATCCTAACCTGGCTGGCGTGCAAACTGCAACGTCGACGGGCACGCTCTCGTTCAACAAGAGCGCGGGGCAATATACGATTACGCTGAACCAGCCCATCGCCACCTTCGAAACCGTGACCACGAGCGGCACGATTTCGCAGGAAAGCTTTAATCTGGATGGCTCTGCTGCATCGCAGCCTGAGATTGTCGTGTCGCGTCTGGACACCGACTTCTTCGTTCGCTTTACCGGGATTAACGGCGGTATGAATGCAGGCGGTAACAGCACCTTTGCCACCAATGAAACATTCGCAGGAACACAAGGCTGGGTCAGTGTTACCGGAAGTGAAAATGGTGTATCTTCAGATACTCTACAGAATTCTGAGGTGTTGAACCTTGATTTCTACACAGCAAGTCCGGGAGGAGTGGTTAACCCCGGAGCGGGCACTGCTCGCGCTGACACAATCTTCCTGAAGGTTGACCAACTCGGCTCAAGTGAAGATCTTGTGGTGATCCTCAAGCTGGTCGATCCTGACGACAATTCAGTCACTACGCGCGCTATCGTCGTTGACAGTGGAGATATCTGGAAGCCTGCCGATGGCGCAAACCCGCTGGGTATTGCTTATGGCGATGCTGATGGTGTGATCATCATTGAAGGCAATGACTATAACTTCGGTAGCGAAAACTATCAGATTTATGGCGCCCAGTTGATGACGTCGACCAACGGTATAACCCTTGCCGCTGGAACAAATGCCATCAATCTTAATCGTGCTACCGGTGCAAGTGGTGCCTCGACGAATAATGATACCTTTGACAGCACGACCAGCGATACGGACGTCATCAAAATCATCGACATCGGGTTCATTCAACGCACCCAGAATACACAGCAACTAAAACTCAACATTGATGTGACGGTCACCGATGCCGATGGAGACGCGGTTGGTCAGACACTTCGCGTCAACGGTGGTGTTCCGCCAGTTGTCCTGGATCTGGATGGCGATGGAGCCGAATTTGTTGCTTTGGCCGCAGGTGTCACCTTCGACTATGCTGGCGACGGCAGCCCTGAAAGCACTGCATGGGTCGGCAGCGATGATGGCATATTGGCGATTGATCGTAACGGCGATGGCATCGTCAACGATGGATCCGAAATCGTCTTTGGCGGTAACAACCTGACCGACCTTGAAGGCCTCGCTGCCAATTATGACAGCAACAAGGATGGCGTGCTGGATGCAAACGATGCTGATTTCGCCAAGTTTGGCGTCTGGCAGGATGCGAACAGCAACGGTGTGACCGATGCGGGCGAATTCCAAAGCCTGTCTGATGCCGGCATTGCGAGCATCAATCTGGTGTCGGATGGTGTTGAATATGCAGCCGCCGGTGGAGACGTCACCGTCCATGGCACGTCAGACTACACCAAGGCTGACGGTTCGACCGGCTTGGTTGCTGACGCGAGCTTTGCGACCGGCGCTGCCCAGACGCAGCAGCGCGAGCAGGTGCAGGCTAACACGTTGGTGGCAGCTTCACTGGTCGCGCTGGCAGGGGCAGACATCCTGCTTCAGGATGCGTCAGCAGGCGCTGCACGCGAAAGTCTGGTATCGCGCGAACTCGATATCGACAACGTGTCGCAGGCTGCCAACCAGCCATATCAAGCCGATGGCATTGAACAGTCTGCGCTGTCCGCACAGGATCTGTTGAAGGTCGAAACTGTCGAACTGGTGCAGCAAGACGACATGCCCACCACGCAATTGTGGGATGCCAATCGCTTTGACCAGCAGGAACGCTTCGATATCGATCAGGCGGACTTCAATCAGGCTGCGGCGGAACCGATTGTCCACGATGCATTGTCGATGCTGTCGATGCCGGTTGAAATCGGTTCGATGGAAGCCTTGCTGATTGCCCACACGGCATCTGATGGTGCGGTCGAGGTGCAGACCGCAGCACTGCAGGAAGTCATCGCCGATACGCTGAACGACAATGGCATCGACCATCTGCTCGATCAGCTGACCGGAGCTGCCGATGGGCCGTTGCTGGGTGCGAATGACGCATTTGGCGGCAGCGAAGATTTCGCCGCTGCGCTGATCGATATGCCGGTCAACGCAGACTCATTCGCGCATTTCTCATCGATCACTGTTTCTGATCAGCTGCAGGAAATGGCGGCAAGTCATGCATAATTGGGGCATAAAGTGCCGGATAAAATGGAGGACGTTAACATGAAGAAGCTGCTGTCCATAGGTGTTGGCCTGGTGGCTGCTTGCGGGTGGAGCCAAGCTGCATCTGCGCAGGAATCCGGGCTTTCAAGCATGGAGGTTGGGCAATTGCGCCCCGAAGTGCAGCGTCGCTATGACGAAGCCCTTGCCGCGACCCAATCCCCCGAAATTTTATCCGCCACCGACAGCCGCCATATGTGGGCCTCGGAAGCGAAGGCCTGGTGTGGAATTGCCTCCGGTTTCCTCAAAAACTCGATCCGCGACCCGGAAAGCCTCTCGCGTTGCGAACGCTTTCACGCCATGATGTCGATGCGGGCACCCGATCCTCAGCCCGTTGTAATCCCGCCGCCGCCCCCACCGCCGAGCACGGCCTGTGAATCTGCGCTGGCCGCAACCGTCTTTTTCGAATTTGATTCATCGGAACTTCCGGCAAATATCGATGAGACATTGTCGTTCACGAAACAGAATATGGCGCAGTGCCGTTGGAACCGCTTCACGATCATTGGCCACACTGATCGCTCGGGTTCCGACAAATATAATGACGCGCTTTCGATGCGCCGTGCCCAAGCCGTTTCTGCGCGCATGCAATCGCTCGGTATTGCGGCATCGGCTTTGGCTGTGTCCGCCAAGGGCGAATCCGAACCAAAGGTCGAAACGCCCGATGGCGAACGTAATCCGACCAACCGCCGCGTCGAAGTGACAGCAGCGAACTGACAGGGAGAAGAACGATGAAAACAAGCATTGCCCTTCTGTTCACGGCTTCGGTTGTGACGAGCAATTCCGGCACGATGGGAGATCCCAATCTTTCCGGACTGTCGCTTGCGACTTCGGCCAAGCCGGTTTCCGGTGCAATCGTGCCGACACCGAAGGTGGATCTCGCGCAAGCAGTGGCCGCCATTGCGGCCGCTTCGGCACCCGTAGAGTTGCCAGCCGAAGTCGGTTTGGCTGCTGTTGCAGCTTTGCCCGTTGTCGAAGCAACAACCGCACTTGCCGCGATTGAACCCGCCTCCGCTCCGGCTGCGGCTCCGATCGCAATTGCCAGCCTGAGTACAGCGCCTGTTGCCGAAGCGGTTGCGCTTCCAGTTGAAATCAAAATGGAAGCAGGAACTGCGGCAGTTCCCGCAGCTGGTTCAGCGCTGGCCGATATTTTGACTGTGGAGAAGGTCAAAGTCGCAGCTATGCCTGCTCTGACAGAAACCGTAGCGCCACAGGCTGCTGTGAATATCGTTCCGCAAGCCGCCGAACCGGTCGCTGCGGCGTCGGCACTGGCCGCACCCACCTATATCTTCTTTGATGGTGCGTCGGCCAATGCTGCAGCACCTGTCGCTATGGCAGCATCGGGCGCGATGTATGGCTCGGAAAATGTCTCGCTGGAGCAGGCTATCTCAGCTGCTCTGGAAACAAACCCCGAAGTCAACCAGGCAATCATGAACAAGGAAGCGATCGAATTCGAACGCGAACAGGCACAGGGACTATACCTGCCGCGTGTCGATATCGAGGCATCCGCTGGCATTCGTCGTCTGGAAAACAATACGCGGCGTACGCTGGGTATTGCCGACAAAGAACTCTATCCGCTCGAAGCCGGCATTTTTGCTGAGCAGACGATAGTTGATTTTGGTCGCCGCCATGGTGAACTGATGCGTCAGGCAGCGCGCACTGACGGTGCGGCCCTGCGGGTGGCGGAACGATCAGAAAATATCGCTTTGCTGGTTACCCGCCAGTATCTCGACATCCTGCTGCAGCAGCGCGTGGTTGCCGCCGCCGAGGACAATGTGACCTTCCACCGCAACCTTGTGGGGGATCTGGGTCAGGGCGTACAGCAGGGCTCGATCAGCATTGCCGATCAACAGCAGGCGCAAGAACGTTTGCAGGCGGCAATTGTGCGTAAGACCGAGGCTGAAGAAGCCCTCGTTAATGCGCAGATTATGCTGCAGACGCTGACCGGCCTTTCGGTCAACAGCGTCACCGTGCCTGCCTCAAAGCGGGCTGCGGTTACGCCGACGATCAATGACGCCATCGCGCAGGCCCGTCAGGAAAACCCCAAGGTGCTTGAGGCCATGGCGGATGTCGATGCGGCGCACGCTATGATCGAAAAGGCCAATGGCGATCTTTACCCAACCATCGGTGTCGAAGCCCGGGGTCGCGTGGGTGAGGATATTGACGGTTTCGCGGGCGAAACCAACGATGTGCAAGCGCGCGTTGTCCTGAAATGGAATGTTTTCGACGGCGGTATCAACCGTGCGAAATATCAGGAAATGGTGCGTCGCGCGAGCGAGTCGCGTTTCCGCCTGCACGAACTTGTCCGCTATGCTGAAGAAGATGTCCGCAAGGCATGGAACAGCATGTCGACGCAGGACAAGGTCGGCCAGGAACTGGAAGTACAAAGCCGCGTCAGCGACGATCTGCTTCTGTCCTATCGCGAACAGTTCAACGTCGGTCGGCGCTCGCTGCTGGACGTGCTCGATGCCCAGAACACCCGCTATAATGTGCAGGTCCGACTCGAAACGGCCCGTTTTGCCGAGCAGTTTGCCGAATATCAGGTGCTGGCTGCGACCAACAACCTGCTCGAAACGCTGGGGCTAAGCGCACCGGCAGCAGGCGATGCCTATGCACGTGAAAAATATAATTATGGTCCATCTGACCCAGCGGAACTTAACCGCCGTCGCTATCCGCGCTAAGGTCAGGGACCACGCTAGAACAGACCGGAACAGGCAGTGCAAATCGAACCATTATCTCCCGAAGCGTTAGCGCTTGCGGGCCAGCCCGGGCCGACCCCCAGCGATCCCCTGATCGCTGCGATCGCCCGGTTGGCACGCGAGTTCGAGCTGCCTGATCCCGGAATATTGCTGCAGGGCTTTGCTGTTAACAGCGACGGCACCTTGCCGTTTCACCAAGCCGAAATCGCTGCTGAGCTTGTCGGACTGCAATGCGATACACTGCCGATGGGACGGCTGCCGACCAAATCGCGTCAGTTGCCCGCCTTGATACGCACGCGCGATGGCGCGGCAATTGTTTATGAAAGCAACAAGGATCAGTTGTTGCTCTGGACCCCCGGCAATGGGGAACCGGTCTGGACCGATGCCGAAGCCGTCGAGGCGGAATTTGCCGGGCAGGCGGTACACATATTGGGCAATGCCAATTTGCGTCAAGGCGAAGATGTCGGCAAAGTGGCTGCGCTGCGCGGACACTGGTTCTGGTCTGAACTCTATAAGTTGCGCCGCGAATTTTATCCGGTTCTGTGGGCCGCGTTGCTGATCAATCTGCTGGCTTTCGCCCTGCCGTTGTTCACGATGAATGTGTATGATCGAATCATTCCAAACCGCGCAATTTCAAGCCTTTGGGTGCTTGCCATCGGCGTGGTCTTGGCCTTTGCCGTGGAATTTGCGCTCCGCATGGCGCGTGCTGGATTGCTCGACGAGTTGGGGCGGAAACTCGATCTGAAGCTGTCTGAGAAAATCTTCGGAAAGCTCGTCAATATCCCCCTTGCGGAACGTGCTGGCGATACAGGTCGCCTGTCGCGCCGGGTTTCCGAATATGAAATTGTCCGCGATTTCTTTGCGTCGACCACCATCACCTTGCTGGTCGATTTCATCTTCATGATCGTCTTCGTCGCAATGATTGCGATCCTTGCAGGCTGGCTGGCAGTTATCCCTGTGGTGATTATCGGTGCGATGATTGCCGCAGGCATGGTGTTGCAACGCAAGATGACCGCCGCCGCAATCGACGCACAGCATGATGCCGGCCTGCAGAATTCGCTGCTGGTGGAAAGCATTGCTGGCGCTGAAACGCTGAAGGCCTGTGCCGCAGAAGGCCGCATCGTCGGTCGCTGGCGCAATGTCGCAAGCATGAGCGCGCAGACTCAGGAGCGTTTGCGCCGGCTGAGCGCGATTTCGGTTACGCTCGCCAGCCTGTGTCAGCAGATTACCAGCATCGCCTTGGTCATCGGCGGCTTCTACATGTTCGATTCGGGTACCATTTCGATGGGCGCGATTATTGCCATTGTAATGCTTGCCGGTCGCTCGCTGAGCCCTGCTGGCCAATTGGCGTTCCTGATAACGCGCGGACGCCAGGCACTGACCGTACTCGACAGCATCGAAAAGCTAATGCTGAGCGGCGATGAACGTACTGCGGGTAGCCAAAGCGTCGTGCCGCAGGTTCGCGAAGGGCTGATTCGGGTAGAGGATATGAGCTTTAGCTATCCGGGTGCGGCTCAGCCGGCTCTCGCTGAAATCAACCTGAACATCAAACCGGGCGAAAAAGTAGCCATTATCGGGCGCGTTGCTTCGGGCAAATCGACACTCGGGCGCGTGCTTTGCGGGTTGTACTTCCCCGATGGCGGCTCGGTCCAGGTCGATGGCCTCGACAATCGCCAGTTCCGGCCCGCCGATTTGCGCAGCCAGTTGCGCTTCGTCGGGCAGGATGCCGAACTGTTCGGTGGCTCGATTAAGGATAATCTGCTGCTGGCGGCCCCCAGAGCGGACGATGCCCAGCTGATTGCGGCATTGCGCCGTGTCGGAGCGGACGAATTTCTTGGCCGTGATGCTGGCGGTTTTGACCGGCTGGCGGGGGAGCGTGGTCGTAGCCTTTCGGGTGGACAGCGTTCCTTCCTGTTGCTGGCACGGTCGCTGGCAAATCCGTCCAAACTGCTTTTTCTTGATGAGCCGACCGGCGCAATGGACAGCGCTACCGAAAAGCTCTTTATCGAAAAATTAGGGGCAGCTCTTTACCCGGATCAGACCCTTGTTGTGTCAACACACAGGCAGGCGATCCTGTCATTGTGCGACAGGCTGATCGTCATGGATGGCGGCCGGATTATCGCGGATGGCCCGCGTGAAAAAATCATGGCGCAGGCCGCTGCGCAGGGGGCAGCGACATGATGCACGATTTTCCTGATACCGGCGAGTTGATTATCGTCGAACGTGTCGAACACGAACCGGTGTACACCAGGAACTCGACCTTGCCGTGGGTTATTGCGGCGCTGGTGGGTTTTGGTCTGCTGTTCGCAACTATTATTCCGCGCGTCGACTTTGCCGAAATGGGCGAGATGGCACGCGCATGGACCGGAAGTGGACAGGGAAGCGAAACCAAGAAGCTCGCCCCTGAAATGCAGGCGCTGCTCAACGAAACGCTGGCAGGCAAGCCGGCACTTGCCGAAGAGGGCACGGCAGCCGAGCAGCTCAACGAGGCGATGCCGCTGTCGACCCTTCCGGTTGAAGCTGCGCGTCCCTTTGTGATGCCCTATGATTCCATTCCGATTGCGGACCGGGCGCTGCGCTGTCTGACCCAGGCTGTCTATTATGAAGCCGGGTTTGAGCCGATGGAGGGCCGTCATGCCGTTGCGCAGGTCATCCTCAACCGCATGCGCCACCCCGCCTATCCGAATTCGGTTTGCGGCGTGGTTTATCAGGGCAGCTCGCGCCCCGGATGCCAGTTCAGCTTCACCTGCGACGGATCGCTCTATCGTGCGCCGGATCCCAAAGCCTGGGCCGTCGCCCGCGATGTCGCTCAGCAGGCACTTTCGGGCAAGGTTACATCGGCGGTAGGCATGGCTACGCACTATCACGCCAATTATGTGTCACCCTATTGGGCGCCCAAGCTGACCAAGATCAACAAGATCGGTGCGCACATCTTCTATCGCTGGCCGGGCAATTGGGGTCGCCCAGGGGCCTTTACCGATGGCTATTCGGGCAAGGAATTCATCCCGGCCCTGTCGAGCCTGGCCAATATCAACGCAGGCAAGCTGGGCATGGATGGTGAGGAACTGCTCGAAGAGGCTGCAACAGCTCCTGCTGCACTGCCTCCTGATCCGACCGACCGTCGGGCCGAGAATGACCTTGGCGGACGCATGGATGTCAGCAAGGGTTGGAAACTGACCATTCCGTCGCCGACCGAAAGCCGCGGTGCCTATGAACGGGCACAAATGTCGCAAGGCACAATAGCCGCGCCCGCAACCGTCGCAGGTGCCACCCCATGAAGATTGTCAAATGGTACCGCCGGTTGAATGCGGGTGAACGGGTTATCTTTTTCAGCGGGCTTGGCCTTTCGCTTTTCCTGATCTGGGCGAGCCTTGCCGAGGTTGACGAAGTCGCGCGCGGGCAGGGCCGGGTTATCCCGTCTTCCAAGGTGCAGTTGATTCAGGCATCAGAGCCCTCGACCATCGCCAATATCCTGGTTCGTTCAGGGCAAAGCGTCCGCAAGGGCCAGTTGCTGGTGCGGCTCGATGATACCACATCCTCGTCCGAGCTTGGGCAGCTTCAGGAAGAGAATCAACGCCTTGCCGGGCGCGCTGCGCGCTTGGGAAGCGAAGGCGGCCTCGCTGGTGCCGGTGAATGTCAGGGGCAGGGATGTGAGGATGAGCGGCGTCTGCAACAAGTTCGGCAGTCAGCACTGGGCAGCCGCACAGCCGCGCTCAATGCCGCCGTTGAGCAACGCCGCCGCGACATGCAGGAAGCGCAGGCGACGGTAAATTCGCTGCAGTCCAGCCTAAAGCTGGCACAGGATCAGGTGGAAATGCTGCGTCCGCTGGCCCAGAAAAACATCGTTCCGCAAACCGAACTTATGTCTGCACAACGCGAAATGGTCGATATCCAGGGTCGATTGGCGGCCGCCCGGGAGGGCGTATCGCGCGCCGCAGCGGGGATCCGCGAAGCGCAGGCGCAGGTTTCCGAAGCCCGGCTGCAATTTGCGCAGGATGCCCTGAATGAACGCAGCCAGATCAACACCAAGATTGCCGTCAACCAGCAAACTATCCGGGGTGCGCAAGGGCGCGTCGACCGTTCGGAAATCCGTTCGCCGGTCAACGGTGTGGTAAATGACGTTCAGGTCAACACGATCGGCGGCTTCGTCAATCCGGGCGAAAAAATCATGCAGGTCGTACCCATGGGCGACAAGCTGCTGATCGAGGCGCGGATTTCGCCAAGCGATATTGCATTCATCAAGGTTGGCGATCGCGCCAACGTAAAAGTTACTGCCTATGATTTCTCGATCTATGGCGGGCTCAGCGGACGGGTCGCACAAGTCTCCGCTGATAGCATCTATGACGAGGTGGAACGGCAAGCCTATTTCACCGTCGTCATCGAAACCGACCGCTCCTATCTTGCTGTCGGCAAGAAGCGGTTGCCCATCACTCCGGGCATGATCTGCGATGTAGAGGTGATGACCGGACGAAAATCCGTCCTCAGTTACCTATTGAAACCGGTATTGAAAGCGCGGTCGCAGGCATTGACAGAACGCTGATCGCGGCAATCGACACGATCGGTGCCGGTCCTTCTATCGCTGCAAGAGCGGGCGTCTTGGCGGGAGCCGGGGGTTCTGCCGCAGCCATGGCATAGCCGTGCAGCCATTTGCCATTATTGGCAAAGGACATGATCGGCCGGTAATCATGCGCCAGACGGCCATCGAGCAGCCTGTCGGTCGAATTGTCGAGGATGACAGGGCCATCCTCCAACTGCACCACAAGCACCGCATGGTCCGCATTGCGCACCAGGTCGCGCGCCACGACCAGGATCATCCGGTCACGGTCGACCCCCATGGCGGCGAGCATGTCCATTTTGAGGATGGCAAAATCTTCGCAATCGCCCTTGCGGCGGCGCAAGGTCTCGCGCGACGACGCCCAGAAATCATTCTGGCGGTACAGCATTATGTCGTCGGTATAGCCGATCTGGCCGTTCACCCAGCTGTTGATCGCCTCAACCTGCTGGCGCGGCGTGTCGCTCGCGCTGGCTCCTGTACGCGGCAGATAGCGCTGCAACCCCCGTGCTGACCCGGCACGACTGACCTTGCTCCATTGCTGGTCAAAGGGCGTGCGGTGGATAGCAAGACGCAGGCTGCCAAGGATCATGCGATCATCGCTGATATTTGGCCGGTTCAGAGCCATAGCGGGTGGTTGCACGCAATTTTCCACCGGCCCTTCCACCGGCGCAAATTCTGCAGGCTGCGGTGTTAAGGGTGCCAATTCGGCCAGCGTCGATTGTGTCGCAACCGACGGCATCGCCAGGGGTCCTGCAGATGCTGCCCCCGACTGGGCCAAACGAATCCGGTCGAGACTGCTCAATCCTCCGCCCAAGATGGCGGCCGATTTGCTGTAACTCGCCGGTGCTGCTGCCGGTGCGATTCGGTTTATCGAGGCCAATCGCACCGGTGCACAATTTTGCGTCGCAACAGGTGCTGCAACGGCGGTGACGACCGGCGTGGCCTGTGCCACCACCTCAGCCGGCTCTGCGTCCGATTTCGCCTCTTCCGGTACAGCCGTTTCAGCCAATGCCGGCGTCGACAACAGCGCTGCACCGGCCAGCCCACCGAGCCAGCGGGTTCGCCACATGCGTGTCTTTGAGGTGCGAAGCCATTGCGACATGGCACCTCATCTGACAGCAAAACCCCTAATTCCGGTTTCGCGCTCTGGTTAACGCGAAATAACCATTATCGCTGCCCTGACAGTCTCGACTCGGTCAGATCAGGGGAATTCGTGTTCAAGAATAAATGGCGGAGACGGAGGGATTCGAACCCTCGGTACCGGATTTACCAGTACGACGGTTTAGCAAACCGTTGGTTTCAGCCACTCACCCACGTCTCCTGCGCGATTGGCGTTGAGCGCCTATAGCGAGGGGTTTTCAAGGCTGCAATGCCTATTACAACGTGAAATTTGACTCACTTGGGCGCGAAAGCGACTCGACTCATCGCCCGTTCATTGTGTGCGTCCTAAGCGGGCCGTTAGCCTTTCACGTGAATATGGAGGATTGCGACTTATGACCGGCCTGTCCCTACAAAAATTCGGGAGCCGTCTGGCGCTTGTTTTTGTTGCGCTGTCGCTGACGGCGATGCCTGTCAGTGCGCAAATCCAGACCGTCGATCCCAATGATGCCATCGACGCAGACCTAGGCACGCCTCCTAAAGTTGAACCGCCATCTGCCGCTGATATTCCTACCGATCCGCCGATTGAAGGCGACACGACGGTTGCCCCGGGAATGGAAAGCACGACGACACCCGCCGCCGTTATGCCCGCAGGCGATCCGTCGACCTATCAGGAAGATGACCTTATCGGCGCTGCTGAAGGCGTCTTCGGAAAGGGCGCCGAGGGGCTCGGCAAGCTGATGGAGGATATCCTCAAAAAGCAGGGCAGGCCCAACGGCTATATTGTCGGCCGCGAGGGTGGTGGCGCGCTGGTTGTGGGTCTGCGTTATGGCTCGGGCACGCTGCACCATAAGGTTGAGGGCGAGAAACCGGTTTACTGGACTGGCCCTTCGATTGGTTTCGACGCGGGTGCCAATGCGGGCAGCACCTTTGTGCTGGTCTATAATCTCTACGATACCGAAGATCTGTACCGCCGCTTCCCCTCGGGCGAGGGCGTTGCCTATCTGGTAGGCGGGTTCAACGCGAGCTATCTGCGCCGTGGCGATATTGTGCTCATCCCGATCCGCGTTGGTGCCGGGCTGCGGCTCGGGGCCAATGTCGGCTACATGAAGTTTTCCAAGAAGCAGCGCTGGCTGCCGTTCTAGAAAAGCCCTTGGGTCGCACCATAAAGGGCAAATGGGCGTCCTTCGGGACGCCCTTTTTTTTATTTAGCGCGGACTTCCTCCATGCGCTTCAGATAGCGCGCTAGGACGTCGATCTCGAGATTCACGACCCGCCCGGCTGCCAGCTCTGCCAGCGTGGTCACATCCCAGGTGTGCGGGATGATGTTGAGGGTGAAATGCGCACGGCCGTCGCTCGCGTCGATCACGCTGTTGACCGTCAGCGAGACGCCGTCGACTGTGATCGAACCTTTCTCGGCGATGTAAGGTGCGAGCGCGGCTGGAGCGGCAATCGTTACCTTATGCGAATCGCCAACGGGTTCGACAGACAACACTTCGCCGACGCCGTCGACATGGCCGGTGACGATATGCCCGCCCAGTTCGTCGCCCACCTTCAATGCGCGTTCAAGGTTGAGGCGGCGGCCTTGTGTCCACATGCCGCTGGCGGTTTTGCTGACGGTTTCTGCAGAGGCGTCGACCGCGAACCAGTCTGCGCCCTTGTCAACGACGGTCAGACAGCATCCCGAACAGGCAATTGACGCGCCCAGATCAACGCCGCCCATGTCATAGCCGCAACTGATGACAAGCCGCAGGTCGCCGCGTTGCTCGGCGGTGGTGATGGTTCCGATGTCGGTGACTATGCCTGTAAACATGGGAAGGCCTCGTAGACTTCAAACCGGTCGTTGCCAAGCATCCGCGTATCTGCAAGTCGCCATTTGCCATGCGCCTCGGTCAGATCGGTGAGGTCTATGTCGCCAAGGCACGGCTTGCCACCACCTATCAGGATTGGTGCCCGATAGAGCATCAACCGGTCAACCAGCCCGGCGCGCAGGAAGGCACTTGCGGTTTGTGCGCCGCCTTCGACGATCAGTCTGTTGCAATCGAGCGAGGCGACATCTTGCGGCGTGCGGATGGCTTCCCACCCCTCAGGCGCCATACCGCTGCCGAGCATGATGCGGCGGGGGCTGCGCACTTCGAGGCCGGGCAGGCGCACATCGAGTTTGGGCGTATCGGCGCGAACCGTGCCTGCGCCGACCAGGATCGCGTCGCAGCGTGCGCGTTCGAGATGGGCGTGCGCGCGCGCGGCATCGCCGGTAATCCAGCGGCTGCTGCCATCCGCCATCGCGATGCAGCCGTCGAGTGAGGTCGCCAGCTTTAGTGTAACATGTGGGCGGCCTTTGGTGATACGGGTGACGAAACCGGCAAGGCCTGCGAGCGCTTCCGCCGCCATTGCATCGCGTTCGACGATGATACCCCCAGCTTCCAGCCGGTCGAAACCCTTGCCTGCGGTGCGGGGATCAGGGTCGGTCAGCGCGCCGACGACGCGGGCGGGCTTGGCAGTAATCAGGCTGTCGGTACAGGCAGGCCCACGCGCGCTTTCATGCGCACAAGGTTCCAGGCTGACAAAGATTGTCGCACCTGCCGCAGCGCTTCCGGCCAGCTCCAGCGCCACTGCCTCGGCATGGGGGCGGCCACCAGGCTGGGTCCAGCCGCGTCCGACAACAATGCCATCCTTGACGATGATACAGCCTACCGAGGGGTTGTTACCCGTTAGCCCCTTGCCGCGTTCGGCAAGCGCAATCGCGGCGGAAAGCCAGCGCCGGTCTTCGCCAGAAACTTTGGCTACGACGGCTATTTCGATGCCCCTACGCGCGCGGCGATTTCGGCTTCCGACTTGGCGCGGCGCTCGGCGTCATCTTTCTGGGCCTCGGCATCGAGTTTCTCGACATCCATGCCGACGGCACTGCCCAGCGCCTTATAGGCTTCACGTTCGCGCGCGCGCATCGCATCCTTTTTCTTTTGATATTCTCGGATTGCGGCGAGGCTTTCCTCGACCGAGCGGTCGGCGGGCCAGCTTTCGAAATAGGTGACGGTCGGCGGCGGCGGGGTCGCCTTGTCCTTCGCGTCGAAATAGAACATCGTAATGATCGTCGCGGTCGGCACACAAGCAAGTAGCAAGATCAACAGCCGCCCGCCCCGCTGCTCGCGCATATAGCCGAACAGATCGGCTATGCCGCCCTTTACCGATGCATCCTGAAAGAAACTCATGCGGCCTGTGTAGGGATTGCGGAGGCGGAATTCCAGTAGGGAGTGCCCCTCCCGCGTGCGGGAGGGGAGGTTACCGACATCAATTAATCGTGAAGCGCACACTCAATGTCTGCCAATCCTCAACCGCGACGTCGCCGCGTGTGGCGGGTTTGAACCGCCACGCCCGCAGCGCCTGCTTCACCGCAGCCTTGCCGAAATCGGGATGGCTGGCGCTGACGACCTGCGCATCGCGCACGCGGCCATCGGTGCCGATCAGCACGCGGATTGATGCTGAGCCCTCGATTTCCTTTTGCAGCAGTCCGGACGGATAGTCGGGCTGGAAATCACGGGTGAAGCGCGGATCCCGGGTTGCTGCGCGAAACAGCGGTGGCGGCGGTTCGACGATGGGGTCCTGGAACCGCACTTCACCGCCGCCCTTGCCATCAACAACAGTGGTGGTTTCGGTTCTGGTGTCGCTCGTGGTGATATCGTTGCTGCTATCCGTCATCGTATCGGTCTCGCGCGGAGGCACGTAGACGTCGTCCTTAATCGGTTGGGTATCCGTATCCGGTTTTTTCTCGTCCACCGGTGGCGGAAGTGGTTCGATCGGGATGCTCCGGCCCTCAAATGGATCACGCTTGAACTCTTCGACAATCACCGGCGACAGCGCGACCGCCAAGATGATGCTGCCATTGACCCCGATGGCGAGCGCCATGCTCGCTGGGTTTGCGCGTTTGTTTTCGGTTGCGTAGCTCATTTCAGCTCCTCTCTCCTGTAGCTGTGCAACTACCGGCCCGGAGCGAATGCGAATCAGCCAATCCGGGCCGATAGTCGCGAGTTAATGATACAACATAACATTGCTGTGTCAAGAGGATGACGTAGCGTCAAGGCGTGAGCCAAAGCTTTATGGAAACGCTAGCTCTTGATCGCGCAAATCACGCCCGACGAACTCACCACGCCCAAAATCTCGGGATCCTGCAGCGCCTTGGTGCGCTTGACGAATTCCTCGATGGTGATCTGGCTGGCCTTCTTACCTTGCAGCTTTTTGAGGCCATTCAACTTGTTGAGCTGAAACAGCGACAGCCGGTCCACCATGCGGTCGGCCATGCAGCCTGCTATCGGCTTGGAGAGCCCGGCATCGGTCAATGCCGTGCGGATACGCGTTTCCGGCGTGGCGCACCCTGCAAGGGCCAATGCCACCACGGGAACGAGCAAGGCGGCCTTCATACGCCATGTTCCTTCGCGCGCTCGACGCATTCGATGATGATGCGCTTGGCGTCATCGACATCGCCCCAGCCATTGAGTTTGGCCCATTTGCCGGGTTCCAGATCCTTATAGTGCGTGAAGAAATGCTCGATCTGTTGCAGCACGATCGGCGGCATATCCTTATAGGTCACGACGTCGGCATAATAAGGGAAGGTGGTGTTCACGGGCACGCACAGCAGCTTTTCATCGCCGCCCTTGTCGTCTTCCATCAACAGCACGCCGACCGGGCGGCATTTGACCACGGCGCCCGCAACAATCGGCGAACGCGCGACAACCAGCGCATCGAGTGGATCACCATCCTCGCCCAGCGTGTGCGGCACGAAACCGTAATTGGCCGGATAGCGCATCGGAGTGTGGAGGAAGCGGTCAACGAACAGCGCGCCCGAAGCCTTGTCGAATTCATATTTCACCGGCTCGCCGCCAATGGGCACTTCGATCAGGACGTTGAGGCTTTCGGGCGGATTGTCGCCGGCGGGGATGAGGTCGATACGCATGGGAGTAGGCCTTTATGGTTGTTTGGCGCGGCCCCTAGTCGAATATTGCGGCTTACGGAAGGCTGAATAGCGGCCTATTCCCCCATATCATAAAACCCGCTAGGGAGCCGCGCATCATGGCAAAGATTCAGACCCCCCAGCCCGTGCGCGGCACACAGGATATGTATGGCGAAACCGAGGAGCGGTTCGTGCATGTCGTTTCGACCTTTGAGCGTGTGCGGCGGCTTTATGGGTTCAAAGGGCTGCAACTTCCGGTGATCGAGCCGACTGCGGTTTTTGCCCGTTCACTGGGTGAGGCGACCGATGTCGTTTCGAAGGAGATGTACACCTTCGAGGATCGCGGCGGCGATTCAATCACGCTGCGTCCCGAATTTACCGCAGGCATTGCGCGCGCCTACCTGACCAATGGCTGGCAGCAGCATGCACCGATGAAGGTAACCGCGCATGGGCCCCTGTTCCGCTATGAACGCCCGCAAAAGGGCCGCTATCGCCAGTTTCACCAGATCGACGCCGAAATCATCGGTGCGGCGGAACCGGCGGCGGATGTCGAACTGCTGGTGATGGCCGACCAGCTGCTGCACGAACTGGGCATCAAGGAAGGCGTCACGCTGGAATTGAATACGCTCGGCGATGCGGCAAGCCGCGATGCCTGGCGCGCGGCGTTGATCACCTATTTCAACGATCACAAGGATGTTTTGTCAGAAGACAGCCTGTCGCGGCTGGAGAAAAACCCGCTGCGCATCCTCGACAGCAAAGACCCCGACGATCGCGGCGTCGCCCATGCCGCGCCGAAGATTGACGAGTTTTTGAGCGGCGAGGCGCAGGACTTTTTCGGTGCGGTGACGGCTGGATTGGATGCCGCAGGCGTTGCCTGGACGCGCAACGCAAAGCTGGTGCGCGGCCTCGATTATTATCGCCACACCGCGTTCGAATTCACCACCGACCGGCTGGGCGCACAAGGCACAGTGCTCGGCGGCGGACGCTATGATGGGCTCATCGAGAATTTGGGTGGCCCGCCCACGCCTGCAGTCGGTTGGGCTGCGGGGATTGAGCGACTGGCGATGTTGATTGACACGCCAGTATGGTTCCAGCTTGAGGCTATGATTGTACTCGAGAATGACCTCGGTATGCCGCATGCAATCTCGTTGTTGAAACAGTTGCGCTCGGCTGGAATTTCTACGGATATGATCGCGACCGGTTCACCGAAGAAACGCTATGACAAGGCAGTCAAGCACAACCCGTTCGCAATCTTGCGTGTAGATGAAAACGGCTATTATGGGATTTCGAGTGAAGGCGAAAATTCCCGCCTTCTCGAGGTTCTCAGTACGCTTGCATGACCACCATCTCCCCCCAACGCATCGCGCAGATCGAGGCGCGCTTTGCCGAGCTTGAGGCGCGGATGGCCTCTGGCACGCTGGAGGGCGATGCGTTTGTGCAGGCGTCGAAGGAATATTCGGAGCTCGAGCCGGTCGCCAAGGCCGCCGCCGCGCTGCGCGGGCTTCGCGACGAATTGGCGGGGCTGGAGGAAATGCTTTCGGGCGACGATGCTGACCTCAAAGCCATGGCTGCCGAGGAAATCGATGGCGTGCGCGAGCGGATCGAGGCGGGAGAGCATGAATTGGCCATCCTCCTCCTCCCGCGCGATGTCGCCGACCAGCGTTCGGCGATGCTCGAAA
The DNA here is from genome assembly GCF_003367235.1 of Sphingorhabdus pulchriflava. Taxonomy (GTDB): domain Bacteria; phylum Pseudomonadota; class Alphaproteobacteria; order Sphingomonadales; family Sphingomonadaceae; genus Sphingorhabdus_B; species Sphingorhabdus_B pulchriflava. Next base: position 320,955 of record NZ_QRGP01000003.1, read on the forward strand.
TCCGCGCAGGCACGGGCGGAGATGAGGCAGCGCTGTTCGCGGGCGATCTCTACCGCATGTATGAACGCTATGCAGGGCTTCAGGGCTGGAAGGTCGAACCGATTTCGATGAGCGCATCCGACGTTGGCGGGTTCAAGGAAATTGTCGCCGCGGTTTCGGGCGCGGGCGTTTTTGCTAAACTGAAATTCGAAAGCGGTGTCCACCGGGTGCAGCGTGTGCCGGTGACCGAAAGCGGCGGCCGCATCCATACCAGCGCGGCGACCGTTGCGGTGCTACCTGAACCGACCGAGGTCGATGTCCATATCGAGGACAAGGACCTGAAGATCGATGTCTATCGCGCCTCGGGCGCGGGCGGGCAGCATGTGAACACCACTGATAGCGCGGTGCGTATCACCCACGCGCCGACCGGCATCGTCGTCACCTGCCAGGATGGCCGCAGCCAGCACAAGAACAAGGAAAAGGCGATGCAAGTGCTGCGCGCCCGCATCTACGAAAAGGAACGCGAGGAAGCGCAGGGGGCCGAAGCCGAGGCGCGCAAGGCGATGGTCGGCAGCGGCGACCGCAGCGAGCGCATCCGCACCTATAATTTCCCGCAAGGTCGTGTCACCGACCACCGCATCAACCTGACGCTGCACAAGCTTCCCGAAATATTGGAAGGCGCGGGGCTCGCCGAGATGGTTGACGCGTTGATATCCGAAGACCAGTCTGCGCGACTGGCGGGGATGGACGCCGGATAGTTATGATGGCACCACGGTTAAACATCACCGTAGCCCTGAGCCTGTCGAAGGGCGCTTCTCGGCGAGGCGTGCTTCGACAGGCTCAGCACTACGGTTTTGTGTAATGCCATCCTAATTCAGATTTTAATTCGCAAGAGGAGAGTGCGACGATGAAATTATACCAGTCAGTTGGCCCCAACCCCCGTGTTGTCCTCTTCTACCTTTCCGAAAAAGGCCTCAAGATTGACCGTGCCTTTGTCGATATTCGTGCAGGTGAAAACCGGCAGGGCGAGTGGCTGAAAAAGCATCCGCGCGGCGGTATTCCCGTCCTCGAACTCGATGATGGCAGCCTGATTTCCGAAGCGACGGTGATTTGCGACTATCTCGATGAGCGCTTTCCGGAAAACCCGTTGGTTGGTACGACACCAGAAGCGCGCGCCGCCGTCCGTTCCGCAATCCGCCATATCGATTACAGCATCGGTAGCCCGATGATGAACGGCTTCCGCAGTGCAGAAGGTCTGCCGATGTTCGAAAACCGGATGCTATGCGTTCCCGAAGCCGCACCGGGCAACAAGGCCTATGCGCAGGATGGTATGCGGCAGGCGGATGCGCTGCTTGCGCGGCAGCCATTTGTCGCGGGGGACAGCTTCAGCCTTGCCGACATATCACTGTTCTGCTGGGTCGAATTCGGCGCGATGGTGGGGCAGCCGATCCCTGAGGATGCGGCGCATCTGAAGGCGTGGCGTGACAAGATCGCCGTGATGCCATCCGCGATTGCCAGCGCCGATCCCAAGCACGGATTGGCCGACTAGGCTCAAATAGCGATTTCAGGAAATGCCGGGACGGGTTGGTGCGAGACCAGATAAGCGACCAACCCGTCCATGGCGTGTGGGTGTTGAACATCTATCCTGATGCAGCACCCGTGCCAATTTCAAGCGACCCATAAAATACAATGCGTTAGATGGTTTTCACGTCGTTAACATTTTGGCCATTGTAAAAATCGCCGACAATTTGACAGGGTTCAAGTCTCGCCATTCGTGGCTGGCCGGATGTCGTTCGTCGAAGCCTATGTTTACAGCCGTAATCGAAATGACTACGCCTGTAGTCGAAAATGGCGCAACATAGGCAAGGTGTGACCGAATGCCCGAACGTATAAGTGAAGCTGAACTGGCGGTGATGGAAGTGCTTTGGGATGAAGCTCCGCTTACCGCGACCGACGTCGCCGGCAGGGTGGCGCGCCAGCGGGAATGGTCATTGGCCACGGTTAAGACCCTGCTCTCGCGTCTCGTCGCGAAGGAAGCGATTAGCCATCATCTCGATGGCCGCCGGTTTCTTTATTCGCCTCTGGTCGAACGCGAAACCTATGTCGCGCGCGAATCACGCCGCCTGGTTGACCGCTTTTTCGGTGGCAAGCTGATGCCTCTTGTCGCGCACCTCGCCGAGCAAAAAAGCCTGAGTGACGACGACATTGCCGAAATCGAAAAGCTGCTGAGGGAGATGAAATCATGACGGAGTGGCTGAGTGATACATTGCTGGCGACCAGCGCGCTGCTGTTGCTGGTACTTTTGATCCGTGGTCCGGTTGCCCGGCATTTTGGGGCTGCGACGGCCTATTTCCTCTGGGCGTTGCCCGCTGCCCGCCTGTTCATGCCGACGCTGACCAAAGAGGTGGCGTCGCCTACGCTGCCATTTGAATTGACGGCCGCCGACGGTGCGCGCGATGTGGCGCTTGCCGCAGTGCCGAATGGTGGCCAAGCAGCCGCATCCGTCGCGACATCGGCTATCGACTGGACCGTTATCGGCCTGACTCTATGGCTGGGTGGGGCGGCACTGCTCTTCATCGTACAGATGTACCGTTATGCTGCCTTGCGCGAAGAATTGCTCTCCGACGCGGTCGACATCGACCGGATTGACGGCATTCGCATCATTCAGACCGATCGCATCGATGGCCCGCTGGCTTTCGGGCTGCTGCGCCGCTTTATCGCGGTTCCGCGCGATTTCACGCACACTTTCTCACCACGCGAGCGCGATCTGGCGCTGGAACATGAGCTGGCGCATCACCGTGGCGGCGATCTGTTCGCCAATTTGGCGGCGTTTATCGTTCTTTGCCTGATGTGGTTCAACCCGCTCGCATGGATGGCGTGGAGCGCTTTTCGCTTTGATCAGGAGGCAGCGTGCGATGCGCGCGTAATCGCCGGGGCTGATGCGACCACAAGACAAACCTATGGCCGAGCGCTGGCGCGCACAGCCACTGAAGGGCTGCCGGCATTTGCGATGGCCTTGAACAGCCCGCGCACCCTTATTCAAAGATTGAGGAGACTGACAATGAACGAGACCAGCAAGGTTCGCCGGCTGACTGGTAAGATGGCAATATTGGCCGCAGCGGCCGTTGCTCTGCCGTTGACTGCAACGGTGGTGCCGGTATTTGCACAATCTGAACCTGCACCTGCCGGAGTGGACGCTGAAAAAAAGCTTGAAGTCAAAAAACACAAGGTCGTGATCGTGAAGAGCGAAGACGGCAAACCGGTTGTTATCGACACTAGAGGGGATGCTGAAACACCTTTTGTGAAAACGGTCGAAAAGGATGGCAAGACGATCGTCCTGCGATCGAACAAGGAAATCACCGATTCCGAAATGGCAAATATGGTTGCGGCGGCAATAGCCTCAAGCCAGCAATCTGAAGCAGACGCAGGCGGCAGCGAAAAACGCACCATGGTCATGCGGCTGAAGAAAGACGGAAAGCTGATGGATGGTGCGGGGGCAGATCATTATCAATTCGCATTCGACGAGATCGAAATTGCAAAGATGATCCCCGACATCGAATTTAAGGAAATTCGAGGTAAATGCAACGAAGGCGAACCAGTCACAACCAATATCGATGGATTTGACGGACAGAATAAGTCCCGCATCCGTATCGTGATGTGTGGCAAGGTGCAGGCCAATGTTGCACGCAAGCATGCAATTCAGGGGCTGAAGGAAGCGCGTGACGAGATCCAGGCCGATGGCGAAATGCCCGATTCGATCCGCAAGGATGTTGTCAAAAAGCTCGAGGAAAAGATCGAGAAAATGGAACAACAGTCGAAGGACGACGCCGAAACCAGCGAAGATGTTTGACCCATTTCTGCAACAAGCCCTGACTAAGGGCTTTCCCCGAAGCTAGCTCCCCAGCGTTGCTTCGTGACTTGAAAGGGCGGGTCTAACGATCCGCCCCTTTTTCATTGCCCCGTCGCCAGTCCGCCACCATATAGATTGGTATGAGCGACTGGCCCGACAGCATCCACGCAGGCGAAACCGAACAGCATGAGCCACTGGTGCGGCGCGTGCTGGCACCCAACCCGTCGCCTTACACCTTCACCGGTACGCAGACCTGGTTAGTCGGCGCTGGAAATGAAATTGCCGTGATTGATCCGGGCCCTGCAGGGAGCGGGCTTAGCATCGGTGATCCCAAGGATATGAATGGTGAAGGCCATGTAGAGGCCATTTTGCGTGCGGTCGGCAATGCCAAAATCACGGCAATTCTCTGCACCCACACCCACCGCGACCATTCGCCTGCTGCGGCACCCCTCAAGGCGCTGACGGGAGCTCCAATCATTGGCTGTGCGCCGCTTTCTATTGCAGACGATGGCCCGCGCGCCGATAGCGCCTTTGACCCCGATTATGCCCCTGACCGCATCCTTAGGGATGGCGAACGGATTTCGGGTGAAGGCTGGACCATCGAGGCGGTTGCAACGCCTGGCCATACGAGCAACCATCTTTGCTACGCGCTGATCGAAAGCGGAGCGCTGTTTACCGGCGACCATGTGATGAAATGGTCGACCAGCGTTGTCTCTCCACCCGACGGCGACATGTCTGCCTATATGGCTTCGCTGCAAAAGCTCTATGACCGCGAAGATCGTGTCTATTATCCGGCGCATGGGCCGGCAGTCGACAATCCCCGGCAGTTGGTACGCGGCATGATTGGCCACCGGCGTATGCGCGAGCGGCAGATTTTGGGACTGCTCGAGCAGGGGGCTCAGGTCATTCCCGATATGGTCACCGAAATGTATAAGGGCCTCGACGAGCGTCTTAAGGGTGCGGCAGGCCGCTCGGTGCTTGCGCATCTGGTCGATCTTGAAAAGCAGGGCCGCGTAGCTTTGGACGGTGAGGCATGGCAGTTGGCAGCCTGAGCCAGAACGAGCTGCGCAGTTGGGCTATGCGCGGGGCAGCGCTCGCCACCCCGATCCTGTTTATCCTTGGCGTCTGGTGGGCGATTGACGGGTTTCGCAGTTTGCGTGATGGCCCCGCGCCGGAAACCGTTGCCAGTGCCAGCCTGCAGGGATTGCGCGAACAGAACCGCCTTTCTGCCTTTGCCGCCAACTATGCTGCGGTTGTTACCAGCGAACAGCGCCGCTTTGGTCTGTCGGCGAAAAAGACGCTGATCATGCAAGGTTTGGTGCGTTACGAGGTAGATCTCGCGAAGTTGGGAGAGCAGGACGTCCGTTGGGATGCCGACAATGGCACGTTGCGCGTCAAAATCCCGCCAATCGAAACCGCGCCACCGCAGATCGATCTCAAGACAATCCAGGAATATGGCGAAAACGGCATATTGCGGGCGTTCACTGATGTGGACGACGTGCTCGATGATGCCAATCGCGACAAAGGGCTTGCTGAATTGACCCGGCAAGCCAATGGCCCGGTGCCAATGAAGCTGGCGCGCGAAGCGTTCAAGCGCGCGATCAAGCAGAATTTCGAGGCGCCGCTTCGGGCGGCAGGACTCGATGCCAAGGTTGAGGCCTATTTCGCCGATGAACTTGGCGGCAATGTGACAACCCGTTGGAATGAATCGACGCCGCTCGAAGAGATTGTCAAATAATCTCCCTGCTGCTTGCGGGAGCGGTTCGGGGTGGGCATATGCAAATGTGAAACAGCCCACCCCCGACCCCTGCCGAAAACGGGAGTGGAGAATGGAGTTAGAAAATGAACGCCCCCGTCCGTGAAAACCTGTCCGGCCTTGACCTGCTCGCCGAAATCACCCGGCTGAAGAAGGAACGCAACGCTGTCATCCTCGCGCACTATTATCAGAAGCCCGAGATTCAGGACTTGGCCGATTTTGTGGGGGATAGTCTGGAGCTTTCGCGTCGCGCCGCGGAAACCGATGCCGATGTCATCGCCTTTTGCGGGGTGAAGTTCATGGCTGAAACCGCGAAGATACTTTCGCCCCAAAAGACTGTGATACTTCCCGATATGGCGGCCGGTTGCAGTCTGGAGGATGCCTGCCCTCCCGGCCGGTTCAAAGCCTTCCGCGACGCGCACCCTGATCATATCGCGCTCACTTACATCAACTGCTCGGCCGAGGTGAAGGCGCTGTCCGACATCATCGTCACCAGCAGCAGCGCCGAAACCATTCTGGCGCAGATCCCCAAGGAACAGAAAATCATCTTCGGCCCCGACCGGCATCTGGGAGGTTATCTTAGCCGCAAATTCGGGCGCGAAATGCTGCTCTGGCCCGGTGTGTGTATCGTGCACGAAGCGTTTAGCGAGACCGAGTTGCTCAAGCTCAAGGCGCAATATCCCGGCGCACCCGTTGCGGCGCACCCGGAATGTCCACCGCATATCATCGATCACGCCGATTATGTTGGCTCGACCAGCGGCATATTGAAATATGCCAAGGAAGTGCCCGGTGATACCGTGATCATCGCAACCGAGCCGCACATCATCCACCAGATGCAAAAGGCGCTGCCCGAGAAAAACTTTATCGGTGCGCCCGGCGCGGACGGCAATTGCGCGTGCAATATCTGCCCCTATATGGCGCTGAATACCCTTGAGAAACTGTACCTTGCCCTGCGCGACCTGCAGCCGCAGATCGAACTCGACGAAGGCGTGCGGCTGGCGGCGAAGAAAAGTCTCGACCGGATGCTCGAAATGGCATCGAAGACTGTCGGGCAGGGCGATCTGGGGCGCAAGGATCTGGCGTCGCCCAATCCATGAGGCCGTGGCTGCACGTTGTGCTGGCCTTTGTCGGGCTCGCACTGACCAACCCGTCTTTCGCCAACCAGCCCGACGTCTCGATCACCGACGAAGGGCAAGTCATCTATTACAACGGCGAAGGCCTCCCCACCCGGCTGAGCGCACCGGGCAAGTTCAGGCAGGCCACACTTGCGTCCGACGATCGCACGGTGGCTTTTATCGAAATACTGGTTGAAGGCACGCCCACCTATGACGACACGCGCACGCAACTGTGGATCGCCGACGGGGCTACCGGACAGGCGCGCATCCTGTTCAAGCCGCGCCCGGCAGACGACCGCAAGGCGAATATGGCGGCGCTGTGGAACCCGCTTTTCTCGCTGAATGGCGGTTTCGTCTATGTCGAGTCCGAGGCTTGGGTCACCTCTGCCGCAATCCACCAGATCAATGTGCAGACCGGTGCGGAGAAATATGTCATCGATGGCTCGATCCACGCGCTGGTGCGGACCGGGCCATATCGCGGCTATTTGCTCGTGCAGCGGCATCTTTATCCGAAAAATCCCGAAGAAGGGGCCTATGGCGAGGTGCATCTGATCCGCCCTGACGGCAAGTTCATCCTTGCTATTCCGGGGAACAAGGATGGCGATCCGGTTGAGTCAGTCGATGCATGGATCAAGGACAAAGGCTGGAGCGCCTGGTAGCGCCCTTACCAAGGGCATAAACTCGATTCGTCTTCACCGGAAGATCGTTGTATAAACTTGCAAAATTGGAGTCGCGCAGGCGCGTGTCGCTTGCGTTTTTGCTCCCACTACATAGGCTTCGCGCTCTTTTGAGAACCTGGGGTGTGGCGAATTGTCACATAGGGCTGCAACAGTGTCGGCATCTCGGCACTTGAGATGGAAGGAAGCGTATTATGGCTGAAGATTGGCTGGCGGATGTCCGCAAATATGTCGCAGACGCCGACGACACTGTGGTGAAGGCGATTGTGCGATATTGCGGCATTGCTCTGCAGAATCGCGACAGTTCGCTCGTTGCTTTTTCCGACAAAAAAGAAACCGACCGCGTCCGTGAAAATTTCCTGAAAAAGAAGCTGGGTCTCACACAGGGCGATGATGTGCTTGACGGCGCGATTGCTGCCGTAGGTGACCGGATGAAGGAAGACCGGACGAAGAACCGCGTCACCGTCTATTATCTCCTCGCCGAGCATTTCGGCCAGCTTAGCATTTTTGGCGGGTCAAGTGCATCTACCGCACCGCTTGCTGCCGCAGCAGGACTAGGTGCAGCGGCAGTGGCGGGAACAGCGGCGACAGTTGCTGCAGCAGAACCGGTTGTTGCGACCCCGAATCCCGCCCCTGAACCAGCGCCTGCTGCAGCCGCACCTGCCTATGCGGCATCGAGTTATGAGGATGAAGATACTGGTGGTGGCGGCCTCGGTTGGCTCAAATGGCTTTTGCTCGCGGCTTTGCTCGCCCTGCTGCTCTTCTTCCTGATGCGCAGTTGCTCGCCGGAGGCAACTGCTCCGGCGGATGACGGGATGACGACCGAAGCAACCGGTGGTGAAGCTGCCGATGCCGCAGCCGGCGATGCAACGGCAACCGCCGCCATTCCGGAAGGCGCGGGTGTGGTCGCTGCGGATGTCGATGGCAAACCCAAGCTGACGGTCTATTTCGACAGTGGCAAATCGGATGTCACCAATGACCTCGCAGCAGCAGCCGCAAAGGTGAAGGCCTATATCGATGCAAATCCGACGGCGAAGCTGGCGGTTTCAGGATATAACGACCCGACTGGCAATGCAGCCGTAAACGCGGAAATCTCGAAAAAGCGGGCACAGGGCGTTGGCAAGGCGCTGGAAGCTGTCGGCATTCCGGCGACTGCTATCGATCTGGTCAAACCTAGTGATACAACTGACGCGTCGGGCGACAACACTGCCGCGCGCCGGGTTGAGGTGACTGTCCAGTAAGGCAATCGCGATAATGACAATGAGGGGCGGCTATAGAGGTGGCCGCCCCTTTTCTTTGCACAAATCGGGACTATGGTCAGCGCATGACTTGGATTGTTCCTGTCCTGCTTCTGGTTGCAGCCTTTGTCGGCTTTGGCGTCTGGCGCGGTCGACAATTTGGTGAGCTGGCACGGCGTGGAACGCCGGTCACGGGACGCATTGTGCGTAAATTCCGCGCAGGAAATGCGGATATCTCGGGAAGCAGGAGTCGTCGGCTTTCCTTTACCTACACCGGCCCCGATGGCCGGGAATATCGCCGTGCCGCTTCGGTCAATATCGGGAAATGGGCCGAGTATGAGGAAGGGAGCGAAATTGCTCTCATCTGTCTGCCTGACAATCCGGGCGTCAGTGCGCCAGCCTGGCTGGTCGATCTGGCGCGTGAGGCGCTTGCGAAACGCAAATAAGGGAAATAGCGAAAACCATGCACATAGCTTTCAATCTGCCCGGCTTTGATTTGGAGGCCTTCGTTCGCGCGACGCTCGCTGAAGATCTTGGGCCCACCGGACGCGATGTGACTTCTGAAAGCGTGATTCCGGCGGACATGCACTTTGCTGGAGTTATGGACAGCCGCGATGCCATCGTTGTCGCTGGGCTTCCGGTTGCCGCTGCCTTTTTCAAACATCTCGACCCTGATATCGAAATCGAAATGCTGGCGCATGAGGGCCATGGTGTGGAGGCAGGTGCGGACCTGATGCGGATTCGCGGCAAGGCTCGTGCCATGCTGACGGCAGAGCGCTCGGCCCTCAACACGGTGCAGCATCTCTCCGGCATCGCCACGATGACACGGCGCTATGTGATGGCAATTCGCGGGACCGGCTGCACATTACTCGATACGCGCAAGACGATACCCGGCCTTCGTGTGCTTGAAAAATATGCTACACGGATGGGCGGGGCGACCAATCATCGCATGGGGCTTTGGGATGCCGCGATGATAAAAGATAATCATGTTGCGGTGGCAGGCGGTGTTGTGGAGGCTGTCCGCCGTGCCAAGGATTCAGGTGTCGAACGCATCATCCTGGAGGTTGACCGGATTGAACAGATTGAGCCAGGGTTGGCAGCCGGAGCGACGCATCTGTTGCTCGACAATATGGACGTTGAGGAATTGAAAGCGGCGGTAAAATTGGTCGATGGTCGCGTGCCGACCGAAGCGAGCGGGGGGGTGACGCTCGAAACCATTCGCGCCAAGGCCGAGACTGGCGTGACCTTCATTTCGGTTGGCCGCCTGACCCAGAGTGCACCGGCTGCTGATATCGGGCTGGATTTCGATGTGGTCTAGGTTCGCGCTGGCGCTGCCGGCGCTCGCATTGCTTGCTACGTCTACGTCGCATGAACCGGTGCTCGCGCAGGCTTGGCAGTGCCGCCCACCTGCAAGCCTTCCCCGCCCGGTACCGGAAATTGCCAAGCCGGGCGAGATACGGCGCACAGCTGTCGACGGCTATATCCTTGCGCTCAGTTGGAGCCGTGAACATTGCCGTGGGCGGGAGAATAACCCTGACGATGCGCTGCAATGTGGCAGGACGATGGGCGAATTCGGCTTCGTGCTCCATGGGCTTTGGCCGGAGGCTAAGGGACCCAACTACCCTCAATGGTGTCGCAAGGCGGAGTTATTGTCGCGCAAAATGGTGGCGCAGAACATCTGCATGACACCTTCGGTCCAGTTGCTCCAGCACGAGTGGGCCAAACATGGCACCTGCATGGCGCGAAAGCCGGAAACCTATTTTGGTGCCGCGCGGTTGTTGTTCGATGCGATGGAATTTCCCGATATGGAGCGTCTGTCCCTGCAGGGTGAAAAGGAGGGCAATTTGACGGTTGCCCGCCTTACCGAGGAATTTGCACTCAACAATGACGGGCTTTCGGAACAGGCGATCAAGGTCAAAACCAACCGGAGAGGCTGGCTCGAAGAGGTACACATTTGCCTCGATAAAAAATTCAAGCCACGCGCTTGTCCCAACTTCGTTCGCGGTGCTGCGGACAATGCGCAGATCAAGATCTGGCGGGGAACCTAGCCCTCGATAATCCGCGTGCCCGGATGATGTTTGTCGAGATGCTTGTGGATGATGCGCAGATTCTTGCTGTTCGATCGCCAGATGAAATCAAAAGCGTCACCCACAAGCGGAATAGCGCCTAAGGCGGTATCAATTCCAATATTGGCGGACATGCGCATCAATTGCCATTTTGACATGCCCAGATTGCGCGCTTCCCACACCATATAAGCCCCCATAGCAGCGGTAATCAGGTCGCCAATGACCGGGACCAGTCCGATGACAGAATCCAGACCGAAGGGGATTTTGGTGCCAGGTATGACAAAACTGCGCTCGAGCAGTTTTTCCAGCGCTTCCACGCGCTGACGCACCGAATGCGGATCGGTTCCCACGCCGGGAAGGGACTTGGCAAGCTCTTCAAACTGGTTCTGCGAAATGGGCATAGCGCCTCCTTCTTTCGCTTATGTCGGGTCCCGTCCCAGATATTGCAAGGGATGCCATCCGCGCGGGTTCTGCGCAAAGCCCAAAAGGCCATCGCGTACCAGCGACCAGCGCACAGGATTGGCGATGGGAATAAAGTTGCGGGTAGCGATCAGTTCGCGCTCGGCCTCCCCCCAAAGCCGGATTCGTTCCTCTCTGGAACCGGCATTGCGCGCTTCATCGAGAAGCTGGTCTGCCTTTTCGGAACATATGGGTGTAACGCGGCAGGAAAGCTGGTCCAGATACCAGCCAGGACTGGAAATATCCGCCACCCGGTCGATCAGGATCAGGTCAGCTGGTTGCGCATAAGTAACCCGCTCTGCTTCTAATCCAATACTGGCGAGGTCAGTGCGCAGCCGGGCAAAAAGGATGCGACTCCCTGTCCCGCGCGGCATGGCTATGCGTAAGGGGCGCACAGGACCGCCGGATCCCTCCCACGCGTTAATCGTCGACTGTGCCCTTGCTTTGCGGTCCTGCGCATTCAGACTTGCCCAATCGGGTCGGGGTAGCTTTTCCCTATTCGCGAGCGTTTCGGGGGCCAGGGTAAGTGTTTCGCGCCAGTCGGTGATTCCGAACGACGTCAGCATGCGCGGTCGGTCGATTGCCATGGCAAGGGCGTCGCGGTTTGATGAGTTTGACAGAAACGGGCCGTCAGCGACGACAAGTAAACCGAACAATCCAGGCACTGCGTCAAACCGGGTTTGGGCCTCATTGCCGTTGGTGGCAGTCAGCAGTGGTAGATGTTCAAATTTCCCATTCAAAACGAGGTCGTTCTGGCCAAGCGCAAATCGTGCGAGCGAACGCGACGGTGAATGTGCTGTCAATGTGATGCGGTTTTCGTCGAGCGCAATCGCACCATTGCTCTCTTCCAACCGGTTGCGCAGCTGCAAATTGCCGGAAATGCGTTCGGCCGTCATCGGGCCGGAACCATTTGCCTTGTGGGTCAGCCCGAATTCAGGCTGGGCAAGCAGCTCAAGCAGATTGGGGATCGGGGCGCTGAGCCGGATTTCAACAACCTTGCCCGTCATGGGCAGGATGCGGTCAATTTTGGAAAGCTCATCGCCGAAGCGGCTCACGCGCAGTTCGTTGATGCGCATTCGTAGCGCGGTGGCAACCTCGTCCGATCGAACCTCGCGGCCATTGTTCCAGCGGGTTTTCTGCAACCTGAAAATATACCCCAGATCATCGTCCGTCACGATCCAGCGGGCTGCGAGCGCCGGTACGACCTTGCCTTCATTGTCGAACGCTACAAGTCCCTGTGCAGTGGCATTGCGCAAATAGGCCGAGGTAGGTGACAGCGGCATTCGCCCGACGGAAATTTCGCGTGGGCTGTCTTCGACGACATCAACACGCAATCGGCTGTTGTCGATACCGTCCGAACAGCCCGCCAAGACCAAAATTGCAGCGAAAACGGGCACAAAGGCGGTGTTTCGGTTCACTGCGCTTTCCATAAGGTTCGACTGGGGTGAACATTGCCAGGATTATCCTGCCACCCGCGGATAGTTGGGCGTACCAAGGTACGCGAGGCGTAGAAATAGAGCGGCAGTATCGGCATATCCGCCATCAATATCCTTTCCGCGTCCCGCATCAAGCCCGCTCGCTTTTTCAGATCAGCTTCCGCAAGTGCACGATCGATTGCCTTGTCATAGCCCGGATTGGCATAGCCCGAGTAATTTTGAACGCCCGTATCGCTTCGATGAACGGTCAGGAAATTTTCTGGCGCTGGCAGATCTGCAATCCAGCCCGATCGGGCCAATTGAAAATCGGCGCGTTTCAAGCTGTCAAAGTGTAGGCTCGCTTCGCTGTTGAGCAAACGAGCATCGACGCCGAGTTCGCGCCACATCGTTGCCATTGCCACCGCAGCACGTCGATGTTCGGTTGAACTGTTGAAGCGGATTTCAAAACGCAGCGGACGCTGTTTGGAATAGCCTGCCTCTTGTAGCAGTGCTCTCGCTCGCGCCACTCGTCGCTTCTGCGTCCAATTTGCCCACGCCGGTTGGAAAGTTGTGCCGCCATCAAGGCCAGGCGGCAGCAATCCCCAGGCAGGCAGATTTCCTGCATCAACCATTTTTTTGGCGATCCATTCACGGTCAATTGCCATAGCGAGCGCAAGGCGGACGCGGGAATCGTCGAAAGGTGGCTTGCGGGTGTTGAAGGCAAAATAATAAGTGCCAAGAAACGGCGCGTTGCGTGCGATTTTCGGGTGCTTTTCACGCAACCAGTGATGGCGTGCTGGTGTATATTCGCTTCCGATATCGGCACCGCCGGCCAGCACCAACCGCATCGCGGCATTCAAATTGTCCATCGGCTTCCAGACAATGCGCGTCGTGCGTGGCTTGCCGCCATGCCATAGGGGGTTGGCATCGAGCACAAGCTTCTGGCTCAATTGCCAATCCGTTAGTCGATAGGCGCCGCTAGTTACCAAAGGTCGGTCACTGGTCCATTTGTCACCCGCAACATCTATCCGATGGAATGGGAGTGCAGCCATGGCTGGATGGGCGAGCAAAGCTGGCAACTGCGGGAAGGGGTTTTCGAGTCTGAAAACAACGGTGCGATCATCCGGCGTAGCCACTGATTCTATGATTCCGAACAACGCGCCATGCGGCGAACCGCTCTTTTCATCACGGATGCGATCAAATGCACGCCGAAAAACATCAGCATTCAACCTTTGACCATCGGAGAAAGTCAGTTCGGAACGAAGGCGAAAGGTCCAAGAGCGACCATCAACGCTGGTTTTCCAGGTTTCGGCCAATCCAGCCTCTGCATTTCCACTTGCATCGAAACGCGTCAGGCCCTCGAAAAGATCGGCTGCGATCCTTGTCGAGGCCAAATCGGATACCATTTGGGCATCCAACCCGCGTGCGTCAGCTTCGGTCAGCCTGACTATCGCGTGGGCGGGCTGGGTTTCCTCGGTTCTTTTGTCTCCGCACGCATTTAGCAACAGAGCAAGAAGCGGAAAGAGCCAACGCATTTCGGAAGTCTAGGCCGTACCTGCTATAGGAGCAACCGGACATTCGCACTTCAGGAAAAGTTGGTGCGGACGGCGGGACTTGAACCCGCACGCCCAAAGGGCGACAGATTTTAAGTGGGACGAGACTGCCGTAAGTTATTGAACAATATAGCATTATTTTCCTTAGGTCAAGAACTGTGTAAGGTTTTGTGTAAGTTTTCAACCTCTCTCGATGGGAATTATGGCTGCGAAGACGCGACAATTCCTCTTCGTCCGGCTCCGCGTTGAGCGGGTATGTTCGCCCACGGGTGCGCGAGATCATAAAACGGTTTGCTCCGAGATGTCCGCGACCATCATCAACGGTGCCCTGTAGCGCGATCACGTCCACATGTTCGTCGAGATCCCGTCGCATGTCTCGGTCAGCGACTTCGTGCGCCGTGCCAAAGCACAATCGCTGTTTGCGCGATTAACGTGACACCTGGATCGCGTTGAAAAGCGAAATCGTCCCGGTAGGTGTGTCCAAGGCCCAAGTGGCAGTCAACGATCCGCCACAAATGCGAGCCAGTTCACGTTCTAGGAATCCATCGGCATTTGGTTGGGTGTTTGTCCGGCCATCCGCGGACTGGACGATTTTGAACGCCTGCCGCATCAACCAGCTTCGCTGCATGGCATAGTCGGCAATCAGAACCTGCCCGCTCGGCCTCGCCGCATTGAACATCGCCTCAATGCCGGTTCGCTTTTCCGCCACTGGAATCTGATGGAAAACGAGACTGGAAATTACCTTGTCGAACTGCCCAAAGTTCGCAGCATCACGCGCGAAGCCGGATCGCCATTCGATCTCCACTCTTGCCGCTTCGGCTTTGGATGCTGCAATTCTGCGCGCGTCGGGGTCGGGATCGAGCCCCACGACAATTGCTTGCGGCTCGGCCTGCTTGATGAGGATTGCAAGGGAGCCGGTTCCGCTTCCAACATCGAGGATGCGTTCACCGGCCTTGGGGGCCAGCGCATCGAGGAGTCTTGCGCGCCAAACTCTTTCCCGCGTCAAAAGTGCGAGAAGCCGATCATAGGCGCTGGTAGGTAAAAGCCTGCCCGCTGCAGGGGTAAACTCGCGATTTGAGGGCATGGGTAGAGCTTCTCGCGGGGCAATGCGCGGGGGACAGAATCTGCCCCCCGCGCACGTTGCTCAATGGTGGCCTGATCCACCCTCGCCGTGACCGGCATGGTCAGCGCCGGTTTGCCCGGCCTGATCCTTGCAGCAGGCCATTTTGCCATGCTCGTCCTTCTTGCAGCAGCAGCATTCCTTTTCAGGGGCTGGTGCAGGAGCCGGATCGGCCGCGAAAGCGGCGCTGGACATGGTGAGGGCAAGCAAGCCCAGGAGATACTTGGTCTTCATAATTCAAATCCTTTGAAATGTTGGAATGAGAGCGACGCGCTCGATGCGCGGCGGAGGGGTAGGAGGTTCGATCATTGAGCCTGCCAAGCGAGCGGCAGGCGGAATGACTGGCATTTCGGCGAGCCAATATACCGAAATATCGAACGCTACCGACTGAGCGGACAACGCAATACAGTTGTGGCAGGCAAGGGACGCGTCTTCTGATGGCCGCTGGTGTTTACCTTCGTTCTCACCGCTCATACCGATACAATCGGACATGGTGGCGACGGAGGACGCGGCAATGGGTTCCGCGCACAAAGGGACTGCACGGAAAACAAGCGCAAATGCGAGTAAGGACAGAGCAAACGCTCTCATCGCACCGATCGCCTGCGCCGAACGGGCCAGCGCATGAACAGCAAGATCGTGCCAGCAAGGCCCAAGATCAGCCCGCCGATGGCGAAGGCCAGCAACCACCAGGTGTTGAAATTCTCGTGGTTCTTCCAGTCCATGATATGCAGGCTCCAGAAGAAATCGTAGAGCCGCCATGTTCCGGTGCGGACGGCGGTGATCTTGCCGCTCTCCGCCGCAATGAAGACGCTTGTGTGGTCGGCGTCGGTGAAGGCGATACGCCATGCGGGCAGCGCGCCCCGATATTCGGGGCTTTCGGCGGTAATGCGACTAGGCAGGGATGCAGGCTTGTCCGCCCCTTTCCAAGCCGTCCGTGCAATCCGGGTGGCTTGGACGGCATCGACTGGCGGCAAGGCCGCGCCGGTTCGGGCATCGAACAGGCGTATACCCTGTCCGGTCGCAACCTCGGCAATAGCTCGCCCGTCGAGCATCCGCAAAGCAACCGCTTCGACCGGCGCACCAGCCTGCGTGACCAGCGTTGCGGGAGCAACCATCGGCGTGTTCGGCGGAATTGCGGCAATGGTCTCACGATCCACCAGATGTTCGCCGCGCACCTTGTCGATAGGCAGAAAACTCATGATGACGCCGCTGGTGAACCAGATCAGGAGCTGCGCGCCGATCACCAGCGCCAGCCATTTATGCAGACGACTGGCATTAACGTGGATGCGTGTACGATGTTTCATTGTCCCCCAACATTCAGTTCGTTTTCGAGCGCCGACTGCTTGGTAAAAGCATTGGCATAGTCGCTACATGTCATCCATATTATGACCGGCATGTGGGTCTTCAGCCGGTGGCGGTGTGGCGGGCTGGGTTGCCTTTGGTGGTGCTACAGGCGCAGGTGCCGATTGTTTTGGTGGTATTGCCGCTGTCGCGCTTTTTGGTTTTGCAGCGGCTTTGACAGCCTCCCGAGGCTGGGCGACAGGCGCTGACGTTGGCAGTTCTCGTGGTGATGCCTCTGCCGTATTTTTCGGTGCTTCGGCGTTCTCGCCAGGTGTCGCACGGCTCTCCGGCTTTGCTTCAGCCACCCCCGCTTCTGGAGGCGTATCTGCGGGCGTCATAACCTGACTATCTTCCGCGCCATTTTCGGCGGATTTCTCAGAAGTGCCACACGCTGCCAGAAGAATGGGCAGCATGATGACGGGTGAATATATTGCCAGTTTTCTCATTTCAAAATCCTCTTCCCCAAAGCTCCATTCTGCCGAATTTCGCTGATCCGCAGCGTCCGCGCTGGATCAGAACCAGAACCGGATTCCGGCAACGAAATTGACCACGCTCGCATCCTCCCCAGCGGCACTGGCATAGCGTGCCGTATCCCCAACTTTTCTCGACCATTCGACGCCGACGTAGGGCGCGAACTCCTTTCGCACCTCGTATCGCAGCCGCAGTCCCAGCTCCACATCGGTCAGGCCGGAACCCACTCCGATCGCTGGCATGTCCTGAGCGGACAGGTTGAATTCGGCGCGCGGCGAGAGGATCAGGCTTTGCGTGATGCGCTGATCGTAGCTGCCCTCGGCCCGCGCGCGGAAATCGCCCTTGTCGGACAGGAAGAGTTGCCCCGACAGGTGGAACCAGTAGGGCGCAACGCCCTCAATGCCGACCACTGCATAGGTCCGCGAGGGATCGGGCCGAAAGTCGTGCCGGACGCCGACATGGGCGTTCCAATATGGTGCGACGGCACGGGAATAGAGCAACTGAACTTCTGCGTCGTCGATTGGTTCGCCGAACGTGCCTTCGCCTTCCGTCTTGACCATGAAGCGGTCGATGTCGCCGCCGAACCAGGCTTCCGCTTCCCAGCGGTAGCCGTCGCCACCCTTGCGCGCCTGATACTCGGCAAGGTCGAACAGAATCATCGAGCCATTGAACACGCCATGTTCACGCCGCAATGTGTCGCGTGACCGCGCCATTTCGGCAGGATCGAAGAGCGAATCTGCGGCATGGTCTTCGGGCGGAGCGGGAGCCGGGGCGTTGCCGATTTCGGTTCCAGAAACTTCCGGCATGGCGCTCATGTCGTGACCAGCGTGCGGGTCGCTTGGTGCAGGGGCTGGTTGCGGGACGTCGGTTGCCGCCGGTTGATCCATCGCCGACATATCGTGTCCGGCATGGGGGTCGGCAGGCTTTGGCTCCGGCGTGGGAGCTGGTGCCGCGACGGGCGGCGCCCCATGCCCTTCATGCTGCGCCAAAGCGGGCGATGAAATCAAAAGCGCGGTGGTTACGAGAAGAAAGTGCCTCATGCCCCTTCCTCCTCGTGTCGGACGGTTACGACGCGGAACATGCCCGCGTGCATGTGCAGCAGCATATGGCAGTGGAACGCCCAGTCGCCCAAGGCATCGGCGGTCAGGTCAAACGACACTTTGCCGCCCGGCAGGACATTGACGGTGTGCTTCATCGGATGATGGCCGGGATTGCCTGTCACGACCTCGAAAAAATGACCGTGAAGGTGGATTGGGTGCGGCATCATCGTGTCGTTGATGAGGTTGACCCGCACCCGCTCATTGTGCCGGAAGGCAAGCGGCTCGGCCTTATCGCTGAATTTCACTCCGTCGAACGACCACATGTAGCGTTCCATGTTGGCCGTCAGATGCACGTCGATTTCGCGCGAGGGTGTTCGTTTATCCGGGTTGGGCGCGAGCGATTTGAGGTCGCGGTAGGTCAGCACGCGGTGATCGACCTTCTCCAGCCCGGTCGGTCGGTCGCCGGTGCGGTCGGCGGGCATTGGCGAGAGCGTCGCAACGCCCGGCCCCATTTTGACCTGCGGCGCAACCGACGGGTCGCGCATCTTCATCGACCCGTGATCCATCCCTGCCATGTCACCGCCCATCGCGGAGTGGTCCATGCCAGCCATGTCGCCCCCGGACATATCCATTGCACCCATATCGCCCATACCCATGTCCTTCATGGTCAGGAGCGGGCGTTCACGCAGCGCGGGAATTGCGGCAGCCATGCCGAGTTGTGGAGCAAGCGTCGCACGGCAAAGCCCGGAGCGGTCGATAGCCTCGGCGATCAGCCCGTAGGCGCGTGCATCGCCGGGTTGCACAATGACATCGTAGGTTTCGGCGATGCCGATCTGGAACTCATCGGTTTCGACTGGCTGCACGTCCAGCCCATCGGCCGCCACAACCGTCATCGGCAGGCCCGGCAACCGGACGTTGAAATTGGTCATGGCAGAGGCGTTGATGATCCGCAGCCGCACCCGCTCGCCGGGGGTGAACAGCCCGGTCCAGTTCTCGCCCGTGCCGTGGCCGTTTATCAGGTAATGGTAAGTCGAGCCGGTCACATCCGAGATGTCGGTCGGGTCCATGAGCATCCCGCCCCACATCACCCGGTCCTTGAGCGGCTGATCCTTACCTTGAAGCAACCCGCCGAGCGTCTGCTTCTGGCGGTTGTAATACCCGCCCTGCGACTTGAGCTTGCGGTAAATGGTATGCGGATGGGTGAAGCTCCAGTCCGACAACACGATTACATGCTCGCGGTCATATGCAACCGGATCGGGTCCAGCGGGATCAATCACGATTGCGCCAAACATGCCCATCGGCTCCTGCATACCGGAATGGCTATGATACCAGTAGGTTCCGGCTTGCCGCACGGGAAACTCGTATTTGAATGTCTGCCCAGGCTTGATGCCGGGAAAGCTGATGCCCGGAACACCGTCCATCTGGAAAGGCAGCAAAAGTCCGTGCCAATGGATCGAGCTGTCCTCGTCGAGCGTGTTGGTGACGGCCAGCTTGACGGTCTGGCCTTCTTTCAGGCGAATCACTGGAGCTGGCAAAGTGCCGTTTACCGTCACCGCATGACCGGTCTTGCCGCCGGTCTCGAACATGGTGTGACCGATGCTGAGCGCGATCTCCGCACCCGAAAGCGTTGCCATCGGCGCGCGAAGCCCCGGCGTGCCGGTTCGCGCCCAGGCCGGAAACAGGGGAGCAAGCGCTGAGCCTCCGCCCAGAGCAGCAGTTGCGCCAAGAAATGCGCGGCGATCAAGGATAGTCATGGGTTGGGCGGACCACTCGTTAGGATTGCGTATATCCAGTGATACGCAGCGCGGTCGCGCGCCCCTCAAACTTTTGCGTTTAGTATTTCGGAAAGCTGTTTGCGCGCACGGTAGAGGCGGGTTTCGATTGTCTTTTCGGTTACGCCTAGAGCGTCGGCGGCCTCGGCTTGCGAAAGCTCCTCGACTGCGCGCAGCACCAGGATTTGCCGCAAGTTCTGGGGCAGGCGCGACATGGCTATAGCAACCTTTGCCAGTTCGGCCCGGTCGCCAGCCTCGGCCTCCGGCGTCGGGGTCTCGCTCGCGATGTCGAAAGCATCTTCGATCGGGCGCGCCTTGCGGAAAAAGGCGCGCACGGCTTGCCGCCGTCCCCAATCGCGGCATTTGTTGAGCGCGATGCGCGATATCCAAAGCCGGAACGGGCGCTCTGGATCGTAGCGTTTGAGTGCGGCGAAGGCGGAAACGAAAGTTTCTTGCGTCAGGTCGAGTGCTTCATCGGCGTCGCCGATGCTGCTGCGGATCAGACGATAGACCGGCTCCTTGTAGCGGCGCAGGAACTCGCGGAACGCCGCTTGCTGCCCGCCAAGTGACAGCGCGGTCAGCTCGCCATCGCTGCATTGAGTAAGGTCGAGGCTCACCTTTCCGGCGAAGGGTGGGCTTCGGCGGTCAGCGCCTTGACCACGGTTCTGTCGAAGATGCTCGCCTGCTGCGGATTAAGGACAGCGCGCATCGCGAACAGATGCTCAAGCACCTCCTTCTGCATCTCGCCCATGACATGATGGACGTGATCGACCGCCTCGGTAACTTTGGGGCCATAGCCGTGTTCGGCCTCGATCGCCTCAGCTAATCGGGCGTTTGCCGCGCGCATTTCAAGTTCCAGCGCTTGCTTGCGGGTCGCGTGTTGCATTTCCAATGCTTCGATCTTTGCGGCCTGTGCGGCATCGAGCTTGAGCCGGTCGTGCAGCAACGCATGAACTTCGCTTTCGCTCTTGCGCGGTGCATCCATGAATGTGCGGGCGGCAAAAACCCCGGTTGCGGCTGCGGCAAAAGCAATAAGCGCGATTAGCAGAAGGCGTTTGGTCGATCCCATCAGCGCGGGTCCAGCAAGTCGGATGGTGCCAGCGCCGTTGTGGCGAAGGGCGACAGCGAAGGCGCGGCCTGCGCGGGCGAACTCGAAACGCTACCCCCGGCAAAGCCCAGTCCCAACGCGACAAGCGCCGCTGCCGACAGGATACGCGAATTGGCCGCTCGCTCGCGTTGCTCGACAGACAATGCCTTGATGATGGCGTCGTCGATCTGGCTCAATGCCGTCGGGGGCGGTGTTTCGCCCAGCCGTTTGAGCATGTCGTCCATAGTTTATTCCGATTCATTCGATGTTGCTGGAATTCTATACGCAAGGCGGCACGATCCCCCTCACATTTTTTGAGGGGTGCAGGTGCGCCGTGCGTATCACCACCGAACGCAACTTCATGGAGATTTCCAATGCGCCGCACTTTCATACCTTTCCTTCTCGCCTCTCTGGTCGCCGTTCCGGGCGTGGCCCTCGCTCACGCCTCGCTGACCAGTTCCACGCCTGCTGCCAATTCGACCATTGCGGCACCGGCGCGGATCGTGCTGCGCTTCAACGAGCGCCTGATCGGTTCCACCGTGAAAACCGAAGTCGTGATGACCGGAATGCCCGGCATGGCCGATCATGCACCGATGCCAATCACTCACACTTCGCAGATGGCGCGCGATGGCAAGTCGATGACCTTGACACCCAAGCGCGCACTGGTGCGTGGCACTTACCGCGTCACCTGGTCGGCGGCAGGAGCCGACACGCACCGGATGGGCAGCAACTTCAGCTTTACCGTGCGATAATCCAATGGACGATCTGCCCGTCATCCTCATCCGGTTCGCGCTCTACGCCGATCTGATGGTGCTGGCGGGCATGACGGCATTTTCGTTCCATGCTCTTTCGGCCAAAGAGCGCGTATCGAACATCCTCCCCCTGAAATGGCCAGCCTTTGTCCTCGCGGCGCTCGGCTTCGTGCTTTCCGGCTTTGGAATGCTCGTGCTCGTTGCCCAAATGACGGGTTCAAGCATTCGGACGGTCGATCTTGAAGTCCTGCGCGAGATTGCGAGCGAAAGCGCCATCGGCACAGCGTGGCTGGTGAGAATGGCAGCAATGGCCATCGCCGTGGTTGCCGCTTTGGCAATCAACCGCAGTTCGGCGGCGCGGTATGTCCTCCTCTCGTCGGTATCGCTGGCCATCGCGACGCTGGTGTGGACCGGACATGCCGGCGCAACCGAAGGGTGGGCCGGAACCGCACACCGTCTGAGTGACATGGTTCATATGCTAGCGTCGGCGGTCTGGATCGGCGGTATAGCGGCCTTTTCTTGGATGCTGTTCCGGCCTGTAACGGCACAGTCGGGCGCGCACTGGGCCGTTGCCCATCGCGCGCTCGATAGGTTTTCGCGGGTTGGCACCATTGCAGTTGCGGTGATCGTCGCGACCGGCATCGTCAATTGCCTCGCAGTTGTCGGCTTCCCGCATTTCACGCGGTTGCCGCTTACGGACTATGGCAAATTATTGATCGTCAAGCTGCTGCTGTTCGCCGCGATGCTCGCGCTCGCCGCGCTCAATCGCTGGCGGCTGACACCAGCGTTGGGTGTCGCGGTTCATAACGATAACCCCGCATCGGCGTTGGCTGGCCTCAGGCGAAGCCTGCTGGCTGAGGGAAGCGCAGCGCTCGCCATCCTCGCCGTCGTGGCTTGGCTTGGAACATTGGAACCTTTGAGGATGACGGTATGAGCCGGTCGCATCACGATCACACAAAATCGACGACTACGGGGACAGCGACCGACCCGGTCTGCGGCATGAACGTCGATCCGGCGACCACGCCCCATGTGACGACCCACGCGGGGGTCCATCACTTTTTTTGCAGCGCAGGCTGCTTGGCCAAGTTCAGCGCCGATCCAGACCGCTACATGGGCGATGCACCCAAGCGCATTGAGCAGGTGCCAGAAGGCGCGATCTGGACCTGCCCGATGCATCCCGAAGTGCAGCAATCGGCACCGGGAAGCTGCCCGATCTGCGGCATGGCGCTGGAGCCGATGACGCCGACGCTTAGCGATGGGCCGTCGCCCGAATATGCTGACATGAAGCGGCGCTTCGTCATCGGCCTCATTCTCGCCTTGCCGGTGGTGGCGCTCGAAATGGGCGGACATCTGACCGGGCTGCGCCATATGCTTGATGGCGGAATAGCCAATCTGGTCCAGTTGGCGCTGGCGACGCCGGTTGTCCTGTGGGCCGGTTGGCCGTTTTTCGAGCGAGGCTGGGCGTCGGTGAAGAGCCGCCATCTCAACATGTTCACGCTGATCGCAATGGGAACCGGGGTCGCCTGGGCCTACAGCGTGGCGGCAGCGCTTGCTCCCGGCATTTTTCCAGCCGCTTTTCGTGCGAACGACGGTTCGGTCGCGGTCTATTTCGAGGCGGCGGCAGTCATTACCGTCCTCGTCCTGCTCGGCCAATTGCTCGAACTGCGCGCCCGCGAGACGACGAGCGGTGCGATCCGCGCACTACTCGATCTCTCGCCCAAACTCGCGCGCCGGGTCCGGCCCGATGGAAGCGACGAGGAAATCACGCTCGATGCTGTGCTGGTTGGCGACACTCTGCGTGTCCGTCCCGGTGAAAAGGTGCCGGTCGATGGTGTGGTGCTGGAAGGTCGCGGCACGGTCGATGAGTCGATGGTGACGGGCGAATCCATGCCTGTTACCAAAGAAGCTGCGTCGAAGCTGATCGGCGGAACGATCAACCAGACCGGCGGGCTGGTCATGCGCGCCGAAAAGATCGGACGCGACACCATGCTGGCGCGCATCGTCCAGATGGTCGCCGATGCTCAGCGCAGCCGCGCGCCGATCCAACGGCTTGCCGATACGGTGTCAGGCTGGTTCGTGCCGGTGGTGATTGCGGTTGCAGCGATTGCCTTCATCGTCTGGTCGCTGGTCGGGCCTTCGCCCGCGATGGGCTATGGCCTGATTGCGGCGGTTGCGGTGTTGATAATCGCTTGCCCCTGCGCGCTAGGTCTGGCGACGCCAATGTCGATCATGGTCGGGGTCGGGCGCGGCGCACAGGCCGGAATCCTGATCAAGAATGCGGAAAGCCTCGAACGCATGGAGAAGGTCGATACGCTTGTGGTCGATAAGACCGGCACACTCACCGAAGGCAAGCCTGCGGTGGTGGCTATCGAAACCGCTGAAGGGTTCGACGGCCAGGAGGTTCTCTGCCTAGCCGCGAGCCTCGAACGCAGCAGCGAACACCCGTTGGCTCAAGCGGTGGTCAAGGAGGCCGAAGCGAGGGGGCTAGCTCTCAGCGAACCGAACGATGTGGATCAACCCGTAGGCAAGGGCATCACGGGAATTGTCGATGGTCGCCAGCTTGTCGCTGGTAACGCCCGTTTCCTCCACGAACGCGGCATTGCGACGGAAGAATTGGCTGAACGGGCTGACCGTCTGCGGAGCGAAGGGGCGACCGCGATTTTCCTTGGTATTGACGGCAAGGTTGCCGGTGCAATCGGCATCGCCGATCCGGTCAAGGCGACAACGCCCGATGCGCTCAAGGCGCTCGGCGAGGCGGGCATCCATGTTATCATGCTGACGGGCGACAACAGGGTTACGGCGGAAGCCATCGCGCGGCGGCTAGGCATCGCCGATGTCGAAGCCGATGTGCTGCCCGATCAGAAAAGTGCAATCGTCAAACGCCTGCGGGATGAAGGGCGGATCGTGGCGATGGCAGGCGACGGCGTGAACGACGCGCCCGCACTTGCGGCCGCCGATGTCGGCATCGCTATGGGGACAGGGACCGATGTGGCGATAGAAAGTGCAGGCATCACGCTGCTCAAAGGCGATTTGACCGGAATAGCCCGCGCCCGGCACCTGAGCCATGCGACGATGGCGAATATCCGGCAAAACCTGTTCTTCGCGTTCGCCTATAATGTCGCCGGGATTCCGGTGGCGG
Source organism: Sphingorhabdus pulchriflava (assembly GCF_003367235.1). Classification (GTDB taxonomy): domain Bacteria; phylum Pseudomonadota; class Alphaproteobacteria; order Sphingomonadales; family Sphingomonadaceae; genus Sphingorhabdus_B; species Sphingorhabdus_B pulchriflava. The sequence continues at coordinate 345,785 of NZ_QRGP01000003.1, forward strand.
CGGGCGCGCTTTACCCGCTGTTCGGCCTGATGCTCTCACCGATCATCGCCGCAGCGGCTATGGCATTGTCCTCCGTCAGCGTGATCGGCAATTCGCTGCGGTTAAGGAGGATTGCGCTTTGAAATTCAGATTTGCGGTCGTCACAACGGGTATTGCTATAATTTGGGAAGCCGCCTGACGACCGTTGATGATTGGATGATGGCCGTATCGGTAGATGCAAACGGCAGGAAGCGATCAACGACGGACTCAAGTGCCTGCACGTCGCACACCACCACTTTGGCGAAAAAGCAGTCCTCGCCTGTGACGTGATCCGCCTCGACAACCTCAGGCGCGTCGAACAGCATTTGCGCGACCCTTTTTACTTCACCGGGCCTTGCGTGCATACGCACATGCGCGGCGATACCAAGACCGAAGACTTTGGGATCGACCTGCACCGTGTAACCCCGGATCGCGCCTGCATCTTCCAGCTTATGTATCCGCTCGGTCACGCTGGGGCTGGACATTCCGATCTTGTCGGCAAGGTCGCGGATGGTCATCCGGCCGTCTTCGGTCAACGCCGTAATAATCTCTCGATCAATGGTATCGAGGCGCCGGGTTACATATCGGCTTCGGTTCATGCTTAGCCCCTAGCTGGATGACACCAGCGAGGCCTTGAGATTGCGAAGGCAAAAGTCCGTTTTCGCCTTACTTCTATGAACTTGCCTCAGGAATCGGCAGTCAGCGAACCCAACCAGCGACGCGATGAACCCAGTCCGCAGGATCAAGATTGAAGGTCAAAGGCCGTTAGCGGCTTCGATTGGCAAGTCGAAACGCCCCTAACGCCTTTCTGAATCCATAGCTGAACCATTTGTCCATTAGCTATCAATAGGTTGATAGTCGAACAGGGTATTCGCTCCTGAAAACGACAATTCAGGAGAGATGAAGGATGAAAGGCAAGTCACAGCCAAGAACAGTCGTCAGACTTGTTGGTAATAGCCTCTGATGGCCTATTCTGCGGCTGCCATTCTTGCATTGGCGTCGCAATGTGCGCCAAGTGTCGCACCCGAAACGGTGCTGGCCATAATACAGACCGAAAGCAGCGGCGAACCTTTCGCACTCAACGTCAACGGTGGGCGGCAACCGGCAAAACAAAGCAACGCTGCCGATGCCGTCGCAACCGCCCGGCGCTATGTCGCAGCCGGTTATTCCGTGGATCTCGGGCTTGGGCAAATCAACTCGCGCAACATGCGCTGGCTCGGCTTGACATGGGAAACGGTTTTCGACCCCTGCATCAATATTGCCGCCTTGGCCCGTGTCCTCACCACCAACTATAATGCGGTGAAGGCAGGACGCGATCCGCAATCCGCCCTTCGGGTCGCACTCTCGATGTATAACACGGGAAGCCAGACGCGCGGATTTCGGAATGGCTATGTTGCCAAAGTGGTTGGGAACGCAGGCGTTGCTGACGCTGGCACGTCAAATGCTCTGATCTTGCCGACCGCCGCCGTCGCTGAACCGGCAAGCGAAGATCTGCGCGAGCTGCTGAGCCTGGAAAACACGACGTCCCGAGCACCTTCGATCACGCCTCGACCTGCACCGCCGCCCAAGTGGAACGTCTTTGAACGGGCTGCTTACGACCGCGAAACCCAGTTTCTCGCTGAAAACGAAAGGGGCAGCATATGAATGTCATTCTGAGAGTCGGGCGCAGCATCGGAACGCGACGGGCAAGTCTGTCCGCCAGATTTAATGCCATGCCCAAAAGGCGGCAAAGCGCGATATTGTGGGGGGCGGCATTGGCTGCGGCGGCGATTATTTCGTTCGCAAACCCCGATCCTGCCTACGCCCAGAATCTGGAGAGCTTTGCCAGCAAGGTGCGCGGCCTGCTGTCATCCACACTGCTTCGCACACTCGCTGTCATCGCCGTGATCGTGACAGGTCTGCTCTGGTTTACCGGCCGTGCTTCGACTGCGGTGCTGGTCACGGTCATCATCGGGATCGCCATCGTCTTTTCGGCGGATGCCATTGTCGGCGCGATCGCCGGATAGCGCCATGACCGACGACACTGAGCCTCCGACCAAAAACACGCTGTTCCTCGCGGTAACGCGCCCAGCGCTGTGGGCGGGGATTCCGATTGAAGCTGCGGTGTTGCTGCTCATTTCTAGCGCGTCGGTTTTGATTTGGACCAATAGCCCAATCTACGCTGCGCTGGTCGTCGCGTTCGGATATTCCATCTCGCGGCTGATCGTGCGCCACGATGTCAACGCTTTCCGGCTGCTGTTCTTGTGGGGCCGCACCAAGCTCGGCAACCGCAACCGCGCGTTCTGGGGCGGCAGTAGCTATTCGCCGCTGCCGCTCGCTGGCCTGCGCCGCAAAGGCTTTGGCCGTCATGGCTAAGCTGATAGCAACCACCAACGCGGTGCCGCTAAAAGTGGCACAGCGTGAGGCTGACCCAGCCAAATTCCTGCCCTATGCACGGCATATCAACGAGGACATGGTGGCGCTCGATTCCGGCGACATCATGCTGACCTTCGAGTTGCAGGGTCGCGCCTTCGAGACAGCCGATGTGCGCGATCTCAACGACTGGCATACCAAACTCAACGGACTGTTCCGCAATCTGCATGACGAGCGGCTGTCGATCTGGACGCACCTTATCCGCCTGCGCGTCGATCAATATCCAGGCGGCAAATTCAAGTCGGGTTTCGCCGCCGATCTCGACCGCGCCTATTTTGGACGGATCAATCGTGAGCGGATGTTCATCAACCGCTTCTTCGTAACACTGGTGATCCGCCCCGGCGCCACGGGCAGCGACAAGATCATCCAGCTGTTCAAACGGCGCGTATCGAAAGAGGCACCGCAAGGGCCGATACTCGACGAGGCGCTCGTAGAGCTGCTCGACGACAAGGCCCGCGATTTCGAGAAACTGATGGCGCGATGCGAGCCGCGCCGCTGCGCCATCTACGAACATCGCGGCCTGATGTTCTCCGAAACGATGGAAGTGGCCGACATGGTGATGACGGGTCGCCACCGCCGCGTCCCCGTCGTGCGCGGCCATCTCGGCGGGGCGCTCTACCGCTCGCGCACGATCTTCGGCGCGGAAACCATCGAAGTGCGCGATGCCGATGCCTCGGCGTTCGGTGGGATCTTCGGCATCCGCGAATATCCCGCACAAACCACGCCGCGCCAGTTCGAGGCATTGCTATCGGTCGATTTCGGGTTCGTGTTGACGCAGAGTTTCACCTTCCTCGGGAGGGCAGCAGCCACCGAGAAATTCCGGCTGCGCATGACGCAGATGGAAAATGCCGGCGACCGCGCGGTCAGCCAGGCCGATGCGCTGATCGACGCGAGCGACGATCTGATGTCGAACCGCTTTGTGCTGGGCGATCACCATTTCACGCTTGCGGTTTATGCCACCAGCATGAAGGGCCTGCGCGATCATATGTCGGTCGCACGGGCCGCGCTGGCCGATACCGGCATGGTGGCAGCGCGCGAAGGCGCGGCGCTGGAAGCGGCCTATTGGTCGCAGCTCGTCGGCAATTTTGCTTGGCGCGCACGGCCCGCACCGATCACCTCACTCAACTTCGCCGCCTTCTCACCCTTCCATACATTCCCGGCGGGTAGTGCGAGCGGCAATCACTGGGGCGATGCGATTGCCCTGCTCAAGACCATTGCCCGCAGCCCCTATTTCTTCAATTTCCACAAAGGCGATCTCGGTCACACCCTCATCATCGGACCATCGGGCGGCGGCAAGACCGTCCTGCTCAACTTCCTCATGGCGCAGACCGAAAAGACCGGTGCCCGGCAGATATTCATCGACAAGGATCGCGGTGCGCAAATCTTCGTGGCTGCAAGCGGCGGCACCTATCTTGCGCTGCATAACGGCGTGCCGACCGGCTTCTCGCCATTGAAGGCACTCGCCAACAAGGCAGAAGACAAGACATTCCTGTCCCTGTTCATCCGCCAGCTCGTCCGCGCCGATGGCAAACCGATTTCGGTCCAGGAGGAACGGCTGATCGAGGACGGCATCAATGCCGTAATGAAACTCAACGTAGCTGATCGTTCGTTAAGCGCGCTGCGCTCGATGCTCGGGATGAAGGATGCGGGCGGTGTCGGTGCGCGATTGGAAAAGTGGACGCAGGAAGGTTCGCTGGGCTGGGTCTTCGACAATCCGACGGACAGCATGACGCTCGACGCCCGGTTCATCGGCTTCGACATGACCGACTTTCTCGACAATGCCGACATTCGCACACCGGTCATGCTGTATCTGTTCCACCGTATCGACCGGCTCCTGACCGGCGAGCGGATGGTGATCTGCATCGACGAATTCTGGAAGGCGCTCGGCGATGAGGCCTTCCGCCGTTTCGCCCAGGATGGCCTCAAGACTTACCGCAAGCGAAACGCCGTGCTGGTGTTCGCCACGCAGTCGCCTGCCGATGCGCTCAAGAGCGACATCAGCCATTCGATCCTCGAACAGGTCGCCACCAAGATCATGCTGCCCAACCCGTTCGGCGCGCGACGCGATTATGTTGAAGGCTTCGCGCTGTCCGAAGCCGAATACAGTCTGGTGCGCGAGGAACTTGCGCCGGAGAGCCACAAGTTTCTGGTCAAGCAGGGCCATGACAGCGTGGTGGTCGAACTCGATCTGGCCGGGTTGGAAGATGAACTGGCTGTGCTGTCGGGCCGTGCGGAAACGACCGCCGTTGCCGACGAAGTGATTGCCGAGGCGGGCCGCGATCCCGCCGTCTGGCTCCCACTCTTCCACAAACGGAGGCGTCCAAGCTGAACTGAGAGAAAGGACAAGTCGATGAAAAATATGACCAAGGCACTTTGTGCAACATTGCTGTTCGCTGCCCCGGTGCCTGCATTCGCGCAGGGCATCGCGGTCCATGACAGCGCCAATCTGATCCAGCAGATCAATGCGGTCAGGCAGGCAATTCAGGTTGTGGCCCAAGGAAAGCAGCAAATCGCGGAAGCGCAGAAGCTCTATCAGGATTTGAACAAGCTCACCGACATTCCGCAGTTGGCGCAGCAGCTAAAATCCGATGCCCTGCGCGAACTCGACATATCGGGCGGTTCGCTCGAAGGTTTCGGCAACGGCAATCTCGATGTCGTCGGTGCAGGCCGTGCCAAGGCCGATGCGGTCTATCGCGACTTGCTCAAGCAGTTGGGCCTTGCCGGTTCGGAGCAGTCCCGCGCCGCCTATGATCTCAACGCCCGCAATATCGGCATCAACGCCGGACTCGCCGAGAATATGGGCGCTGCCGTCACGTCGCGGGCGGAGGGTCTCGACCAGTTGCGAAACCGCCTCACCAGCGCGGCGACCGCGAAGGAAGTGGCCGACCTAACCGCGCGATTGCAACTCGAATCCGCCGCGATGCAGAACGACCAGCTCCGGTTGCAGGCAATCGCATTGCAACAGCAGGCGCAGGAGCGGCAGCGCGCCGCCCAGGGTCAAGCCGCACTCGCCCAAAAACTTGATGAAGCGAGCCGCTACTACAAGGGGCAATGACGTGCGGTTGGCGATCTTCTGCACGGCGTTGCTGCTGGCGGGGTGCGGCAAGCCCGCACCCCAGTCCGACATGCCCGCGCGGGATTGGCGCTATTATGTCGCCAATCCAGGCGAGATCGAGCCGATGCAGAAGATTTGCCGCGAATGGGCGGGCTCAAACGCCCCGGCGGTCACGCAGCCCGCCGTCGTAACGACCAACTGCCGCGCGGCAGCTTTCGCCAAATCGCAAATCGCCATAAAGCCCAAGAATTGAGCAACGCGCATGGATTTCAGCGATCATGTTTTTACCACGATGTTCGAGGCGCTGAATAATGCGCTGGCGGGCATTGTCGGGAAATATGCTGCCGTAATCGGGATCGTTTCCCCCGCGCTACGCATCGGGATCGTCATCTACATCTCGCTGCTCGGCTACGCGATCATGCGCGGAGCGGTGCAATATCCTTTCCGCGAATATGCCTATCGCGGGTGCCAGCTCGCTTTCCTCTATTTCGCCGTGACTTCGCTCTACGGAAGCCAGATCGGCATGTTTGCGCTGGGCGGTCTCCCCGGCCAGTTCGCCAGCGCGCTGGGCGGCTCGGACGTCGGCGGTCTGGGCGGATATTATGACAAGCTCGCAGGCACAGGCTTCGAGACCGCGAACACCATGCGCAAGATCGCCGCCGACTACCAGCAAACGCAAGGGACGATCCCCGACATCGGCTATGCCGTCTTTTCAGGTTTCCTCGTGGTGATGGTGATTATCGCCACGCTGCTCTGCGCCGCCATCGGCTTCGTGATCAGTGCTTTCGGGCTGTTTGCGCTCGCCCTGCTTTCGGTTGTTGGGCCGCTGTTTGTGGCGGGGCTACTGTTCGAGTCCACGCGCGGCTATTTCTTCGCCTGGCTGGGAGCCTGCATCAACTATCTGATGCTGATCGTGTTCGCGCTCGTGCTGACATTGTTCCTGACGCAGACCGGCGAAGCGGTCATCGCCACGATTTCCGAGAGTGACGAGATTGGCATGGCCGCGATCAAGGCGCTGGCCTTCTACGCGCTCGGCTTCTTTTTCTTCCTGCAAATTCCGATGCTGGCCGCATCGCTTGGCGGTGGCGGCCCCGCGCTCGCCAACCAGTTTGCATCGGCGATTGCAGCGGCTGGCGGCTTTGTCGCCGGGCGCGGCGCGACCGCCACACAGGCAACCAGCCGCGCCATCGAACGCGGCTTTGCACGCGGCATCGCGCGGATGCGGACATCCGGTTCGGTCAGCCGTGGAACATCATAAAAGGGGCAGGGAAATGAGTAAGCGTATCCTGAGCATGGCGATGGCATTGGCGTTGATTGCGCCGGGCTATGTGGCAAGCGCAGCGCCAAAATCGCCGAAGCTAGCCAAGTGCGACGGCAAGCAGCGTCGTCCAGCCAATCCTTATGGTTCGATCCTGCCGAGCGTCGATCCGCAGAGAGGAACATCAACGCCAGCGGAACCGGCACCAAGCCAGCAACAGCACCGCAGAGGCGTCGAGGTCTTCCCCGAGAAAAACCCGGCTGCACCAAAGCGCGAAGCGCCGAATGGCAGAACCGATACCACAGTGCCGCCAATCAGCAGCCTGTCTCCTCAAATTTCCAACCAGAGTTGCTGATTGTCATGGCGGGCGGCGTTACCGATAGAAACGATCTGAAAGCCTATTTTGCGGAAGCCGCAAGCTGGGATCACGACCGGCTGATTGCAGCCAATCGCTCCAAGCGGCTAGCGTGGATGGTCGCGGCAGTAGCGAGCGGACTTGCGATCACGGGAGTTGCGGCGGTTGCGATGCTGACGCCGCTCAAGACCGTCGCGCCCTATGTCATCACGGTCGATAAGGCGACCGGCGCAAGCGAAATTACCTCTCCGATGTCCGGCGATAAGCAAATCACCTATAACGAAGCCGTCGCTAAATATTTCCTCGCCGATTATGTCCGCAACCGCGAAGGCTGGATTCCGCAGGCACGCCAGGAGTTCTTCGAGGGCGTGCTGGCGATGTCGTCGCGTGAAGAGCAGGCGCGGTGGACCGCCTTCTACGCCAAGGACAATCCCAAGTCGCCGCAATCGACCTTCACCGACCTCGATACGGTGTTCGTCGCGGTAAAATCCGTCACCTTCGTTTCCGCGAAGGTCGCGCAGATACGCTTTACCAAGACGCTCCAGCGCGGGGCGACTGTTAACGACACACCCGCCATCGCGACCGTGACCTACGACACCACCGATACGCCCACCACCGAACAGCAACGGTTCAAGAACCCTCTCGGGCTGGAAGTGCAGACCTACCGCGCCGACTTGGAGGTGACGCAATGAAACGAGTGAGCTGCCTAACGGCGATAGCGTTGATCTTTGGCAGCACCCCCGCAATCCCCAGCGAAACCCCGCGCCCGACCGCGCAGGACAATCGCATCCGCGAAGTGATCTACAGCGACACTCAGGTTTTCCGCATCGTGGGCGTTTTCCGTTCCGCAACGCAGATTGTGTTCTCGCCCGGCGAGCGCGTCGAGCATGTCGCGCTTGGCGATACGGTATCGTGGGAGGTGGCCCCGGCTGAAAACTCGTTGTTCATCAAGCCCCGCGAACTTGCGGGCGCGACAAACCTGATTGTCATCACCCGTTCCAGCGCGGGCAATCGCACCTACACATTCGAGCTGTCGGCGCAGCGCGGGGCAATCGGTGCGCGGACTGCGGACACGTTCTTCAAAGTGGTGTTCCGCTATCCGCGTGAGGAAGCGGCTGCGGCGCAGGCAGCCGCAACGCAGGCAGCCTATTCCCGGGCCGTTGCACTGCAAGCGGGCGCTATCCGCTCGGCGCTCGATATTGCCGTCCTCGAAGGAAAGCGGAACCTCCGATACACGGTGCAAGGTTCATCGGCGATCCAGCCTTCAGAGATCACCGACAATGGCCAGTTCACCGCGCTGCGCTTCCCGAACCAGCGCGAGCTTCCAGCTTTCTTCGCGGTCAATCCCGATGGCAGCGAGAGCATCGTTCCATTCGATGTCCGCGACGAATTTGTCGTGATCCACGGCGTTTTTGCCCAGCTTCGCCTCCGACGCGGCAAGGAAGTGCTGTGCGTGTTCAACGAAGCCCCGGACTTTTACGGACGCGACCCGAAAACTGGCACGGCATCGAGCATCGTCGAGCGCACGTCAGGTCAAGATAATGGGGAGAGAAGATGATGGCCGACATTCCAATGGGCGAACGCGCAACTGTCGATCAAACGCCCGATCCCCAGGAAATCGACCGCGCACCAGCCGTCGAGCGTGCAAGCAAAATGCCGTCGATGCCGGGAGCGACGATGGACCCGAAAAAAATGATCGGGTTTGCCGCCGCAGCAGGCGCGATCATGTTTACGGTGCTGGCGCTGGGAACAGGGCTGACCGGCAACTCCAGCCTTCCTCCGGTGAAACCGAAACCGGCGCTTGAACCCGCGCAGTATGATCCGGCAACGGTCATCGCTCCAACGCTGGCGGGTGCGGCGACCGATCCCAACGCACCGATTGCTGTAGGCGAGCCAATTGTTCCCGCAATTGGTGCCGGGCCTGCGCCGTCGCAACTTCCGCCGCCCGCTCAGCAAGCTCGCCAGCCATCGCAAGCTGAAGTGCTACGCGAAGCCGCTCGGCGGTCGTCGCTGATTGCCTATGGCGGGGAGCGAGGCAGCGGCAGCACAGGCGTTCGCAACAGCGATTACGGCGGCGCACCCGTTGCTGGACGCCAGCCTTCGTCGCCTGCCACGAATCTCGATAATTTGCGCCAAGCATCGGCAATCGGACAGGCGCAAGCCCGGTCGCTTCCCGACCGGAATTTTCTGATCACGGCGGGCAGCTTCATTCCCTGCGTGCTGCAATCGGCGATGGATTCAAGCCAGCCCGGCTATGTGAGCTGCATCGTGCCGCGCAACGTCTATTCGGACAATGGCCGGGTCGTGCTGATGGAAAAAGGCACGAAGATCGTTGGCGAATATCAGGGCGGTCTTGATCGCGGCCAATACCGGCTGTTTGTGCTGTGGACGCGGGCCGTCACGCCGCGCGGGATCGCGATAGATGTGGCGTCGCCAGCAACTGACGCGCTCGGTCGCGGCGGGATGGATGGGCGCGTCAACAATTTCTTCTGGCAGCGGTTCGGCACGGCGCTGTTGTTCAGTCTGGTCGAAGATGCGGCCACCGTGGGCGCGGAAGCCGTCGGCAACAGTGGCTCCAACACCACCCGCGTTCCCTCCGATGCAGCTTCGACGATCCTGCAACAGAATGGCCAGATCAAACCCGTGCTGCGGAAGAACCAAGGCGAGGATGTCGGCATCACCGTTGCCCAGGATTTTGATTTCTCGACCGTTTACGGCCTCGCGCTTAAATAATGGCCGCGCCGGGCAAAAATACCGCTGTCCTCGACAGCGTGACAGCCCCGCTGCGCAAATATCTCAATGACGAGCGCGTCACCGAACTTGTCATCAACCGCCCGCGAGAAGTTGGAATCGAACGCCGTGGTGGCTGGACATGGGAAAGCGAACCCAGCCTCGATTTCAAGAACCTGATGGCGCTGGCAACGGCCGCAGCCGCCTACACCGCCCAGGACATCACCCGCGAAAACCCGATTGTCTCGACGATCTTCCCGACCGGCGAGCGGGTGCAGATCATCGTGCCGCCCGTCGTCCCCGATGAAACGGTGTCGATCACCGTGCGCAAACCCTCGACGGTAACGATGACATTGGCGGATTTCGACGCGGCGGGCTTGTTCAAGGACACGCGCATCGCCGAAAAACAGGTGTCGGCGCAGGAACTGGACTTGCTCGCGCTGCTTAAGGCGGGCCGCCACGTCGAATTTTTCGACTGCGCCGTTAAAGCCAGACTCAACATCCTGATCTCGGGTGCAACCGGCTCGGGCAAGACCACTCTGTCCAAGGGACTGATCCAGCTCATCCCGCCCGAAGAACGCTTGCTGACGATCGAGGATACCCGCGAGCTGATCGTCCCGCACAAGAATGTCGTCCATATGCTTTACGCCAAGGACGGCCAGGGCACCGCCAACGTCACCGCCAAGCATTTGCTCGAAAGCGCGCTCCGAATGCGGCCCGACCGCATCTTGCTCCAGGAACTGCGCGACGGGACGGCCTTCTTCTACCTCCGCAACGTGAACTCGGGCCATCCCGGCTCGATCACGACCATCCATGCGGATTCCGCCGAACTGGCGTTCGAGCAACTGACCCTGCTGGTCAAGGAAAGCGAAGGCGGCTCCGATCTGGCGCGCGGCGATATTCGCGCGCTGCTCAAGATGCTGGTCGATGTGGTTGTCCAGACCAAGAAAACCGACGGCGAGTTTCGCGTGACGGAGATCTATTATGACCCAGAGAGCAGGCACCTCGCCTGACGGCGGGGTTGCACGACTGCTGATCGCCATCCCGCTCGGGGCTTTGATCGCGCTTGCCATTGCCAGCATGATCGGATGGGTGGTGCTGGGCCTTCCCGTGTCGGCCTATGATCCGCTCAAAATGCCGCAGTTCGTCTGGTATTATCGCGGCGATCCCCGCGTTGTGAAGGCGATGGCGGGCGGATTGGCGGGCGGCGTCACGCTGCTCGCCGGACTGATCTATGCGCTGTGGGCGCGCGGCGCTCCGCTCCACGGGGCGGCTCGTTTTGCCAACGAACGTGAACTCAAACGGCACGGCTTCCGCTCGGCCACGGGCATCGTAGTCGGGCGCAAAAGCGGACGCTTCCTGACCTTTGGCGGGAGCGAGCATGTCCTTGTCGAAGCGCCAACCCGCTCGGGCAAGGGCGTCGGCATCGTCATTCCCAATCTGCTGACATGGCAAGGCTCCGTCGTCGTTCTCGACGTCAAACGCGAAAATTTCGATGCCAGTGCGGGTTTCCGCGCACATTATGGTCAGGACGTTTTCCTGTTCAACCCTACCGACCGGCAGGGATGCACCGCGTGCTACAACCCGCTCGCCTATATCGACCGCAGCGATCGCGACGATGTGATCATTGAGCTGCAAAAGATCGCAACCATGCTGTTCGTCGCGCCCGATCGCGGCGAAGCCTTCTGGGCAAACGGCGCGCGCACCGGCTTTGCCGGTGTCGGCGCCTGGCTCGCGGAAACCAGCGACGAACCGCTGACGATGGGCGCAATCTACCGCTACCTGACCGAAGGCGATGCGCGCAGCTTCTTCAAGAAGGAACTGGCCAACCCCAGCCTCAATCTCTCCACCGGATGCCGGACGGCACTCAGCGATTTCGCCGGTGGTTCGGACAACAGCTTTGCCGACATCAAGAAGACTATCACAAACGTCCTCGGCCTGTGGCTGAATCCGCTGGTCGATGCCGCTACGTCCGCCAGCGATTTCGACCTGCGCGATTTGCGAAACCGCCATATTTCAATCTACCTCGGCGTATCGCCCGACGAACTCGACCGGATCGCGCCTCTCTACAATCTGTTGTTCCAGCAGCTCATCGACCTGAATGTCCGGGAATTGCCCGACGATACTACGCCGGTCCCCGTGCTGGTCATCCTCGACGAATTTGCCCGGCTTGGCCGCGCGTCCGTTATCGCCAGCGCCTTCTCCTATGTCGCTGGCTACGGCATCCGCCTGCTCCCGGTGATCCAGTCACGCTCGCAATTGCGAGGCGTTTACGGTGAGTATGTCGCCGACGAAATCGTCGCCAATTGCGGGGTCGAAGTGGCCTTCACACCCAAGGAACTGCGTGTTGCAAACGAACTGTCGGATCGCATCGGTTATGTCGGGCAGGAGAGTGTCACCCGGTCGCTGACGATCAACGGCCTGCTGGCCAACCGCTCGAAATCAATTTCCGAACAGCGCCGCGCCTTGCTGCTGCCCCAGGAACTGATGCAACTTCCATCCGACAGGCTGATCCTGCTGCGAGGCGGCATCCCACCGGTCATCGGCACCAAGATTGCCTATTTCAAGAACCGCTTCTTCAAAAAACGGGCGTTGCCGGCACCCATCGTTCCGGCCCTCGAAAAACAGGCAGTTGTAACAATTGCGCCTGCGCCGTTCCGCGACATGACCACCGAAGAACTCGAAGGAAATCCGGCGCATCCAATAAGGCCGGAAGACATCCGCATCGAAGATTATCCGAGCTTCGATCCCGATCTGGTGAGTCTGGATGGCCGCGGCAATGCAAGTTTAGTCATAGAGGAAGGCGATGAAAATGGTTGATGAACTAGAAGGAAACGCGCCTTCGGGACGCAGCCGAACTGCCAAGACCAAGCCGGTTACAGCGAAGGCTCCGCCTGAGAAACCAAGGCGCAAGTTTGAGCCGCCCACAATCACCGACGACCTGACCGGCAAATTCTTGCGCGTCGGTAACAAGCTCTATCGCACGTCCGACGATAAGACCCCGATCGTGCGGATTGCGGGCGACCGGCTCAAGACCAGCAACATCGACGCCCTTCCCGACATCATCCGGATCGCCAAGGCGAATGGCTGGACGTCGATCAAGGTGGGTGGCGGCGACAAGTTCAAAAAGGCGGCCTATCTCGCCGCCGCCGCGCAAGGGCTGGCGGTCGAGAATTACAGCCCAAGCAAATTAGTCCAGGCCGAAGCCGACCGTCTCCGCGAAAGGATAGTTGAACGGGAAAAACGCCGCGAGGGGAAGAAGGCTGGCGCAAAGCCGCCAAAGACCGAAGATGAACTGAGCAAGCTCAAAACCTTATCCGATCGTTTTCTGAGCCAGTCTCACGCCGAAAATGCGCGCGACCCGGACCTGCGCCGCGCGCAAAGTCTGGTTGCCCAAACCATTTCGATTGCCCGCGCCAAATATCCCGACGATCCGGTCAAGGCGTCGAAGGAGATTGAGGCCAGACGTCAGGAGGTTGCCATCCGCATCGCCAAGGGCGAGAAAATCGCCGTCGTTCAGGTGCGGAACCAGCAGGCCCATGGGGTGCGCGATGTCACGCAGGAACAGGCTTTGCAGCGCGATGGACGATCCCGGTAGAAGCGAAGGCGTTGACTTGGTGACGAGGTAAAACATCAGGATGCGACTTTTCCGCGCGGTGCAAGGGTTTCGATAATCTTGCAGTCGGCCACTGTGCCGTGGCGGCAGGAACCGATCACGCGGTCGAGTTCGCTGCGGAGCGCAGTTAGATCGCCAATTTTGCGGTCGATTTCGGTCAGGTGGACGCGCGCGATGCCATCCACCGCTTCACATGATTGCGCCTTGTCGTCGGATAGCGTGAGCAATTCACGCACCGCTTCAAGCGTGAACCCAAGATCACGGGCGCGGCGGATGAATGACAAACGCGCGAGATGATTGACCCCATAGGCCCGGTAGTTGGCCAAGGTGCGCGCAGGCGGCGGCAAGAGGCCGATTTTCTCATAGTAGCGCACCGTCTCGACCTTGGTGCCAGTTGCGCTCGCCAGCTCTCCTATCTTCATCGCTTGACCCTGTAGTTGCTACAGGGTGTAGATAGATGTCCGACTCGGAGATTGTCGAGAAGGATTAGGAATGTCTGACGATTGCTGCGCGAGCGCCTGCGGGAGCGAAACGGCCAAGGCCGATCCACGCTGGCGGCGCATCCTCTGGATCGCGCTGATCGTCAACGCAGGCATGTTTCTGGTCGAGATGGTGGCGGGCGCGGCGGCGGACAGCCGCGCGCTGCAAGCCGACGCGCTCGATTTTCTGGGCGATGCCGCCAATTATGCCGTGAGTCTCGCCGTTGTAGGTGCCGCGTTGGCCTGGCGGGCGCGGGCCGCACTTCTCAAATCGCTGTTCATGCTGGGCTTCGCGGCCTGGGTATTCGCCAGTGCGGTGCTTGCCTTCGTGAACGGCACTGCCCCCGATCCGGTAGCAATGGGTGCGGTCGGCCTGTTGGCGCTCGCCGCCAATGCCGGAGTGGCTCTGTTGCTCTATCGCTACCGCACCGGCGACGCCAATATGCGCTCGGTCTGGATTTGCTCGCGCAACGACGCCATCGGCAATGTCGCAGTGATGCTGGCTGCGCTTGGCGTGTTCGGAACGGGAAGCGCCTGGCCCGACCTGATTGTCGCTTCGATCATGGCGGGGCTGGCATTGACCGGCGGGTTTCAGGTATTCCGTCACGCGATCGCCGAGTTGAAGGCTTTGCCCGCAGCGGTCGAGCAAGCATGATGATCGGTCTGCACTCCGCCCCCTTTCTTGCAATGGTCGCCTTTGTCGTTGCCACACTTGTTCGCGGGATGGCCATCCGGCGCGCCACCGGCGACCGTCCCTGGGCTTTCGCTTCGGCCAAGGGCGTGCAGCGGATCGCCGGGAGCAGCTTTGCTTTGTGCGTCGCGGCATTGCTTGTTGCGGCTGCGCTTGCCCCTGCCAATGGCACGAATTTGGCGGTTTTGGCCGCAATTGTCTCACTGGCCGGTGCCGCTATTGTCATCGTCGCACAGATGCAGATGGGCCGGGCATGGCGCGTTGGCGTCCGCGAAGGCGACGCGCCGCTGTTCGTGTCGCATGGCCTGTTTCGCTTCAGCCGCAATCCGATCTTTGTCGGTATGATGCTGGTCGGCCTGTCGGCGGCTATCGTGTCCGACACATGGTGGAGCTGGTCTGCGCTGGTGCTGTTTGTCCTGTCCTGCATCGTGCAGGTGCGGATCGAGGAAGCGCACCTTGAAGCCAGCTTTGGTGACGCCTACCGCGCTTTTTGTCGCCAAGTGCCGCGCTGGCTGGGGTTGGCGCGCTCGGCATGAGGAAATCTTTGCCCCATTACGCCTATGCTGCTACGCAGCATTCGATGCGGGGTCGATTACCTTCACTATTGGTTCTAATTGGGCTGTTTTTCGGCGTTATTGTCATGCCGGTGGTTGCCCATGCCAACGGTAACAGCCCCGTCCATGCCAGCGAAATGCTAGACGTTCACGAGATCGAGGACGCTGACCACTCGCATTCGCAAGGGGCGGACAAGGACATGCCTTGTCACGCGGTCAGCCATCATCATTGCAGTGTTGCGTTGCAGCTCGACGCGCCGCGCATCAATTTGAACGCCCTATCAAAGGGCGCATTGGTGCGTCCGGCGGCGACCACGCCGCTAACTTCGCGCAGCCAAGCCCCGCCGCTCGATCCTCCGCTAGCCTGAACCATGCCGCCGCGCGGGAGGTAATCTCTCGCGTGTTCGTGTCATGCGTTCAGGAGTTTCCAGATGAGATTATCTTTGCGTGCCGCCTTGCTGGCGGGCGCGCTTATTGCCAGCAGCGGGGCGGCATTGGCCGAACCCGTAAGTCTGGCGCAGGCGCTAACCCAAGGGGCGGAACAATCGCCGCGTATTGCAGAGGCAAAGGCGAAAGCTGCCGCCGCTGAAGCGCGGGCGCGGCAGGCCGGAGCCTCGCCCAATCCCGAACTCAGCGTTGAGGTTGAGAACTTCGCCGGAACCGGCGTATTCCAGGGGCTACGCAGCACCGAGACGACGCTTGCGATCAGCCAGCGGATCGAGCTGGGTGGCAAGCGGAGCGCCCGCGTCGCGGTCGCTTCGTCCGAACGCGATTTCGCCTTCCTCTCGTTCCGCGCAGCCGAGGCCGATCTTGCACGCGATATTCGCATTGCCCATGCCGAGCTGCGCGCCGCCGAGGATCGCGCCGTGCTGGCGCGCGAAAATGTCGGCCAGGCCCGCGAATTGGCGCGCACGGCGAGAGTGCTGGTCGAGGCCGGACGCGATCCGCCATTGCGTCAGCTCCGCGCCGAGGCCGGGCTGGCCGAAGCACAGGCCGAGGAAGCCCGCGCCTTTGGCGAATTGCTCGCCGCGCGTCGCTTGCTGGCCGACCTGATCGGCAGCGACGATCCAGAACTGTCCGCGACGCCGATTTACGACGAAGCCGCACCCGGCGCATTGCCACCAGCAACGCCATCGCTTGACGAGCAGCTTGCCGCAGCGGAGCGCGATGCGGCACAAGCGCGCATCAGGGTAGCGCGCGCCGAGGCGGTGCCCGATGTTACCGCGAGCGGCGGTGTCCGGCGGATCAATGACGGGCGCGAGACGGCATTCGTTGCTGGCTTTTCAATTCCGTTACCCGTGCGCAACCGCAATCGTGGCGGGATCGAAGCGGCGCAGTCGGACGCGCTCGCTGGCGAAGCCGCGCTTCTTCAAGCTCGGCTCAATGCTCGCCGTGCGCAGCATGATGCGCGGATGTTGCTTGGGGCCGCCGATGCGCGGGTCGAGGCGCTGTCCGGGCCATCGCTGGCGCAGGCCGAGGAAGCCGTGCGGCTCGCCCGCATCGGCTACGGCGCGGGCAAGTTCAGCCTGCTCGAACTGCTCGACGCGCAAGCCGCGCTCACCACCGCCAAAACCGCGCTCATCGAGGCCCGCCTCGACCGCGCCCGTGCGCTCGCCGCACTGATCCGCGCCAATGTGCGCGCAGGGGATTGATCCATGACCGACGACACCAACAAAACAAAACTGATCGCGGGAGTTGCGATTGCGGCTCTCGTGCTGGGCGGAGGCGGCGTGATGCTGGGCCGCACCCTGTTCGCTCCAACCGCCGCGACAGCGCCCGTAGCGGGAGCCGAGCATGGCGAAGAAGAAAAGGAGGAAGGCCACGTCGAAGGCCTGATCGAAATGGATGCTGCGCGAGCCAAGGCAGCCGGCATTGTGACCGAAGTCACTCAGGCTGGGGGGCTTGGTTCCGAAATCATCGCGCAAGGCGTGGTTGCGGCGGCACCTGATGGCGAAGCGGTGCTTACGGCCCGCGCGGATGGAGCCGTCACTCGGATTACCAAACGCCTAGGCGACAGTGTCGCTGCCGGTGAAACGATTGCCTATCTCGAAAGCCGCGATGCTTCGATGATTGCGGCAGAGCGCAGCACCGCCAATGCGCGGGCCATCGCCGCGCGTTCGGCCTATGTCCGCGAAAAGCGCCTGTTCGATGCCCGAGTGACCGCGAGGCAGGACCTGGAGGCGGCGCAAGCCGTGCTGGCCGAAGCCGAAGCCGAAGTACGGCGCACCCAGTCGGCCGCAAGTGCTGCCAGGATTTCCGGCGACGGACGCTTTCTGGCGGTGACCAGCTTGATTTCCGGCCGGATCACTAAATCCGATGCGACGCTGGGCAGCTATGTCACCGCTGGCGCGGAACTGTTCCGCGTCTCAGATCCCCGCAAGATCCAGATCAATGCCTCGGTCCTACCCGCCGACGCCCGCCGCATCCGGGCGGGAGACCGCGCCGTGATCGAACTGCTTGGCGGCGAAACGGTGAATGCCACTGTGCGGTCGGCGACTCCGAGTCTCGATCCCGAGAGCAAGACAGCAACCATCGTCCTTGCGCCCGAGGGCGTGGGCCAGTTGACCCCGGGCCAAGGTTTGCGAGTTCGCATTGTGCCAGCAGGAGCGGCTCCGACCTCGATGATAAGCCTACCCGAAGAAGCGGTGCAAACCGTAGAGGGCAAGGAAGTCGTCTTCGTCCAGACTGCCAAGGGTTTTCAGGCAACGACGGTTGTGACCGGCCAGCGTGGCGGTGGCAGGATAGAGATCATTGACGGATTGAAACCCGGTGTGGTCGTTGCGACCAAGGGTGCCTTCCTCCTCAAAGCCGAAATCGGCAAGGGCGAGGCGGAGCATTGAGATGATCGAAAAACTTCTTGATGCGGCAATCCGCTTTCGCTGGGGCGTGGTCATCCTCACCCTGATCATTTCCGCTTACGGCCTGAACGAGTTGATGAAGCTGCCCATTGATGCGGTGCCGGACATCACCAACAAGCAAGTGCAGATCAACACGATCGAGCCGAATCTGGGGCCGCTAGACATCGAGCGATTAGTCACATTCCCGATCGAGACAGCGATGGCGGGGATTCCCGGCCTTGAAAGTTCGCGCTCGATCTCGCGAAACGGTTTCAGCCAAGTCACGGTGATATTCGAGGACCATACCGATCTCTATTTTGCCCGGCAGCAAGTTGCCGAGCGATTGAACCAGGCCAAGGGGGCATTGCCCGCAGACGCGGAGCCGCAGATGGGGCCGGTATCGACCGGCCTTGGCGAAGTGTTGATGTATGTGGTCGATTTCGAGAAGCCCGGCACCAAGGAGGCGCCCCGGATTGCCGGAAAGCCGGGGCCGCAACCCGACGGGTCGTTTATGACACCTTCAGGTGAAGTCCTTACCGACGACGTGGCCAAGCTCGGCTATCTCAGAACGGTGCAGGATTGGGTGATCCGCCCGCAATTGAAAACGGTTTCGGGCATCGCCGGTATCGACAGCATCGGCGGCTTTGAGAAGCAGTTTGTCGTTCAGCCCGATGCCTCGAAAATGGCGACCTACGGCATTTCCTTTTCCGAACTGGCCGAAGCCTTGGAAAAGGCGAATATCTCGGTCGGTGCAAACTTTGTCGAACGCGGCGGCGAGGCATTTCTGGTCCGCGCCGATGGCCGCATCCGCACGGTGGATGAAATCGGACGTGCCGCGGTCGCCAGTCGTGGCGGCGTGCCCGTCACTGTCCGCGATGTCGCTAATGTCAAAGTTGGTGGCGAGCTGCGCACCGGTTCGGCCTCACAGAACGGCCATGAAATTGTCATTGGCACCGCGCTCATGTTGGCGGGCGGCAATAGCCGGATCGTCGCCTCCGACGTTGCCGAGCGTCTGGACGAAGTGACCAAATCGCTTCCGCCCGGAATCACGGTCAAAACCGTTCTCGACCGATCTGAGTTGGTCGATGCAACGATTGGCACGGTCGAGAAGAACCTCATCGAAGGGGCCTTATTGGTCGCCGTCGTGCTGTTCTGGCTCTTGGGCAATTTCCGCGCCGCGCTGATCGCGACTTTGGTTATCCCGATCTCGTTCCTTGTCATGGGAACCGGGATGAATCTCACCGGCACGTCGGGCAATCTGATGAGCCTTGGCGCGCTCGATTTCGGGCTGATCGTCGATGGCTCGATCATCATCATCGAGAACTGCTTACGACGGCTAGCCGAGCGACAGCACCACGAAGGCCGCTTGCTTACGCTGACCGAGCGACTGCACGAAGTGTTCGAGGCATCGCGCGAGATGGTCAAGCCGACCTTATATGGTCAGGCCATCATTTTCCTCGTCTTCGTGCCTTTGCTCACCTTCACTGGTGTTGAGGGCAAAACTTTCTCGCCGATGGCGATTACCGTCATGCTTGCGCTTGGCGGCGCGTTCATCGCCTCGCTAACCTTCGTCCCCGCCATGATCGCACTGCTCATTCGTGGCGAGGTTGCAGAGAAGGAAGTGAAGGCAATCGCCTGGACGAAGGAACGCTATGAGCCTGTCCTCAAGCGCGTCATCGAGCGGCCTTGGCCGTGGATCGGCGCAGGGGGAGGCACCTTTGCTGCCGCCATCTTTGTGTTCACCTTCCTGGGGAGCGAGTTCATCCCGGTGCTGGGCGAGGGCAATCTTGCGATGCAGGCGCTGCGGATTCCCTCGACATCGCTCAACACCTCGCAGGCCATGCAGTTGAAGGTGGAAAAAGCCGTGGCATCGCTGCCCGAGGTGGTTCTGATCTATTCCAAAACCGGGACAGCGGAAGTCGCGAGTGACCCAATGCCGCCCAATGCCTCGGACACTTTCATCATCCTGAAACCGCGTGACCAATGGCCCGATGGCGTCGAAACCAAGGAAGACGTTATCGAGCGGGTGGAAAACAAGCTCAAGCCGCTGGTCGGCAATGCCTTCGAAATCAGCCAGCCCATCCAGTTGCGTTTCAACGAATTGATTGCGGGCGTCAGGGGCGACATTGCGATCAAGCTCTACGGCGACAATCTCGACGAGATGGGCCGCATCGCCCAGCAGGTCGCGGGTGTCCTGAACACCGTTCCGGGCGCAGCCGATGTCAAAGTCGAGCAGACGGCCGGCTTTCCCGTCCTCGATGTCAAGTTCGACCGTGACGCCATCGCGCGCTACGGGCTGACATTGCAGGACGTCAGCGACACCGTTGCCGCTGCCCTTGGCGGACGTGAAGCGGGCATCGTGTTCGAGGGCGATCGTCGCTACGATATTGTAGTTCGCCTCGCCAATACGACGCGAGACGACCTCGACGCGGTTGGAGCCCTTCCGGTGCTTCTGCCGGGTGAAGGTGGTGCGCGTGCTTCGGTTCCCTTGCGCGAACTGGCGCAGTTCGGCTTTTCCGAAGGACTCAACCAGGTCAGCCGTGAGAACGGCAAGCGGCGCGTCGTGGTGCAAGCCAATGTGCGCGGCAACGATCTGGGATCGTTCGTCGCCGAGGCCCAGCAAAAGGTCGCGGCTCAGGTCAAACTGCCGAGCGGCAGCTTCATCGAATGGGGCGGTCAGTTCGAGAACCTGCAAGCCGCTTCGGCGCGTTTGTCGGTGGTGATCCCGATCATCTTCGCTGCGATCTTCGGCATCCTGTTCATGGCGCTCGGAGGGGTGCGACAGGCGATTGCGGTCTATTCCGCGATCCCGCTGGCATTGGCTGGCGGCGTGTTCTCACTGCTGCTGACAGGTCTTCCGTTCTCGGTGTCCGCCGCTGTTGGTTTCATCGTGCTGTCCGGTGTGACGGTCCTTAACGGCCTTGTCGTGATGTCGAGCATCAACCAGCGGATTGACGCTGGCAAGCCGGTGGACGCCGCCATCGCCGAAGGGACGATGGAGCGCGTTCGGGCGGTTCTGATGACAGGGATCGTTCCGGCCATCGGTTTCGTCCCGATGGCGCTGGCAACCGGAACGGGTGCAGAGGTGCAAAAGCCACTCGCGATCGTCGTGATCGGCGGTCTGATTACCTCGACGTTGCTCACCCTTTTCGTGCTTCCCGCGATCAGCCATTTGCTGCTGCGCGGACGGCACGGGCGTCATGTAGCGGGCGATTACAGCGATGTGACGACGCTTGGCGAAAGGGTGGTCTTGGATAGCGACGATTCAACGGGGGAAGCACGATGAGCGAGGCACATAACCACGGCGCGGACGTGCCGGAGACCGGCGGACATAGCGGTCACAATCACGGAGCCGGAGCTAGCACCAAGCGACTCGCAATAGCACTCGCGCTTACCACGCTCTTCCTGATTGCGGAGTTGGTTGGGGCGTTCGTGTTCGACAGCCTCGCGCTGTTGTCTGACGCAGCGCATATGTTCACCGACAGCGCCGCGCTTGCTATCGCGCTGGCGGCGGTCAAAATCGGCCAGCGTCCGCCAGACGACCAGCGCACCTTTGGCTACCGCCGATTTGAGATCCTCGCCGCAGCGTTCAACGCGATACTGCTGTTCGCAGTCGCGGGCTATGTGCTGTTCGAGGGCATTGGGCGCTTTTTCGAGCCGAGGCCGGTCGAATCTGTGGGAATGCTGATCGTCGCCAGCATCGGTCTGATCGTGAATCTGATTTCGATGCGAATCCTGAGCGGTGGCAAGGACGACAGCCTCAACGTCAAGGGTGCCTATCTCGAAGTCTGGGCCGATATGCTCGGCTCGCTGGGCGTGATCGGAGCGGCGATTGCGATCTACTTCACCAAGCTCAACTGGATCGACCCCATCGTCGCCATCGCCATCGGCCTGTGGGTGCTGCCGCGCACCTGGACGCTCTTGAGCGACACGACCCATATCCTCTTGCAAGGCGTTCCACGCGGTTTCGATTTGAAAGCCATTCGCGCAGCAATGGGAGAGGTCGCTGGCGTGACCGGCGTTCACGACCTGCATCTCTGGTCGGTGGCGGGAGACGATGCTAGCCTGACGGCGCACGTCGCTGTTGCGGATGGAGGCAACGCTGAAACCGTCCGCCGCACGCTGACCGAAATGCTCGAAACGCGGTTTGCAATCCACCACGCGACAATCCAGACCGAGACCGAACCATGCGGGGATGAGGAGAGCTTGCACAGGTGAGCTTATGCTGATCTGGGCTGGCCGAACGGTTGAATCTACACGATCCAGTCAGCGGCTTCGTCCGTCGTCAGGAGGTTTTATGTCGTTTGACCGGCTGACTTCTGACGAAGGCATTGCACGGTTCAACAGCTTTGCATGGTGTGCCGCAAAAACTTCGGGCGTGGCATTCATACCCTGATGCTTGTCGAGGAAGGCGCGCACATCGCTGGCAAGCTCCCGGTCTTCGGCTTGCCCGGTGGCGTCCAGCGCCGACGCGGTTTGTTCATAAGCGCGGCGTATCTCCTGCCAGCGGAATGTGCCGGCTGCGATGAACGGCGGTAATTGATCCTGGCCCCTTGCGACTGCAATGGCTTGCTCGTTGGTGCGGCGGTCGGATTGGGCAATCTGCCGGCTCCCTTCGGTTCGCAGCCTCGCCCGCAATTTGACCAGAGCCATGCTCGATCCGGCGATGCCCTGTCCGCGAGCGCGTCGCGGTGTTGCTTCTGCTGCTACTCCCCGCGCTCGCAACTCACGGGCGAAGCGTTCGCGGAAACGATTGAGCTGAACCGGACGGGGATTGAAGCGGGTTCGATCCAGCCCCTCGGCCTGCACCGTCAGATGGACATGGGGGCGCGGCGTGTCGGTGTGGAGCGCCAGGACATAATCGTGATTGTCGCTCAGCTCCGAATGGGCTAGCGCCCGAACGGCACCCAGCACCTTTTCAGGGTCGGTTCCTGCGGGCATCGAGAAGATCAGTGACACCGACGACACCGTAGGCCGCGAACGCCATTGCAGCGTGTCGCTCCACTCCGCCGCGCGTTCGCCGATGTCCTCCTTGGTCGTAAGGATTTCGCCGTCGCGGGTTTCGATCCCAAGCTCGCCCTTGCGTCCGATATAGTCGAGATGGGCTTTGACATGGCGACCGCCGCGCTGGCGACCCGTGACCTTGACCACCACCTCGGGGGCCTTGCGGACGATCCGCGCCAGCTTGGCCCGTGCGGTCGAGCCAGTGGCAAAACCGTAGCTGGCATAGAGCGGGACGCGCGACGAATTGGCGGGGTCATGGATGTAGCGCACCCGGAAGGCGGGGCGCGTCGCTTCCCACAGGGCGGATTCCAGACCCATCAGTCCGGCACTGTCCAGTAGCTAACATCGCCGCGCATGGCATCGCCAACGGCTGTCACCTGCTCGGAGATTTCCATACGCATGTCGGCGATCCGTCGCAGCTCGGGTTCGATCTGCTTGTCGCCGGTTTCAAGCATCGAGGCATTAGCAGCCTTCATCGCCTGATTGAGATTGCGGCCGATACGCAGCAACTGCATTCTGATCGGTGCGAGTTCGGCCAGCAGCCCGTCATCGACCCGTGATTTCAATGCGAGGTGGCGGCGCACCAATGCTTTGATCCACCCGGCGCGATCAGTCGAACGCTGCGCCGCCCGAACCTCGATCACGGCAATCTCGACATCGGTAAACCGGAGTGAAACGCGATTGCGCGACGCGCCCTCCGGGCGGTCAATGAGAGGCCGCTGATCGCACTCTTGCAATGTCCGTTCGATCATCTGCCGCACCATCGCGCTGCGTCCGCCACGCCCGACCGCCACCCTGTCGAACGCAGCGAGCGCATCGGCGTCGAGCCGGATGCTGAGCATCGCCGTGTTCGCAAAGTGATTTGTCGCCATCAGACATGCCCGCGTAAAACAAGGGCAATGTATGACAACACGCGCCGCTAGGCATATCCTGCATTAAAGACAAATCAGACAAACCCCCTAAGACAAGCGCACCCAAAGCGGGTTTCAACTTCTGACAATAAGGAGCTTTGGGTGCGCTTGGGGGTTTGAAGTTTCAGGCAGGATGGGAAGCAAGAGTTCCCATGCGGGCCGAGGATCGCCGCACTATTTCGTGCTGACGGCTGGCGGTCGCGCTCCCCCATTCGGCGATCTCGCCAAGTGTGCGACTGCAGCCGGTGCAGACTTTGCCGCTGGAATCCAGTCGGCAAATCTCTTTGCAGGGCGAAGACGGGCGCGGAATTAATGCACCCTCAGCCAACCTGAGTCTTCTCGAAAAACGAGCAATAGCGCATCGAGCCCGTCACACCTAAGTTTGGTTCCCCATCTCGACCGAAGCGCAGTAGGCGACGAATGCGTTTTCTGCGTCCTGTGAGGGATTGCTAGTGAGGAAGGCATTGACCCGGTCGTCCCTGACACTCGCCATGCCGTGCGCCAAGTCACAGTTAAAAATGTCGATCATGTCCGCTGGTGGTCGGAGTTTGGCCGGACTGACGGCAAGTCCGTCTGCGGCAATCGCTCCCAAAATAGTATTGTAGGCTTGCTGGAGTCCGGCCTCATCGTCCGATGAAAGAGAAATGTCGTCCACATACACGCCAACCTTGATACTCGCAGGAAGACCCAGCAGTTGCCCCCCAATGTCAGACGTAGCAATCACGAGGGAAGCCAAGATAGGTGACTGCACAAAGCCGTAGGGCAAGGCAAATCGCGGGTCGGCATACGGACTAACGACTGTCGACCATTGCGCGTAGAATCGAGCATTGCCGATCCCGATGCGGTCCAGCGCACTTTGCACCCGCCGTCGGGAAATGCTGTAGAAGAAATTGGAAATGTCGATGCGCGCGAAAAAGTGATTGTCGCGATGATGGTGCATAGCGGCGACATGGCCACCACGCCGCAGGTGGAAATAGATCGGGTCGAACGAGTAAGCGTCCTCGACCGCTTTCTTAACCTCATTTCCAATTCGACGGCCAATATTGGTTGGCACGAATACCGGCTTACCCTTGCGGAGATAGCTGTAGTCGAAATTGGGGATTGCTACGGGCATAGCTGACAGCCTTGATCGCGATTTCAGCTACTACTTTGAGCAATCCGAAGATTGCCGTCCAGAGTAGAATCTTTTCGCGATCAAGGCCGGTGCGTGGCTTTTCAGTCATAAGCACCTCCCTCATCTACTTGCTCGGCAAACCACAAACCCTCTTGAGAGGGGTTGTCAGCCAAGAGACCGGATGGCCTCAAAACGTGGATACCAGAGTAGCTGCAAAGCTGCATCAGGGCATCCCGACAGGTGGGTATGCGGGCTATCGCCGAACAATCTGGAAAGTAGGGTGGATGGCCACAAAGCGCAATAGCGTTGGATTTCCGGTTTAGTCTCACACCGCATAAGCACCGCGAAGCCCCGCCCGGCAGAACCGGGCGAGGCTTTGGTGCGATGGTCAGTGGCCGTTCGAGGTGCGGGCGCGTGACCAGATCAGGTTGAAGGTCTTGCCATCTTCATCGGCGAACAGGCTGGCGAAGATCGGGGCGTTGAAGCTGGGATCGTCGAGCTTGATCGAGAGATAGTCGCGGCCTTCCTTGGAGGTCTTCTGCCAGCAGGCACCGATTTCGGCCTTGGCCACGAACACCCGGTGCGACGGGGCGTTTTCATTCTCGCTCGCTTCCTCGGCGACAATGGTGACGTTCTTCTTCTGCAAGCTCATCGTGACGATCTCGCCGGTGTAGTTGGTGTCGCCGGACTTTTTGAATGTGCCGATATTTGCCATGATTCAGTTCCTTCGTGTTGGTCGAACCCCGCGCTCATTCGCGGCCTCGATGGCTGGTTTCAGGCAGGGGCTTGCACTGCTGCACCCGCAGGGCCGCAACGCAGTGGAGGACGGGGCAGACCGGGGTTTCTTGTCCCGCGAGGAATGGGCGCAGCCCAGGGGAAGAAACTTTGGGCTGCCCCGTTGCAGCAAGGGGCAAGAGGCGCAGCCGTCCGCTGGCAACCAAAGCCATTGACGAGGCCGTGGGTGAGCGCGGTTCTGGCCGTCGCGCGCAAGGAGATTTGGCAATGATCGGTTGGCGCGTTCAATGTCTGGCTGGCGCACCCGCTGGCGTAACCCGATAATGAGATTGCCGGCTGGAGTTGTGACATTCTGCCGACAGGGCAGGGAATGGAAACGCCCCGTCGCGCCGGGTTGCCGTGGCTGACAGTGACAGGGCCACTGGCGCAGACCGCAGGAAGGCGGCGACGGACTCGGTTAGCGTTACATCCCGCCCGCCCCGATCCGCCCGCCTATTCGCGGGCGGAGATTGGCATCGACATCATCCGGTCGTGTTCGCGCCCCAACCCCACCCCAAAATGACCAAGCACTCAAGCCCCGTCCGGCTCTGCCGGACGGGGCTTTGTGGCGCGCGCGGCGCAGACAAGAGCGGGCGGCACATTGCCGCCCGCTCCCCGCTCACGCCGCAAGGCGTTGCTCGTCGAACTCCTCCAGCGCATCTTCGCTTCCGGTATCGCCGCCCTCCACCTCGTCCGCCGCATCTG